>JAAYDT010000063.1 GCA_012729145.1 Synergistaceae bacterium | reverse complement strand
TCAGCCATGCCGTAAGTGGCTCCACCTATGGAGAAGATAAGCATCGTGATAGGGATCATAAGCTTCTCCTTGCCCTTCAACCCGAGGACCGCTTTCCCTATGGCCCCGTCGATCGCCCCTGTAGCCTGGATGATGGAGAAGGCGCCGCCGCAGATGAAGATGAAGAAGATGATCTCAGCGGTCTCTTTCATTCCCTTGGGAAGTGATTCGAACATCTTGAAGACGCTTACTGGGGTCCTTTCGACGTGGTGATAGGAGGTGGCATCGACCAGCGTTCTTCCGGTCCTCTCGTCCTTGTAGCGATCATAGACGCCTGCCGGGAGAACGTAGGTCATTATCGTTGCGAGGATGACAACCGAGAACAGGATGACGTAAGTATGAGGGACCTTGAAGCGCTTTTTCCTCTCACTACCTGTTTCAACCGACATCATGTAACCTCCCTTCGAAACGAAAAGGATCATCCCGGTCCCTTAAAGGGACTCCTTGCCTGGTCCTTCCTGCTGTCGTCCTGGCCGCTTTCACCTCCCTTCTTCATCCGGCCATCGATCGTGAACAGGCTTATGCTTTTTCAGCCAAGGATCCTGCCTGCCATGTTCGCAAGAATGGCCACGCCATCAAGCAGGGCGTCCTGCCTGAAGGACATCTCCGGGTGATGAAGCCCGGGCTCCAGGTCACAGCCCAGACCGATGTAGGTGGTTCTGAGTTCAGGTTTAGCCTTGACGTACTCATGAAAATCCTCAGCCCCGGTGGTTCCCCTCTCCCCGAGAGCACCTTCATCTCCAAGGATTTCCCGGATGGCCTCATCGGCTATCCGGATCATGTCCCTGTCGAATACGGCTGCAGGAAGACCCGGAACCCTTCTGACCTCGGCGCTGCATCCTATCGTGGAGGCTCCTGTCCTTATGGCATGTTCGACTTTCTCCAGCAATTCTTCCATTACCTCATTGGTGTTGGCTCTCAGGTCCGCCCCCATCTCCCCCTTCTCCGGTATGGAGGAGTAGTTCGCGCCTCCGGCATTCAAAGCCGTGACCTTGGCCGAAGCCGGCACCGTCGGGTCGACCCATATGGCATTCACGGCGTTGACTATCGCGGCCAGAGCATCGACCACGTTCTTCCCAAGGTGGGGCCTGCCCCCATGGGCGGCGACCCCCTTGATCTGGGCGGTCACGCTGGAAAGCGCTCCGTGCTTCAGGGCTGATACAGCCTGTCCATAACGTGCTTCCTGTATGGGTCTGAGGTGTATCCCTATGCACATATCCATATCCTTGAGCACACCATCGGCTATCATGGCCCGCGCCCCACTGGTCTCTTCCTGCTCCTCCGAGGGCTGGAAGAGCATCTTTAAGGCTCCTTTCCTTACCAGACCGAGCTCCCTGGCCACCACAGCGGTAAAGATACCCATTGTCGAGTGAGCATCATGGCCGCAGGAGTGAATGGCCTGGATCTCTCCGTTCACCAGGTGCCCCAGGGCGTCCATATCCGCCCTGACACCCAGCACCGGCCCGGGATCCTCTCCCCTAAGGTAAGAGACCAGCCCTGTCCCTCCGACTCCTCTCTGGACCTGGAAACCCCTCTTTTCAAGGTAATCTGCTATATAGGCCGATGTTCTGAATTCCTGGGCGGATAACTCCGGTATAGCATGAAGGTCCCTGTAGACACTGAGTATGTTCTCCCTTTCCCTTTCCAGCACTTCTCTTATCCTGTCTTGCATCTGGATCCTCCTTTTATCGTGCTATTGATCTATCCTTGACAGGCAGGATGCACCTTTTTCCCGGGGATCCCGCTTTTTTCCATATTTGATGGATATGGCAGCCAGACCTCGCGAAACGAGACTGAGGTCTGGCTGCGGTTCCTTTGAAAAGATCTGTCAGTTAGATGCCTTGCAGGTTCTTCGTTGACCCTAGAACGGACCCAGCTTAACCAGTGAAGCGACGATAACGGCTATCCCACCTATGATGGACCAGTAAGTGACCAGTTTCCAGTTGTACTTGAGCCAGCGGTCATAGGGAACGTTAGCGAGCCCCAGGATGCCCAGCAGCGCGCCGGAGGTCGGGATTATCTGGTTCGAGAAGGCGTCGCCGTACTGGAAGGCAAGAACAGCCGTCTGCCGGGTGATCCCAAGCACATCGGCCAGAGGCGACATGATCGGCATAACTGTGGCGGCCTGTCCGCTTCCGGAAGGAATGAAGAAGTTGATTATGGACTGCACAACGAACATCCCTACGGCTGTTATCTGGGTGGGCAGCATTCCCACGGCGCTCGCGAGACCATGGATGATGGCATCCATTATCTGCCCCTGCTCCATTACGACCAGGATAACCCTGGCGATACCCACAACGAGGGCGCCAAAGGCAATGGCCCTGCACCCCTGAACAAAGGACTTGGCCATATCGTTGGCACCGAGTCCGCCGATAAAAGCCACAACGATCCCCAGCAGGATGAAGAGTGCCGAGATCTCGTTGATATACCAGCCCTGTTTCATTACCCCGTAGATCATGAAACCGATCCCTACGACCATGGCCAGCAGGGCCATCTTGTGACGGCCGGTCATTACGGGCATTTCGTCATGGTCTGAAGTTGCGATAGCGTCCCTCTCGACCCCGTACAGGACGCTCTGGGTCGGGTCGGCCTTGATCTTTGCCGCATAACGAAGCACGTACCATACGGCGACCACGTAGAGAATAACGTAAACGACCGACCGGAAAGCAAGCGCGGAGTAGAGAGGAAGCTCCGCTATGCCCTGGGCGACCCCTACTGTGAAGGGGTTAAGCATGCCGCCCGAAAAACCGATGGCCGCACCGGTAGAGACCATGGCCACCCCGACAATGTCGTCGTAGCCGAACCCTCTCGAAAGGGCTATGGCGATTGGAACAAAGGGGATGACCTCCTCTGCTGCTCCGATGGTGAAACCGAGTATGGAGAACAGGAACATGATGACCGGTATTACCAGCTTGTCCCTGTCCTTGAATCTTGTTATTACCTTCGCTATCCCTGCATCAATGGCCCCCGTCGCCTGCATCATGGTGAAAGAGCCACCCATAATAAAGACGAAGAAAACGATGCTCGCGGCCCTGATCATCCCCTGGGGGATCGCCTTGAACATTCCGAAGAAGCTGACCGGAGTCTGTTCCACGTTGTGATAGGAGGCCACGTCGACAATGGTCCTGCCCGTGGCGGCATCCTTCACTCGCTCGTAGACCCCTGCGGGGATAAAGTAGGTGCCTATCGTAGCCAATACGATGATGATGAACAGTATCACGTAGGTATGAGGTACCTTGAACTTCTTGACGGTGTCATTATTCGCAGCGCTCATTATCCTTATCCTCCTTATTCAGATCGCCCTTTCAAATTTCGCCCCCGCTGGGGAGATATGCAGCGAAAGACCTTTGTCCATCACCCCTTTCCTTGATCATCCATGGGATCAACGAACCTTGATCTTCATGAAAGCCCGGGGGAACGGAAGATCCAGCATGGTGACCAGCCCAGCGGGCGCCTCCAGAACCTGGGGGATCATGTTAACGGCCATGGATATGGTCCCTATGCCTCCGGGTATCTCAGGCCTGATAGCCATATCCACCGAAGACGAGTCCCCCTGGATCTTTATGTAGTCTCCCGTCTCGACGCCCTCGAGCTGGGGGTGCACCTGCTGAGGGTGTTCAAGGACTATCACCGGTTCGCCCTTGCTCATGCCCTTTACTGAATGGTTGCATCCAGCCACCATTCCGGGCTCGACGGTGACGTGGGGGGTCTTCCTGTGGACCCTGGAGATGATGGGCTCCCGGGTTTCGATAACTTCGTCGAGATCCCAGCCAAGGGCATCGGCTATCATGTGAACGGACTGAAGAAAACCTATATGCCCGGTGATGCTCCCTTCATCGAGGCCCTTCCTGAACTCCTCTGGAGTGGCGCCGACCCCCTGGGTCTTCATGACGCCATGCCCGAAGGGGGACAGGTCATTTATACGGGAGGCCCTGATGGAGAGGACATTGCCGAAAGATCCGGTAAGGGTGAGGATCAGCGTGTCGAGTATAAAACCGGGGTTCACCCCTGTCCCGAGAATCGTCACACCGTTGCTTCTTGCCGCTTCCTCCATATCCTTGGCAAGAAGGGGTTCGGTCACATGAGGGTAGGACATCTCCTCTGCGATGGAGATAACGTTCTTGCCCGATCGCACGAATTGCATGATGTCCGGGAAAGCCTCTCTCGTGAAGGACGTCGTTGCCTGTATTACAATATCTGCTTCGATGTCCGCAAGTTCCCCTATTGATGTCACAGCCACACCTGTCATCTCACCCGTTCCGAGGACCTCGCCAAGATCCCTCCCATGCTTGTCGGGCCTTGCCGCCCCTGCGCCTACCACCTGGACGAGAGCCCTCTTGTCCAGGAGAAGTCTGGCTATTCCGCTTCCCATGGCCCCAAGACCAGCAACGACGACTCTTTTCCGGTCCGGCACCGCATTGTCCATTCTTCCCTTGCTCGTCAACATCTTCCACCATCTTTCTCTCAGTTAGTCTGCGGCATAAAAATCTTTATTGATCCTCTAGCCGTCTGATGCATTCCCAGGAGACAGATCCCTTTGTCCGGGATCACCGCAAGGCATGGATTATCAGCTTTGTAAAAAGCACCATGCAGAAGATAGCCGCCGGGTAGGTCGCCCCGTAACCGGCGGAGCACTCGTCGGATCCCGTGGATTCAATCGCGGCGCCCAGGCCTGGGGTGCTGGTCATCGCCCCGGGAATGGCTCCTAGAAATACCACCCAGTTAAGCTTGAAGAATCCCCTTCCAACGATCCATCCGACGATAAGGCTGACCACCGCCGATACCGCACCTATGGCCACGAGGGCGACACCGTGCTCGGCCAGGATCCTCGGTATGTCCGGCCCGGCCTGGATGCCCATTACGGCCAGAAAATAGGCAAGTGAAAAGGTGCGAAGCGCCGAAAGGACAGATGTATCAAGGCGCATCGGAAAGGGACCGATACTCCCAAGGGCTCCTGCAAAGAGGGCAAAGATCAGGGCACCTCCCGTGCTTCCCAGGGAAAAGTCCCCCACCAGGGGGATGGGGATGGAGATGGTCCCGAAGAGGACACCACCGATCATACAGAGAACGAATGAAGCCAGCGTAAAAGGGACTGAACTCACTCCGCCTGCAGAACCAGGGGGTGTGTCATGGATCGCCCGGATCAGAAGCTCCCGTTCCCGAACAAGGTCAACCTTGAAAAGGACAGGGAGAAGCTGGACAAAGAGCACCACCGAGATGACCCCAAAGGGATAGGCGATCGTGTAGCCGATAGTGATCAGCGGATTGCCCCCCGATATCTCAAGGGCGGCTCCAAGGCCAGGGGAGCTCGTAAGGGCCCCGGTATAGGTCCCGGCCACAAGCAGGGGCTCCACGGAACCTGAAAAGACCAGGGCCATGAAATAGGTAGCCAGGGCCCCGGCGCCTGTCACGGCAACGGAAAGGATAATGAACCTGTAACCGTATTTCCTGATGACTCCCACGATGTCCTTTGATGAGAGAAGCCCCACGGCGGTGACGAATATCAGGAGGTTCCACATGAAAAAGACACTGGGCACCTTCACCCCGAGCCAACCCATTAAAAGCCCTGTAAAGAGAGCGCCTGAAGTCCCAAGGCCTACCCCCTTTATCTTCACACTGCCCAGAACAAGCCCCGTGAAGACGGCTACACTGAGAAGGAATATCGGGTTTGATAGCAGCGACGAAATATAGTTCTGAATGACCATCACGCCTGTCCTTTCAAGGATGATTCCCCCTAGGCACCCCGGAAACCCAGGCGACAGGAGATCTCATCGGCCCCGGTCCTGAGCAGGGAGATCCAATTGTCAACCACGTCCGGGGTAAATGTCTCCCGGGGTCCGACAAGGCTCAGGCAGGCCCATACTTTGCCGTGCCGATCCCTGATCGGGGCGGCCATACCGAAGGCTCCGACGCGGTTCTCCTCTATGCTGACCGCGTACTCCTGTCTTCTTATCCTTCGGTACTCCTCCATCAACCTGTCGGGATCCGTTTCTGTATAGGGGGTCTTTCTTTCGATACTTCTGGTCTGGAGTATGCTGCGTATGCGATCCTCGGGCAAAAAGGCGGTCAGAAGTTTCCCCAGGGCCCCCGCATTGAAGGGGAACCGGGTCCCGATCTGACCCTGGTAGATGAACTTTTCGTCGGTGCCCATCTTGTAGGCCAGTATCGGGTCATCGCCTTCACGTATGCCGATAAGTACGGCTGTACCTGTCTCTTTGGCGAGGGAATCCATGATGGTGTGGGATACCTCCCATATACCCTTGGAATCGCTATAGACATTACCGAGACGGAAGATCAGTGGGCCCAGTGAGTACTTCCTGGTGGAGGGGTTCTGAACAAGAAGGTTCTCTTCGGCAAGTGACTTGAGGATCTTGTGGATACCGCTCTTGGAGACACCGATCTCCCTGGAGAGCTCCGTAACCCCCATCTCGTAGGGAGGTTCTCCAAGCCTCTTCAGGATCCAGATAAGCTTCTCGTGGCTGTTCATCCCGCGCCTCCGTTCTCTGACAGAGAACCTGTTTCTCTCCTACAGAACTTAATAATTATTCTTTCGGACAGGGACACTTTTGTCAAGGGGTTGTATGTAAAATGACCTTTCGGTCGCAAGGGAGGAAAAAGGCGGGACCAAGGTCCCGCCTGGGGGTTACCGCACTTTTCGAACCGAAAATCGACTTACTGGCCTGATCTTCTGATGAGGTCGTTCAGGGCTGACAGCAGGGGCTGGATGCTGGCTGCCGAAGCCTTTTTCTGAAGGATGTCCCTGGAGTTGATAGATGTCCCCCAGTAGGAGGAGTTGGTGTCATGGTCGGTGGTCATCATGGCCCCGCTCAGCGAAAGCCCGGCAAAGAGCCCCTTGCTTATCGAATAGCTGTAGATCGAGGCTTGAAGGTTGACGTCCGTTGCAGCGCCGGCACTTCGTCCCACCGGACCTGCGGCAATGTCGACATCGGCGCCGAGCTTGAACTTGTCGCCGTAAAAGTGGTCCATGCCCTTCTGGTTGGTCACTACTAAAAGAAGGGCCGTTGACTGCACCCCGATCTGAAACCCGATGGAAGCACCTGTAACGCTGAGGAAACTGGGTCCGAACCATGTGTTGGTCGCGGGGTCACGTCTCAGGACAAGCCCTTCTCCGTGGGCTCCTCCTATGCCCAGGGCCGCTTTCACGTAGTTGGGGATGATAACTACCCCCTTGGCGGACTTAACCAGGTCTGCCATGGCCCCGACGTCGTCTTCCTTCGACATGTCGCGAACCACATGGACCGACGAGGTGATCCTCTCGTTCGCCGTCGCCGCCAGAACGGGGGCTGCCAAAAGGAGCAGCAGTGACAGCGTAACCAGCGAGGAAACAACTCGCTTGTAGACGGATCTTTTCATGACCGCCACCTCCTTTGCCTGTTTTCTGTCCGGATTATACTCTGATATATTAATACATATGGCAAGGGGGTCATCCCGAGTTCCTTATGAAAGTACCCCGCTGGAGGTCTTCGAAGGCCTCCTGGAGTTCTTCCCTGGTGTTCATGACTATGGGGCCCCGCCATGCCACGGATTCCCCGAGGGGTTTTCCATAAAAGAGAAGCAGCCTCGCCGGGAACTCCCCTGCTCTGATATCTACCTTCTCTCCGTCATCGAAAAGGGCCAGCTCTCCGTCGGAGATAAAGGGACGGGCATTCATGTCGAAGTAGTTCTCCCCCTCCAGTTCGAATGAAAGCGCCTCTCTTTCCTCTCCGAAAAAGGCCCTTCCGGCGATGACATAGGCAAAGGCGGTATGTCCTCCGGGGACATGAACGGACAGGGAGACCCCGGCGGGGACCTCAAGGTCGAGGTACCCGGGGTCGGTCATAACATCCGTCACAGGACCCCTTATGCCCTCGATCTCTCCACATATAAGCCTGATTTTGGCCCCGTTCTTCCTGATGACGGGGATCCGGTCTCTCCCCAGGTCCCTGTATCGAGGGTCCATCATCTTGTGGGAGGCAGGAAGGTTCGCCCATAACTGGAACCCCCCCATCCTCCCCCCTTCGTCGCCCTTGGGCATCTCCTGGTGGATTATACCGCTCCCTGCAGTCATCCACTGGACCTCACCGGGACCGATGACCCCGGAGTTGCCAAGGCTGTCACCGTGCTCAACGGTGCCTTCGATCATGTACGTGATGGTCTCGATACCCCTGTGTGGGTGCCAGGGGAATCCCGGCAGGAATTTTCGGGGATCGTCGGAACGAAAATCGTCCAAAAGCAGGAAAGGATCAAAATCCTTCGTTTCGCCGAACCCGAAAACCCGCCTCAGGTGAACCCCTGCCCCCTCGACCACCGGCCTTCCGCGTATCACTTTCCTGATCTCCCTGCTTTTGGACATCACCGGGTCCCCCTTCCGTCACCTGTCTTGCATCAGGTCTCGGTCCCGACTTCGGCATCGGCCTTCTCCAGAAAGGAGAGCTTGAGATCTCTTGGCCTGCTTTTGGCCTTTCTCTCGATCGCCTGGGCCTGGGACCGTGAATACCGACAGGAGGTGGCATACACCAGGTCCACGGGCCTCCGCGAAGCGGTATACCTCGCCCCTTTCCCGTCGTTATGCTGCCGGAGGCGCTTCTGCGGGTCCATGGCAATTCCGCAGTAGTAGGTCCCGTCGGAGCATCTCAAAAGGTAAACGCAGAAAGCACCTCGTTCAGATATATTTTGAAAGGGTCCTGTCAATCCTCTCCAACCCTTCGGTCAGGCGCCGTTCATCGACGCCGAAGTTCATCCTCAGATGGTTCTCTATGCCGAAACAGCTTCCCGGAATGACAAATACGCTGCCTGTCCTTACCATGTCCATCACCAGATCCCAGGAGGATACAGGGAGGTCATACCTTACGAAAGCGAAACAACCCGCCTGGGGAGGGGTGAAGGAAAGCGCCTTGCCATGGCTGTTGACCCAGTCGGTGAAAGTGGCCAGGTTCTGTCTTACGATACCCCTGTTGCGAGAGAATATCTTTTCACGCATCCCCGGCTCAAGGGCTTTCGTTGCGAGATAGTCGCTAAAGGTGGTGATCGTCGTGGAGAGGAAGTCATGGTAGAACCAGGACATATCCGCGATCTCACTGGGACCTGCCACCCAGCCTACCCGAAGCCCGGGTAGTCCGAAAGATTTCGAGAGGCCGCTTATAACTATCACCTTGTCGTACATTCCCCAGAAACTGGGCGTCATTTCATCGGTCTGCTCCGCTCCCCTGTACACCTCGTCGGAGAGCAGATAGGCATCCGCTTCTGAAGCGATCTCCACGACCTGTTTCATCTGATCCCTGGAAAGGACCGTCCCGGTGGGGTTGTTGGGGTTGCAGACGCATATCAGTTTCGTCTTCGGTGTAACGGCTTTTTTAAGGCTGTCCAGGTCCAGGGACCAGCCTCGATCAGGATCCAGGTGAAAGTCGCGGACCACGGCCCCGTTGGACTCAACCACGTGGGAGAGCAGCATGAAGTTGGGGATCATGAAAGCCACCTCGTCACCGGGTTCAATAAGCCCCCAGGCCATCAGGAAAAGTGCTTCGGCAGATCCGTTGGTCATGAATACTCTGGAAGGGTCCATGCCTTCGTAGAATGAGGCTACTGCCTTCCTGAGATGCTCGGTCCCGGCGGTGTGAACATATTTGAGATGAAGATCGTTGTAGACTTCTTCCATCTCATCGGGGGAGAGGATCTCCCGTATGAACATGGGATATATCCCCGAGGCGCTGAGGTCGTACTCCACCTCGTTCTGGAACCTGGCCAGTGTCCTTTCGAGCCTGAACTCCTCTATCTTCATCTAAAGGCCTCCTGCTGACTGGAATGTTGGATCTATACCCGCATTCTACCTCCTTCCCCCGGAGGGAAACAATAATATAAAAAGATTTTGAAATAAATACCACCAAGGGTATAATTGCATTGAAGAACAAGAAAAGGGGGAGTAACTGTGGGTTGCTGCAGAAAGCCAAAGGAGACAAAAGAACAACAGAAACAGGATAACTGCTGTGAAAAGAAGGAAGATCCGAAGGAAAAGAACAACCCCTGTTGCGGTGGTGAGTGCGGCAAGGATAAGGAGTAACTCCATGAAAAAACGGGCCGCCCGGAGGCGGCCCTGATCTTTTTCAAGCCGGCGCTTACGAGAGCCTTCTGATTACCATGGCCACGCCCTGGCCCCCTCCAATACAGGCAGTAGCAAGGCCAAACTCCTTGTCCCTTTTCCTGAGTGCATATATCAGTGTGGCCAGGATCTTGGTGCCTGTCGCTCCGATGGGATGACCGAGAGCTATTGCTCCCCCGTTAACGTTGCACCTCTCCATGTCAAAGGGCATGGCACGATGAACTGCCAGGACCTGGGCTGCGAAGGCTTCGTTGAGTTCAATAAGGTCCATATCCCCCAGGGTCATACCCGACATTTCCATTGCCCTGGGAACGGCTTTAACAGGTCCGAGCCCCATGTGATCTGCCTCAAGGGCGCCGCTGCCGTAGCCTGCTATCTCCGCCAGGGGGTTGAATCCGTTGGCTTTGGCCCAGTCGGGATCTGCAATGATCGCAGCGCTTCCCGCGTCGCAGAGAGCCGAGCTGCTTCCTGCTGTAATGGTGCCCTTGTCCTTGAATATGGCCGGCAGACGGGCAAGCTTTTCCAGACTTGTATCTTCTCTCGGGATCTCCTCTGAAGCCCATTCAACGACCTCTTTTTTCTGCCTGATAGAGACCGGAAAGGTCTCGTCAGCGAAAAGACCCTTCTTCATTGCGGAGAAGGCTTTCCTGTGGCTTTCCAGCGCATAGGAATCCTGCTCTTCTCTTGTAATACTGTACTCTTCTGCAAGTATCTCGGCGGTAGCCCCCATGAGCATTCCGGCCAGGGGGCACATGAAACCGTCGTGATGCAACGCGTCAAGGACCTTCCTGTCGCCCATCCTGTGACCCCACCTGGCTTCGGGGAGTATGTAGGGGGTCCTGGAGGCACTCTCCATCCCTCCCGCAACACCGACCCTGATGTCATTGAGGCGGATCCTGTCGGCTATCAGCATGGCCGTCCGAAGGCTGGAACCACACCTCTTGTTGACAGTGAAAGCCGGTACCGATCGTGGCATCCCCGCCTTGAACATTGCGATCCTGGCCGGGTTGGCTCCTACGCCTGCCTGCCACCCGTTCCCCATTATCACTTCGCCTATCTCCTCTTCCGGCACAGCGGATCTGTCCAGGGCTGCCCTGATAGCAAAGCCCCCAAGGTCTGTTGCCTCGAACCCTGACAAAACTCCGCCGAATTTGCCCCCGCCGGTCCTGCATGCGGCGAGAATAACAGGTCTTTTCATTCAAAACGCCTCCTGGATATATCTTCGATCGGCCCCAAAGATTCTTTCGGGACCATTAAACCCTGTTGACCGGGAAATTCCGACCACCCCGGAACCTGTCTTCTACTCCAGCTCACAGCCCTTCATCTGGCACAGGTCGTCCGAGACCCTGTAATTTGCAGGGGTTACCTTCTTGAACTCCCCGAGGTTCACGCCCGGGGCTATCTCTTCCAGCGCCATTTCCCCCGAGTCCATTCTGAGAACACCGTACTCAGTCACCACAAGGCTCACCACTTTCGCTCCCGTCAGTGGCAAGGTGCATTTGGGAAGGATCTTGGGATCTCCCCTCTTTGTACAGTGAGTCGTGGCAACTATCACGTGTTTGGCCCCTGTTACGAGATCCATGGCCCCACCCATCCCGGGGACCATCTTGCCCGGTATCCACCAGTTGGCCAGATTGCCTTCCTGATCCACCTCCAGGGCACCAAGGACAGTGGCATCAAGGTGCCCTCCCCTGATCAGGCCGAAGCTCATGTCGCTTGCAACGAGGGCCCCCCCAGGGATCGGTTTGAGACATCTCCCTCCGGCTCCGATGAAACGCAGGTCCTCGTTCTCCGGCTTTGGTCCGGCCCCTACTACACCGTTCTCGGTCTGAAATATGACACGGATGTTCTCGGGTATGTAATCCGATACCAGTGTAGGGATGCCGATCCCGAGATTTACCACGTCTCCGTCCTGGAACTCCATCGCCACCCTCCGCGCTATACGATGGCGTGCGATCTCTTCATCAAGTACGGGAAGCATAGTAGGAATCCCCCTTCAGAACCAGGATATCCACGAGAATGCCGGGTGTGACAACATCGTTGGGGTTGATCTGACCAATCTCCAGGATTGCGTCCACCTCGGCTATCACAAGGTCGGCAGCGGTTGCCATGGCGGGGTTGAAGTTGCGATTGGTTCCAAAATAGACCAGGTTACCGTACCTGTCGGCCCTGTAGGCCCTTATAAGGGCAACATCAGCCCTGAGGGGAAGTTCAAGGATGTATCGTTTCTCCTCCACCTCGATGACCTGTTTCCCCTCCTCGTGGACCGTCCCTACTCCGGTAGGCGTCAGGACCCCCCCGAGGCCGAACCCTCCCGCCCTTATTCTCTCAACAAAGGTTCCCTGCGGCACAAGTTCAAGTTCCATTTTTTTTTCGTTAAAAAGACGCTGGGTGCTTTTGTTGAGCCCAACATGAGAGGCGGTCACTTTTTTGACCTGACCGTTCACCACCAGCCGGCCATGACCTACGTCGTCATAGGCCGTATCGTTCGAGATCAGCCAAAGGTCCTTTGTCCCGGCATCGACCAGCGCTTCGACGAGGGTATATGGAATACCTCCGTAATTGAACCCGCCTATCATGACCGAACTGCCGTCAGTGATCCTTTTGACGGCTTCTTCGGCAGACATGACCGGCTTGATGACGCTCGTAGGCATTTCAGATCTCCTCCCCACTGGTTTCCTTGTTTTTCTTCACCTTTAAAGATCTTCGCTGAAGAAGGTAGATCCCTCCCAGAACCACGATCCCGATGACATCCGACAGGATCCCGGGCTTGATCAGCGCAATGGCGGTCGCGACAAAGAGGACCCTCTCCGGCATGTTGAGTCGGCCGAGATAGAATCCCTGGACCCCTGCGGCCAGAGCGATCACACCAAGGATCGCCGTAACGCTTGAAAGAAGTACGTTAACCAGGCTTCCCTGGAACAGAAGAGCCTGGTTGTAAGCGAACATGAAAGGGACGATGAACCCGGCTATCGCAAGACCCAGGGCATTGAAGCCCGTGCGCATGGCGTTTGCCCCTGCGATCCCTGCTCCCGCGTATGCGGCAAGAGCTACCGGGGGAGTTACATCGGCAATTACACCGAAATAGAGGATGAAAAGATGGGCTGCAAGCATCGGCACCCCCATTCTGTGTATAGCCGGTGCCGCCAGGGTGGAGAGGATAATGTACTTTGCGGTTGTGGGCAGGCCCATACCCAGGATTATGGAAGCTATCATGGTCAGTACCAGGGCGAGGAAGAGGATACCGCGGGAGAGACCGATGATAAAAGAAGTAAAGGCAAGACCAAGACCGGTGATCCCCACCACTCCTATGATTATTCCGGAACATGCGCAGGCAGCCGCCACTTCCACTGCAGTGACACCCCCGTCTATGAAGGAATTGACGATCCTGCGGGGGGTCATCCTGTACTCGGGAGGCCCAAGCCAGCTGGCTCCGATAAGAAGCATGATCGACCAGAAGACGGCCTTGATTGCCGAGTACCCCAGAGCCAGAAAGACAATGAGGGTGACCACAGGGAGAAGCAGCATCCAGCCCTTTTTCAGGACCTCCCAGACTTTGGGGAGGTCCTTTTTCGGAATGCCCTCAATACCCTCTTTGCCCGCACGGAAATGGACCATGGCAAAAACCGAGAAAAAGTAGAGGCAGGCTGGTATCACGGCCGCCACCACGATGCTCCAGTAGGAGATCCCCAGGAACTGGGCCATAACAAAGGCCGCAGCCCCCATTACTGGCGGCATGATCTGACCTCCTGTAGATGCCGCCGCCTCAACGGCACCGGCAAAATGTGCCGGATACCCGACCTTCTTCATAAGGGGTATCGTGAAAGATCCGGTGGTGACCGTATTTGCAACGGAGCTCCCGGAAACACTCCCCATAAGGGCACTAGCGACAACAGCTGCCTTTGCCGGCCCACCCCTGCTCCTTCCTGTGAGGGACATTGCAAGGTCGATAAAGAAACTTCCGGCCCCGGAAACGTTCAGCACCGATCCGAAGAGGACGAAAAGGAATATGAAGGTGGCCGAGACACCTAGAGGGACACCGAATATGCCGTCCGTTCTGAGATACAGGAAGGGAGCCAGTTCGCTTACGGGGAATCCCGGGTGTTTCAACATCCCGGGAAGAGAACGGCCGAAAACCGCATAAGACATGGCTACCAGGGCAACGATCGGAAGAGGCCACCCCACGGTCCTCCTGGTGGCCTCGATCACAAGGAAGGTCATGGCGATACCCATGTAAATATCGGACGGTATCGATCGTCCCTCCCTTGCTGTAATTGCCCCCCAGTTCAAGAGGATGTTAAGGCACCCCGCGACCAGTAGTGCCGCCAGCGCCCAGTCCCATATATCGATCCTGTCCCTGGATCGTTTCCTGGAGAAAGGGTAAAGCAGAAAGATGATGGCACCCATCATCATCCAGTGGATCGCTCTCTGCTTCATGGCAAAGAAGAGCCCGAAGGCGGCGGTATAAAGGTGAAATGATGAAGCCGCAAGTGCAATACCTGCAATTATCCAGAACTGCCAGCCCGTCAGCTGTCTCTTGTTGCTTTCGAGGAGTTCCGTGATGTCTTTCCCCGTTTTGGCCTGATCTTCCACGGGTATCTTGTCGCTACCTGTTTTCTGGTTCATCGACGCACCTCCATCGCAACCCGGCTGATGGGGAAGAGAGGGGCAGGGAAGGGCTCCCGCCCCTCTCCCTGACTCAGCTACATGTCAATTCCCTTTTCCTTGAAGTACTTGATCGCACCAGGATGGAAGGGGATTATCCCCTTGCTCGCCAGGTCGGGGATGAAGTTGGCAGCCTGGGGCGTTACGTCCATGAATTCATCCCTTTTCTCAATAAAGGTTTTCAGGAGATTGTAGGCAAGTTCCTCGTCCATGTCCGCGCGGACT
>JAAYDT010000062.1 GCA_012729145.1 Synergistaceae bacterium | reverse complement strand
GCGACCCTGAGGGAACTGGGGCAGGTCCTTTCGAAGCCTGTCAGCAAAAGCACTGTAGAGTATCGATGGAGAAAGATCGAGCATCTTGCAGGGATCTCTTCAGAATAAACAGATCAAAAAGGGGGACTGATGGCCATGTACCTGGGAAAGGCTGATGTTAACACCTATGAGAAAGGCTCCAGTCGGGAGTTCCTTACGACGAACGGCTGGGGCGGATTCGGCTTCTCGACCGTTATTGGTGCCAACACCAGACGCGAACACGGTCTGCTGGTTGTTAAAAAGAGTGGAGAAGAGGCGTACCCCGACGTTCTCATCAGCAAGGTGGATGAAACGGTCATCAGCAAGGGGAAAAAATACCATCTTTCCACCAATCGGTATACAGATGTCATCTACCCCGACGGCTACCGTTACCTGCAGGAGTACCAGGCTGAACCTCTTCCCGGAATGCTTTTCGTTATTCACAGCGTTTTTCTCAGAAAGACGATCTTCATGCCCAGAGACCTCCCGTTAACGATCATCAAGTACGAACTGCTTTCGTCACCCGAAAGCATCAGGCTGGAGATAAGGCCTCTGGCTGCCCACAGGGGAGTGGACAGACTCTTCCCGGAAAAGGACGGTTCTGGCTTTGAATCATCCTTCACGAAGAATTCGGTAATGATCCAGGGGAGGGGCCTACAGAGCCACTTTTCCTTCAACCGTGGAGACTGGCGGTCCAAACCTCTCTGGTTCGAGAACCTGATATACGAGCATGACGACTGCGATAAACCCGGCACAGACAGCCTGTGGTCTCCCGGGGTCCTTTCCATGGAGATGACCGAAGGGGATTCGGTATATGTCACCCTCGGAGCCGAGAGCATCCAGCACGACCACGAATCCCTGGTCGCCCTGGAAACTGAGACCCGGCGCCTCTTCCGGGAGAGCCTTTCCGAGAGCCCCCTGGTAATGAAGACGCCCATGGTGAAGGACCTTCTTCACTCCGCATCCCATTGTCTCTCCGAGATGAACGGGAAAAGGCCGAAAGTGTTCTCAGGTTACCCCTCGGTAAGGGAGAGTGCAAGGGAGACTTTCGTCTCTGTCCCCGGCCTCTTGCTGGTAACAGGCCGGAAAGGGTTCGCCGAAAGACTCCTCAGGGTATGGCTGGAGCGAGCCGTCGGGAATGGACACGTAATGCCCTCGGAGGTGAACCCCCATACGGGTGCCCTGGAGACCAGGGCCTGTGATACGGGGTTGTGGTTCTTCTACGCCCTGGAAAAGTTCTGCGATCAGAGTGGCCAGGTGGAACTGGTCAGGGAAAACTGGTCTGACCTTGCAGCTGTTCTTGAGAACTACAGAAACGGTATTCCCGAGATCGGTATCTCAATGGACAGCGACTGCTTGCTGGAACTGAGGTCAGACGATCCCGGAAGCAACTGGATGGACGGAGAGACCGAGGGCAGACCCATTGTAGAGAGAAGGGGGAAGCTGGTAGAGGTCAACGCACTCTGGTACAACTCCCTGAGGGTGATGGAGAAGTACTCGGAAATCATCGGCCGTGAAAGTGATGGCAGGGATTACGGGTCAGTGGCCGATGAATGCAGAAGGAATTTCCATAAGATCTTCTGGAGCGAGAAGGGTTATCTCTACGACTGGGTCGACGGGGGAACAAGGGATGAATCGATCAGGTGCAACCAGATCCTTGCAGTCTCCCTTCCGGCCACAGTTATGGACCCCGAAAGGGGTAGATCGGTGGTGGAGACATGCTGGAACGAACTCTATACTACATTCGGGCTCAGGACCCTTGACCCTCACCACGAGAAGTACAAGGGGCGATGCGAGGGGCGGCTCGACCAGAGAGAAAAGGCCAGGTTCATGGGAATGGCCTGGCCGTGGCTGCTGGGTCATTTCATCACAGCCTACCTTAGATACAATCCTGATCGGAAGGACATAGCCTGGTGTTTCCTCAGGCCCTTCCTCTCCCACCTGAGAAAGGGGTGTCTGGGTGGAGTGGCGGAGATCTTCGACGGGAGCATGCCATACAAGCCCCACGGGGACGCCCTCTATTCTCCGAGTGTCTCCGAGCTTCTGAGAGTGATAGGGGAGGACATGTAGGATACCCTCCAGATCAGTCTGAAGCCCCTCGGGGGGTGTGCGGAAGTATCGTAGGCTGAACAGGTATTTATGAAAAAATAACCGGAGGCGATCGGAATGGGAATGAAACGGGTAGCGATCAACGGGTTCGGCAGGATAGGGCGTCTGGCCCTCAGGGCCCTTTTTGAGTACGAGAACGATGGTCTCTTCGAGATCGTAGCAACCAACAGCCGGACTACGGCAGAACAGAGGGCTTATCTTTTCAAGTATGACTCTGTTCACCGGCGTTTCAGCGGTGATGTCTCGGTTAAGGGGGAGTCCCTCCTTATCAACGGAAAGACCGTAAAGGTCCTTGCCGAGGCTGAAGTTGAGGACCTCCCATGGAAGGATATGGGAATAGACCTGGTTATCGAGTCATCGGGCAAGTACACCGATGCTTCCAAAGCCGCCAAGCACCTTGAAGCCGGCGCCAGGAAGGTCCTTATCACGGCCCCTGCCAAGAACGAGGACGCAACGATAGTCATGGGAGTTAATGAAGGGAT
>JAAYDT010000061.1 GCA_012729145.1 Synergistaceae bacterium | reverse complement strand
GGGCTACCAGAGTTGCGAGGCGGACACCTGAATGGTGTCCGCCTTTTCATTCGGGGGACTTCAGGTTGTAGACCGGCTTGAGAAGGGCAGTAACCTCGACGGTCTCCTTGACCTCATCACTGATGTCCTCCCACCGCCTGTACGCCATGGGAGACTCATCAATGGTCTCGCTACTTAAAGAGGTAGAGAAGACACCCTCCATGCTCTTTTTGAAAGATCCCATGGTTATGGCGCCCTCCTTCAGCCTCCGTTTCATCTCCTTGCGCCCGAACAGGCGCCCCGCACCATGGGGTGCGGAGTAGTTGAAAGAGGGGTTTCCCTTTCCAATACCCAGAACGACCCCTGACGCCATGCTCAGGGGGATGACCACCCTCTCTCCCTTATGGGCCGAAATGGCGCCTTTCCTCACAATGCCGTCCCGTTCGCTAATGTAGTTGTGCACGCTCTCAACGAGGGACCTCTCATCCAGTCCTTTCCCAAAGAAGGAAAGTATCCTTTCTGCGATAATGGAACGGTTCATCAGGGCAAACTCCTGGGCAATCCGAAGCCATTTCAAATACTCTCTCCCTCCCTTGTCGAGAGGGAGATGCTCCAGGCCCCTGGGGAGACCGTCCGACTCCCTGCTCCTGCTCTGAAAACGCCGAGCCATGTCCTGAAAGAAATTCGCGACCTGGAACCCGAAGTGGCGGCTTCCGCTATGGACCGTAAGGAAGAGAGATCCCTCCTGATCTTCATCGATCTCGATAAAGTGATTGCCGCCCCCGAGAGTCCCCAGTTGACCCCATGCAGGATACCTGGGTCTCCTTGAAAGGAGTTTTCCGTGAAACTCCTTGTCAGCCCGGGCGACCAGGTCCTTTGCCATGGCGTACTTCTCCGGAGCACGGGATCCGAACCATTCGAGCAAGGCCGTGGTCCTGTGATGGGTCATACCCAGGGGAATACTGCTCCGGATGAACCTGTCAAGGGCGTCGAAGTCGATCTCCCGTCGTTCCACTCCTTCGATGGGGTTCAGGACCACACCGCAGCCAATGTCTACACCGACAACGTTGGGTATCACAGCCTCACTGAATCTCCCTGTAAAACCGATCACGCAGCCCGCTCCGAGGTGACAGTCAGGCATTATTGCCACCAGCCCCTCGATTGCAGGGTGGGAGGCGATGCCCCTTATCTGGGCCATGGTTTGTTCGTCCACATCACTGGCATGGATCAACAGTTCGGTCAAGTCCATCACCCTCGGTCCTCCTCTGAAGGAAAGCTCAAACCAGCCCCGGGGTCATGATAATATCTAGAATACCAGACATCGTGACGGAGGAAGATAACATGGACCCAAAAGACCTGGCATCTATCTTTTCACCTGAGAACAGAACATGCTTCGCCTTCAGCGGAGACCAGTTGCTCCTGAGGACCGACCCCGAACCTTCACTCCCGGCAAGGGAGGACCTGTCGGAGCTTCCCTTGTCCGGGCTGAGCCCTCGCTGCGGGTTGCCGGGGCGGCCAAGCAACTGCTGGGTCTCTCTCGCCGGCAATGCTCCCATCCCTGAAGGAATGAGCCTGGTATCTCTGAGAGATGTCTGGTCACTGCTGGGCGAGCAAGCCTTCTTCGAAGCCGGGAGGGCGTTCCAGCTAATGGAATGGTCCTGCCTTAACCGGTTCTGCGGAAGGTGCGCGACACTCATGAGAGAGGTCGAACACGAAACCGCCAGGGAGTGCCCTGCCTGCGGAACCATCACTTACCCCCCTGTATCCCCGGCCATTATCGTCGCCGTTGAGAAGAATGGGAAGCTGCTGCTGGCGAGAAGCCCCCGTTTCCCCAGGGGAAGGTACAGTATACTGGCAGGTTTTGTTGAACCCGGGGAGACCCTCGAGGGTGCCGTAGAGAGGGAGGTCATGGAAGAGGTCTCGATAAGAGTGAAGAACATCGCGTATTTTGGAAGCCAGCCATGGCCCTTTCCGCACTCCCTGATGGTGGGGTTCCGGGCTGAGTGGGGATCGGGGGATATCAGGGTTGACGGCAACGAGATCGAGAGTGCCGGATGGTACTCTCCAGGTTCTTTCCCCGACATTCCTCCCAGCCTCAGCATTTCAAGAAAACTTATCGACGACTTCCTGGCCAGACACGGGTGATCAACCTTTCCGCCAACCGGTGTGAGCTATCACACAACAGCTGTCGTCCCGTCCCTCTCCTTCTGCTGCTGGATTATGTCATACATGTCACTGAAGGAGAGAACCCCCAGAAAACGGCCCGCTTCATCGACAACAGCCACGTTGGCAATGGCCGAGGATATCATTGTTCCCAATGCCTCCTGGACTGTCCTTGTGGTCCTCACGCTTGAAGCTGGCTGAAGCCTTTCACGGACCGGCCCAGGCAAGGCCACGGGGGGGATGCCTTCGACGTTGACGCTACCGGCAAGCCTCCCCTGGTCGAGAACGTATACGAAACGGTCCCTGCAGAACCTCAGGTCGGTATTGTGGGCCGCCCTGACAGCATTGGACATGCTGTCCTCTATATCCACCACCGGCAGATCCGATGTCCTGACAGGAACATCCTTCACCTTCATGAAGCTGAACATGGCCATAGGATTACCAGCGCCTACAAACCCTGATACGAAGTCGTCGTCCGGTGATGACAGAAGAGCGAGAGGTTCCCCCACCTGGACAAGTTCTCCTGACCTCATTATGGCGATACGGTTACCCATCTTCATGGCCTCGCTGATATCATGGGTGACGAAGACAACTGTCTTTTTCAACTTAAACTGCAGGTCCAGCAGCTCGTCCTGAAGGCCGATCCTCGAGATAGGATCAAGGGCGCCAAAGGGCTCGTCCATAAGGATGATCTCCGGATCTCCTGCCAGGGCCCGAGCCACCCCTACTCTCTGTTGCTGCCCTCCCGATAGCTGTCTTGGCCACTTCTCACCGTACTCGGACGGCGGTAGACCAACCATCTCCAGGGCCCTCCCGGAGATCGAACGGGCCTCATCGGGACCAATACCCTTGAGCCTGGGTACCACCGATACGTTCTCGAGGACCCTCATATGAGGGAATAGCCCGATCCCCTGGATCACGTATCCTATCCGCCTTCTCAGGGCAACAGGGTCCATTCTGGACGTGTCCTGACCCTCACAGAGTATGGTGCCCCCCGAGGGTTCCACCAGCCTGTTTATCATGCGGAGTATGGTCGTCTTCCCGCAGCCGGAGGGACCTATCAGGACCATTATTTCACCACCGGCAATATCAAGGTCTACCCCTTTAACGACCTCCGTATCGCCGTAGCTTTTCCTGACATCCCTGAGACTTATGGCCGTTCGAACCAAAACTCCCTCCTCCGGGGCCATGGTCAGCTCTTGGGCTTCCCCTTGCGGAGTTCCTCCTCCCATGTTATCAGGGAGTGATAGTAGACCCGGTCGCCGTCATCGTCCAGACCCCGGGTGAGCTCGCTGATATGGGTGTGCCCTGCCTGGACCTTCTCGAGAACATGACTGACAGCCTGTTCCGGGATGCTCTCCGCTCCGCAGGTGTAAATGTCCAGGGCAAGATATCTGGCTTCGGGCCACGTGTGGACCGAGAGATGTGACTCGCTGATCACCACGACCCCGCTGACCCCGTTAGGGGGGAACCGGTGGAACGAGACGGCCCAAACATGGGTGTTGGCCTTCCGGGCTGCCTCGACCAGTATTTCCTGCATCCTGTCGACCTCACCAATGACGTCGCTACAGCCTGAAGCCTCGACAATATAGTGTATCCCTCTCGGGTCCATGGCTTCCCCTCCCTGGAATGATATCCTTCAATGACCTGTTATCTGGAAAAATAACCCCTTTCTATATCCGGGTAGAGCGGGAAAGATCCGGCAAGATCCTTTACGGTCGAGGCCACCCGGTCCATTGCTGACCTCTCCCCCCTGTATGTCAGGGCCGCATCTATGGCATCGGCCACCAGGGACATCTCCTTCTCCTTCATCCCCCTGGTGGTGAGCGCCGGGGTCCCGAGCCTTATGCCGCTGGTCACCATCGGTTTCTCGGGGTCAAAGGGTATCATGTTCTTGTTTACGGTGATCCCCACCTGGCCCAGTATCTCCGTGGCCTCCTTGCCTGTGAGGCCCTTGTTGCGCAGGTCCACAAGCAGCATATGATTGTCGGTCCCGCCTGCCACGAGCCGGTACCCTCTCGAGGCCAGCTCTCCGGCCAGCGTACTGGCATTATCCACGATCTGCCTTGCATACTCCTTGAACTCCGGCCTCATCGCCATCAGGAAGCATGTCGCCTTGCCCGCGATGACCTGCATGAAAGGGCCTCCCTGCATGCCCGGGAAGACGTTCCGGTCAAGGTCTGCGGCGTTCTTGCCACGGCAAAGGACAAGAGCGCCTCGGGGTCCTCTCAGGGTCTTATGGGTCGTGGTCGTCACAAAATCCGAGTGAGGCACAGGGCTGGGGTGGACGCCGCCGGCGACGAGCCCAGCAATATGGGCCATATCTGACATGAGGTATGCGCCCACGTCCTCTGCTATCTCGGCGAAACGGCTGAAATCGATAAGCCTCGGATAGGCGCTGGCCCCGGCTACGATCAGTTTTGGCCTTTTATCGCGAGCCAGCCTTGCCACTTCCTCGTAGTCAATGGTCTCCGTGACCCTGTCCACTCCGTAGGGGATGATCCTGAAAAGCCTGCCCGAGAAGTTCAATGGATGCCCGTGGGAGAGGTGCCCCCCCTGGGCCAGGTCCATTGCAAGGATAGAGTCCCCCGGCTCCAGAACTGAAAAGTAGACCGCCATGTTCGCCTGTGTACCCGAGTGAGGCTGGACATTGGCGTGTTCTGCCCCGAAAAGTTCACAGGCCCTCTTTGCCGCCAGTTCCTCGGCGGATTCGACAAACTCGCACCCTCCGTAGTACTTTTTATGGGGATAACCTTCCGCATACTTGTTGGTCAGCACCGATCCCTGGGCCTGGAGAACGTAATAGGGAACGAAATTCTCGGAGGCGATAAGTTCAAGCTGGACTCTCTGCCTCTGGAGTTCAGAATGCATGAGCGAATCGATCTCGGGATCAATGTCCTTCATGCCGGCTTTCATGATGTCCACTGCAGAACATCCCCTTTCCCCCGAAGGGCTATCTTCTTTGACTCTCGTGAAGCAATATTATACTCCCGGCAGGATATCGGGCAAAAAAACGCCCCGGAAAGGAAAGACCTTTCCAAATATATCAGTCAAGGTTGTCAGGCATGCCCTCGACGAAATCCCTTATCTCGTCCCTGATGCGCCGGAAAAGGGATAGCACTTCTTCCTCTCTCCCCTCGGCCCTTGAAGGATCCTCAAAACCGTGATGCATCATCCGTTTCGTTTGTCCAGGGAAAAATGGACAGGTGTCCCTTGCGTCCCCGCACAGGGTTATCACAACATCAAAGGGGATTTCGAGAAGATCCTGAAGATGCTTGCTCTTGTGTGATGAAATGTCGACCCCTGCTTCCGCCATGACCTTGACAGCCAGCGTGTTGACTACCCCTGGTTCTGTTCCCGCCGACCATGCCTCGATCAGCCCGCTCTTTAAATGCCTGGCCCATCCTTCCGCCATCTGGCTCCGGCAGGAATTGTGCGTGCAAAGGAACAGGACCTTGAACATGGAACACCACACCTCTTCCCTTTGTCTGGCCCGGGAACTGAAGAGTACCGTGACCCCGTATTTTTTGCGATTTTATAGCCCCTTCACCGTTTCGTCAAAAAGAACGAAGCTGTTGACATGAGAGAGGAAATACGTTATATGAATGATTGTTCATATGTTCATGTTTAAAGGAGTGTGAGAGTCTGTGATCCAGAACCGGGAAGAGGTCCCTGGTATTCCTGAACCCCTGCATTGTGAAACCGTGGAGTCGGTCAAGGGACAAATGCCCGGGAACGATTTCTGTTCATCCCTGGCCGATTTTTTCAAGATCCTGGGAGATATGACCAGGGTTCGCATTCTTCTTGCTCTCTCCTTTTCCGAAATGTGTGTCCTGGATATAGCATTCCTTCTGGGTATGACACAATCCGCCATCTCGCACCAGCTGAGAGTCCTCAGGCATGCGCGCCTTGTCAAGGCAAGGAAAGCAGGGAAGAGCATTTTTTATTCCCTGGACGACGAACACGTGGAGAACATCGTGGAAGAGGGTTTCGAACATCTCCGCCACGGCGGGACAAGGGGGGCAGCAGGGTGAGCCGGGAGATGCCGGAGCCGGGAAAAACAGACAGATCCTTCTTCCTTGAGGGATTGAACTGCGTAACCTGCGCGGCTGCCATAGAAAAGCTCTCATCAAGACTCTACTGGGTTCAGGAGGCGACCGTAGACACTGTAACGTCCCGGCTTACGTTAAAGCTCAAACAGACCCCTTCTGAAGAAGAGATGATCTCGACGCTTCAAAATCTGATTGAAGGGATAGAACCCGGGGTCAAGGTCTTGCCTGTTGATCTTTCTGATAATTCCTTCCTGGATCCTCTCCGACGGAGGGCCCTGAGAATGTTTTCGGTCCGGGTATTGCCGGGATTGATATTCTGGGCTCTGGCAGCGTCACTTCCCCTGGAGAAAGGT
>JAAYDT010000060.1 GCA_012729145.1 Synergistaceae bacterium | reverse complement strand
GTGGTGGGCGACACAGGGTTCGAACCTGTGACCTCTTCCGTGTGAGGGAAGCGCTCTTCCGCTGAGCTAGTCGCCCCTGAAAGCCACGGGTCATTATATCCGGAAGGCGGTCCGGTTTGCAAGGGGCGCTGGGAACGCGCGACATCCTAAAGGTCATTTGACCTTACATGGCTCAAATAGTAGGATAACCTGGATAAACGGGAAAAGTGCTATTTCTCTAAGCAGGGAATGACCTGACCCTCCGCGGAGTCCGGGGCTGCCGGTTTTTTCTTTGGGAAAACCTTAAAAAACGATTGCCAACTGGATATGGTATTACGTATAATGTATCCGAACGGATGGTGATATCTTGGAAGCTATTCTTTCCGACAGGAAGCTTTTGGACATCTTCTGGAGCGAATTCGGTTTCGAAGAGTGGTCCGGTCTGGGGCTGAAGGGAGTCTACAGAAGGGTTACCTTCAGAAAGGATTCCCTTATGGGAGAGGTCGCCCGCTACTACTCGGACGACTACATCCTTTCGGCTGCTGGAGGTTACAGTATGGGCCGGGAGTTGCTGGAGGTATGGAAACCCGGGAAAGATGTCATGTCCCACCGTGTACTGCTTGTCGGGAATGCCACCTGGGGGAGCCCCTTGCACAAGGATTTCCTTATGGGGTTCAGCGGATGGGTGGAGGTCATGTGCTATCGCCCCGGCGATCCCCACTCTGTCCGCAAGTTCTCGGACCTCTCAACCCTCGTCAACAACGCCGGTGTAGTGCTGTCAAGGCTGGAGGAAGGTCTGGACCCGATGAGGGTGAGGGTCCCCGATCCGGGAAGAAGGGGGGTGGCTGCTGGAGAGCCTCGCAATCCGGCTCCTTTTGAGATTCTGAAAAAACTCTTTCGGAGGTGAAAAACCGTGCTTGCGATCATGTTTCTAGTAGCAGCAGTCTTATTTGTCGCAGCTTATTTTACTTACGGCAACTTCCAGGCCCGGGTTTACGGGCTGAGCAACGAGAACAAACCTCCTTCGGAGGTCTATTTTGACGGTGTGGACTATGTTCCTGCCCATCCTTCCGTCCTTCTTGGGCATCACTTCGCTTCCATAGCCGGGGCAGGTCCTATCGTGGGCCCGATAACGGCGGCCGCCATTTTCGGGTGGCTACCTACTTACCTATGGTGCGTCATCGGCTCAATATTCTTCGGAGGTGTCCACGACATGGGCGCACTGGTCTCTTCCATGCGCCACAAGGGTCTCTCTGTGGGAGAGGTCGTTGACAGGTGGATAGGCCGCCGAGGCAAGCTCCTCTTCCTCACCTTCACATGGCTCGCTCTTGTCCTTGTTGTGGCTGTTTTCCTTGAACTCTCCGCAGGGAGCTTCGCTTCGGACCCGGCCGTTGCATTCTCCGCCACTCTTTACATCTTCATGGCACTTGTTTTCGGAGTGATGGTCTACAAGAAGGGTATCCCCCTTTCCGTATCCACCCTGATCATGGTCCCCATTGTCATAGGGGCGGTCTTTTTCGGCAGCTACTCTGACTGGGTGCAGGCCAACTTCAATTTCGACATCAACACCTGGAGGATGATCCTTGCCGTCTACATCTTCCTTGCTTCGGTCCTCCCGGTATGGCTGCTGCTCCAGCCCCGCGACTACCTTGCCTCCTACATGCTCTACTTCTCAGTCCTTATCGGTGCAATAGGCATGATATTCGGCTCCAAGTTCGCCACGGACTTCCCCGCCTTCAAGGGATTCTACGGGGGAGGTACGAACTACATGTGGCCAATGTTATTCGTTATAGTCGCTTGTGGAGCCATCTCGGGCTTCCACTCCCTGGTAGGAAGCGGTACCACGTCTAAACAGCTCAAGACGGAAAAGGACGCCCAGCTGGTTGGCTACGGCTCGATGCTTCTTGAGGGCCAGGTAGCCGTAATAGCCATCGGTACGGTTGTCGTCGCCGGTGGCATCATGCAGGGAGGCCCCACCATCACCTACGGCCACGGCATAGGCCAGTTCGCCAGCCTCATCGGCATCGGCCCCAAGGTCGGCATGTCGCTAGGCCTACTCGCTCTCAACTCCTTCCTGTTGACCTCCCTTGATACGGCCACCAGGCTTGCAAGGTACCAGCTGCAGGAATTCTTCGACATGAAGCTTAACAAGTATGTCGCGACGCTGATAGGCGTCCTTGGAGCACTGTTCCTTCTTTACTACAAAACCGGCGGGAAGCCCGCATGGTCCCTTATTTGGCCCATCTTCGGAGCATCGAACCAGCTCGTGGCCGCCCTTGCTCTTCTGGCCGTCGCAGTCTGGGTCAAGAACGGTCTTAAGAAGGAGAACAAGTTCCTCATGTACCCCTTCTTCTTCATGATCGCGACCACCATCGCGGCCCTGTTCCTTCTGATCAAGTCCAACCTCAACAACATGCTCCTGGCGGGGCTCTCGGTGGTCCTCATCGTGCTCGCCGTAATGCTTCTCAAGGAAGCTCGGGACGCTCTTATGGGCAAGGGGCCGAAACTGGAGGACACTGCGAAATAGTCTTCAGAAAGTTTTGGCTTGGCTTCATGGAAAAAAGAAGGGGGCGGATATCCGCCCCCTTTTCCTGTTCTGGTTAAGAGCCTGGTCCTGACCGATTCAATCTCCTCTCTTGGGGACGCTGAAACTCTTGCTCCCCCAGGACTTGCCCTTGACCGGATCTCCCTCGACCAGCTGAACGAACCGGTTGAGGCACTTCGGGCACTTGAGTCCCGGTGAAAGGTCCTCCACTTCGAACTCGTGGCGGCAGTGGAGACATCTGTACTTCCTCACTTGCCAACACCTCCCTGCGTCATCGTAGAACATAGTCGTATCCTCAGGGATATTATAGCCGGGGCCCAATGGGGATACAAGAAGAGCGGAGGTTCCACAGACGAAGCAGCCTGGTTGATCTTTCAGAGCAGCCCGAAGGTGGAGGTCAGGGAGAAGTAAGTGCCTAAAAGGATCAGGAGCACCCCCGAGGCTGCCTGGATAACCTTCTGCAAGTTATAGACCGTTCCGATGCTCCTGGATACGGCCCTGGTCCCCATGGAAAAGATGACGGAGAGGATTGTTACGGGAAGTCCGCTCCCGAGGCCGAAGAGGGCCGGGAAGAAGACCCGGGACCCTACCTCTGTGGCCAGAGGGATCAGTCCGCCGAAGAAGAGGGCGGCCGATACGGGGCACATGGCAAGGGCAAAGAGTACTCCCATGAAGAAAGAGCCCGCCATGCCGCGGAAGGGGGCCCCTGATGAGACACTGTCAACGATGGGTCTTCTCCTTCTGATCTCCAGGAGGTCCAGGACGAAGATGCCCACTATCAGGAGTATGGGGCCAATGATCCTGTTCATGTGACGCTGCATGAAGATAGATGCCTCTGGTATTGCCAGAAGCCCCGAGATCACTATCACTCCTGCAATGGCAAAAGCCACGCTGCGTCCTGCCGAGTAGAGGCACCCCGAGACAAGGACCCTGCGGGGTGAAAGCCCTTCCTTCTGGATGAATGAAAAGGCGGCCATGTTCGCTGCCAGCGGGCAGGGGCTTATTGAAGCCAGTACCCCGAGCCAGAGGGCTGACAGGACCGTCAGTACGCTCACCGGTTCTCACCTCCCGATCGGAAGGCCTCGATCTCCCGAAGCATGTAATCCCTGAAAGCCTCACTGTCTCCGGCCAGGTCCCAGACACCGGCAAGATTTTTCCAGCGGAATATCCTGCCCCCTGATTCCTCTGCAAGAACAACAGAGGTGGAGAAGAGATCAAGCTCCAGAACATACCTCTCGTTCCCCTTCTCCTCCACGTTCACATCCCTTATGGAAAATAGCGAAAGATCTTCAGGGTCCGACTCGAAAAGTTCATATGTCATGCCCCTTATCCTTTCGCATACCGAACAGGGGGCATTCCCCTCGAAGAAGTAGATGACCAGTTCCAAGGGGCCCTCGGGATAGCCTGACCCCGATGCGGTAACTGTACCCCGGTCTCCTCTCCCTCCAGTAGCAATATCGCCGTAAATATCAAGGCCAGCATTTACAAGCCCGGCCAGGGCAAGCAAAAGGATCAGGTACCCTGCGGTCTTTTTATAGTTCATGACCCCTCCCGACCTTATTGGAGTGATGATGGGAACTTGCAGTAAATATACCATAAAGGGTATACTTGTCTCAAGCTTTGAGGTCAATGCCGTCGACAGGAGGTCTCTCCAGATGGTAAAGAACGGCAATAACGACAAGGAAAAGACAGCCCTCAGGATAACGGGAATGACCTGCGCGGCATGCTCAGGAGCGGTGGAGAGGTCCCTTCGGAAGGTCGAAGGGGTAGATTTCGCCGCGGTCAACCTCGCTACGGAGACAGCTCTGGTGGTCCATGGGAGAGATGTTTCCCTCGATGAACTGAAAAAAGCCGTCGAAAGAGTGGGCTACGGTGTCTCCGACGAACTGCCCGAGGAGGTGGACAGGATAAGGTACCTCCGTTCCAGGAGGGATCTCCTGCAAGCCCTTGTCGTTACAGTGCCTCTCATGGTCCTGATGCTGCTGCATATGACAGGGTCCCACCTCCCCTGGTTCCCCCTGGTGGAGCTGGCTGCAGCCGGTTTTGTGGTCTTCTACGTCGGAAGGGGGAGCATAAGGGGAGCCTGGATAGCCGTGACCCACTTCCACACCAACATGGATACACTGATATCTGTGGGTTCCGCATCTGCCTGGGTCACGACCCTTCTGCACGTGATGGGGGTCCCCATAGCCTCTTTCGGGAGCATCGGGGCGATGATAGTGGCCTTGCACATTTCGGGGAGATTTATCGAATCCTCACTCAGGGACAAGGCAGCCAAGGAGATCAAGAACCTTCTCAAGCTCCGGGCCGTCGAGGCCAGAGCGATGATTGACGGAGAGGAGATGCGTATCCCCATAGAGGCCGTTGCCGAAGGGATGACCGTAAGAGTGGGACCCGGCGACAGAGTGCCCGTCGACGGCGAGGTTCTCTCTGGACGTTCATCCGTTGACGAATCGATGATCACCGGGGAACCTATTCCGGTGCTTAAGGAAAAGGGTGCATCCGTTACCGGGGGATCCTCAAACCTGACAGGCGAGATGATCATAACCGTTACAAGGACCGGAGAGGATACCTTCCTCTCAAGGATGGTATCCCTGGTCCAGGAGGCACAGGGTTCCAAGATTCCGATCCAGGCCGTGGCTGACGCCGTAACAAGGGTTTTCGTACCTGTCGTGACGGTCCTCGCGGTATCTGCGGGGACTTTTTGGTTCTTCCTGTTCGAAAGGCTCTATCCACTGCTGTTCCCGATCAGGACCTATTTCCCGTGGGTCCTTGAAACGGAGAGCGCTCTCTCCTTCGCGGTCTTCGTCTTTGTGGCGACCATGGTGATCGCCTGCCCCTGCGCCCTGGGACTGGCAACACCGATGGCCCTGGTGGCGGGGACAGGGCTTGCCTCGAAGAGGGGGCTTTTGATAAGGAACGCTGAAGCGATACAGACCACCAAGGACATCGGTATCGTGCTTATGGACAAGACAGGTACCCTGACGGAGGGGAACCCCTCGGTCGTATTTCACAACCTCTCCTCTTCAGACCTTGCTGCGGCCGCTGCCATAGAGAAGAGTTCGGGCCATCCGCTGGCGAAAGCAATAGCTGCCTCGGCCGGTGGAGACCTTCCGGTCGCCGAGGAGGTGGAGGAGACCGCCGGCAAGGGAGTCTCAGGAGTGGTTCTCGGTGCGAGATACGAAATCGGCAGACCGTCATCCTATGAACCCTATTTTGAATTTCTCGAAACAGGCAAGACGGTGGTCGAGGTGATCAGGGAAGGGTTTGCCGCAGGCTTCTTCGTCATAGAGGACAGGGTCAGGGAAGATTCCAGGTCCGCCGTGGAGGATATGAAGTCCCTTGGACTTCTCCCGGTAATGGTAACGGGGGACAACGAGGCTACAGCCAGGGCCGTGGCACTCCAGGTAGGCATTACTGAAGTCCATTCAGGGGTCAGGCCCGAGGACAAGCTTGATATAGTGAGGACCTACCAGGCAGGTGACAGGAAGGTGCTTATGATAGGCGACGGGATAAATGACGCCGCGGCCCTCAAGGGGGCCGATATAGGGATGGCCATAGGCTCCGGGACCGACCTCGCCATCGACAGTGCTGACGTAGTCGTGATGAGCGGGGGGGTATCGAGGGTCCTGGAGTGTGTCCGGATATCACGCCGGACCTTCAGGGTAATTACAAGGAACCTGTTCTGGGCTTTTCTGTACAATGTTGTTGCCGTACCGGTCGCAATGGCGGGTCTTCTCCACCCTGCAATTGCAGAAGCGGCCATGGCTTTGAGCTCGATCTCGGTGGTGCTTAACTCGCTTACAATCAGGAAGGGGGATATCTGAATGAGAAAGGTTCATTCCTACAGGGTGCCCGGCATGTCCTGCGGTCATTGCGTCAAGAGGATAACAGGGGTTCTGGAGTCGATGGGGGTGACTGACTTCGAGGTTTCTCTTGAGGAGAAGAGGATTCTCTCAGGAACACCCCTTGGCGAAGAGGTTATCCAGGCCCTTGAAGAGGCCGGATACCCCGTAACAAAGTAACTCCGTTACACAGGATAACTGACATGTCAGGCCAGTTCTGTAATGTCCCAGGCCCATGGCCGTATGTTTGATGCGAGATAACACTTCGTTCCTTTTTAAAGTTGGGAGGAGATAGTATGTTCCGTTTCCCGGCAGAAGGAAACAGCGACGTGTCGTTGGTTTTGTGCGGTGCGGCAGGACAGGGGGTCCAGACGGTGGAGGAGATCCTGGTCGATTCCCTGAGGAAGTCCGGTTTCAACGTTTTCGCCAGCAGGGAGTATATGTCAAGGGTCAGGGGGGGGAGCAACTCAACCGAGATACGGGTCTCCTCCGAAAGGGTGAGAGCCTTTGTCGACAGGATCGACATTCTGCTGCCCCTCAACGGGGGGATAAGGGCGAACATCAGGGGACGCATCTCCCAGGAGACCCTTATTCTCGGAGATGCCGAAGAGATCAGGGACGAGCTCTCGGATTCCGGAGGGACATTCGTCCACGTCCCTCTGATGGAGAAGGGGCGAGAAGCAGGGGGGCCGGTCTTTACCGGCGTTGTGGCGGCAGGACTTATTTCGGGACTGCTGGGTATACCTCCCGAGATCCCCGAAAGGTTGCTCAGGGAAAAATTCTCCTCCAAGTCCGAAGGGGTGGTCACCAGCAACCTTTCGGCCCTTGAAAAGGGGATGGGACTCTTCAGAGAGCTGGAAACCTCGGGGAGGGTCTCCGTCGAGGTTAGGGGGAGAGGGAAAGCTTCCGGGGAGATGATGATCAACGGATCGGACGCCGTCTCTCTGGGGGCCCTCGCTGGAGGTTGCGATCTTATCTCGTCCTACCCGATGTCCCCGGCCACGGGAGTCCTTACCTTCATGGCAAGGCACTCAAGGTCCCACGGTGTAGCTGTGGAGCAGGCAGAGGACGAGATAGCCGCCATAAACATAGCCCTGGGTGCGTCCTACGGTGGAGCCAGGGCCATGGTGAGCACCTCCGGGGGCGGCCTCTCCCTGATGTCAGAAGGGGTCAGCCTTGCGGGCATAACGGAGATCCCCTTGGTGCTCCATATCGGTCAGCGGCCGGGACCTGCCACGGGTATGGCGACCAGGACCGAACAGGGTGACCTGAACCTGGCGGTGTTTTGCGGCCACGGCGACATCCCCCGGGCGGTCTTCGCTCCTGGGAGCATGGAAAGGGCATTTCGCCTGACCTTCGAGGCCTTTAACCTGGCTGCTGAATTTCAGGTCCCCGTATTCATCCTTACCGACCAGTACCTGCTCAACTCCTTCTACAACGTTCCCCCCTTCGAAATCAAGGGTCTGAATGTTGAAAGGCACCTCGTTGAGTCCGGCGCCGACTACAGGAGGTACGAGGTCACTGAGAGCGGCATATCTCCCAGGAGTGTCCCCGGTCTGGGCAAGGGACTTGTCGGTACCGACAGCCATGAACACGATGAGGTGGGACATGTCCAGGAGGACTTCGTACTCCGTCCCCGAATGGTTGACAAGCGGCAGAGGAAGAGGGGGGGCATCCTGGAGAGGGTGTTCGAGCCTGTTATTTCGGGGCCTGAAAGCTACAGGAACCTGGTGGTGACCTGGGGGTCCATGTATCACATAGTTGAGGAAGCCCTGCAGGAGGCCCGGTTGGATGAGACGGCCCACCTTCACTTCGACCAGGTGTTCCCGCTTCATCCTGGAACTGCCGGTCACCTCAAGAAGGCCGAAAGGGTCATAGCTGTCGAGGGCAACGCCACTGGGCAGTTCGCTGACCTGATCAGGAGGGAGACGGGGTTCCTCATCGAGGACCGTATTCTCTGGTACAGTGGGCTTCAGGTTCCCGTCGAAAAGGTTGCCGAAAAGCTCATTGAGATGCTTCGATAGGGGGGAGAGAGATGGATCACAGGATCTACGACCTGGAAGGAATTGACGTCCAGTGGTGCCCCGGATGCGGGGATTTCCAGATCATGGAAGCACTGAAAAAAGCCCTTGCCGGCCTTGATCTTCCCCCGGAGAGAGTGGTCCTCTTTTCCGGGATAGGGCAGGCGGCCAAGATGCCTCACTTCATGAAGGGGCACTTTTTCAACGGTCTTCATGGACGTTCGATCTCCAATGCCACGGGAATGAAGGTCGCCAACAGGGATATGACGGTTATCGCCATCGGCGGGGACGGGGATATGTACGGTGAGGGCGGGAACCACTTTATCCACACTATAAGGAGAAACCCAGATATTACTAACCTGGTGCACAATAACATGGTCTACGGCCTTACAAAGGGGCAGGCCTCCCCGACAAGCCCCGTGGGTTTCAAGACCTCCATCCAGGTGGACGGGGTCTTCTCGGAACCCTTCAACCCTGTTGCAGTAGCTGTTTCGATGGGGGCATCCTTTGTTGCAAGGGCCTTCTCCGGGAACGTGGAGCAGACCACGGAGATCATCAAAAAGGCGATAATTCACAAGGGCTACTCACTGGTGGATATATTCCAGCCCTGTGTGTCCTTCAACAAGGTCAATACCTTCGCCTGGTTCAAAAAGAACACATTCGACCTGTCGGAAGATCATGACCCCTCGGACCTTAAGTCTGCCTTGGAGCGGGCCCTGGAGGGGCCGCCCTACCCCCTGGGGGTCATCTATCAGACCGAGGGAAGGCCCACTTTCGAGGATTCCATGGGCTGTTATCACCGTGATGACACTCCACTCTGCAGGAGGGCCTACGGACCGGAGAGGGTGGAGGATCTTATAGCCTCCTTCCAGTAAAGGACCGGGTGGTAAAAATTCAGCAGAAAGGTGAACACCTATGAGAAAAAAGACTTCGATGATAACGATCCTGACGGTACTTTTTCTTGTTGCTGCCTCATACGCCGCAGCTCACCCCCCGACATCGATAGAACTGGATTATTCCCGGGATGACGGAATACTGGGAATATGGATCGGCCATGTCGTCGGCAACACTTCCTCTCACTTCATTGAGGAGGTGGAGGTCAAGGTCGGGGGAAGGGAAGCGGCGGAGCTCAGGTACGCAAGCCAGGGCGACAGGAGCGGGGAAAGGATAGTAGTGACGATAGGCAGGTTCGCACCCGGGACCCGGATCGAGGTAAAGGCTGAGTGCAACCGCTCAGGTAACATGACAGGCGTTCTGGTCGTGGAGTGAGTGCCGAAGGACCTGTCGGCAATCAGCGAAAGAGAACGGCCGCCACTGGTTCATTTCTCATTTCCAGTCAAGGTAAAGGATGCGTTTCCAGGTGAAGTTCTGGATCACTTCTGTGGAGGGTTTCCCCCCCCTGGAGAGGGCCTCGTAGTCCTCCAGCAGCCTGGAGTAGGCCTCCCGGCGCTCGGTTATCTGCTCTGCGTCCCTGATGGTCGCCGTGATCCGGTAGAGCTGGCGGTAAACCTCGGGAACGGGCTGGAAGTTAGGTCCCTCAGGTGTAAGGGCGATAGTGTAGACGAAGGTCAGGGTCCTGTTCCCTCCGAACTGGGGGAGGTCATCATAGGCAGGCAGGTTAGGGGAGACGAAAAGGGCCGTTCCTCTTGGGGCGTAGATCTTCATCGGGATCGTGTCCCAGTAGGTCTGTCCCAGGGGACTGATGATGACCCAGGCCCTCTGGATCTGGGTGGTGACACCGATCCAGAGGTATAACCCCCTGGATCGGTCGCCAGGCCTTGTAAAGGTGATGGTCCAGAGGAGATCCTTCCGGAAATCCCCATCGGCGTATGGTTCGGTGTAGGTCTCACCGGCGTAGGCAAAACCCTCAAGGGGGAGGATCTTCTGTATCCCTGCGGGGGATCTGAGAAGCGCCGAAGTAATTATCCCCTCGCTGGTCTCAAGGATGAGGCTTACAGGGTGACCAGGGACCGTAAGGACTTTCAGGTGCTGCGCCGATGCCGGCACCGTGGCACCAAGAACGCAAAGCATCAGTATAATCAAGGCGGCCAGGTACCGGACAGGGACAAAGTATCCAGGCTTGCTCGGTCTCAAAGGCGTCACTCCCCAAAATGGTAGTTCAAAAGTCTGTTATCCTCAGAACCTCTTCGACAGAGACCTGTCCGAGCAGCTCCCTCACCCTCCTGTGCAGAAGGGGGTGGACCCAGTCGGGTGCTACCTGGTTCAGAGGGACCAGTACGAAGGACCTGTTATGCATCTCCGGGTGAGGCAGGACCAGGTCTTCTTCGTCCACGGCAAGACCATCCATGAAGAGGAGGTCAAGATCTATCTCCCTGGGACCCCACCTGAACCTTGAGACCCGACCAAGGCGGTTTTCGATGGATTGCAGCCTGGAGAGCAGTTCCCTGGGCGAGACAGAGGTATCCACCAGGAGGCACGCGTTCAGGAACCAGGGCTGTTCCTTCACCCCCCAGGGGGCTGTCTCGAAAATGTCGCTGGAAGCGACGATCTGGATGCCCATGCCTTTTAACAAAAGTGAAGCCTGCCGGATGGTGCCCAGCCTGTCACCAATATTGCTTCCAAGGGAGATACCTGCTAGCATCAGATCCCTTCCCCTTTCAGAGCCCCGATCATCCTTACGGCCCTTATATTCTCTGCCACATCGTGCACCCTTATCAGGGCCACATCCTTCATGGCACAGAAGGCCGACAGGGCAAGGGTCCCCTCTAGCCTGTCCTCGGGGTTTTCCAGACCCAGAACCTTCCCGATAGTGCTCTTCCGCGAGTGACCTATGAGCAGGGGCCTTGCCAGTGTGGAGAAGGAGGCCACTCCCTTGAGCACCTCCAGGCTCTGCTCGGCGTTCTTGGAGAACCCTATCCCCGGATCCAGTATTATCTGTTCGAGGTTCACCCCTGCCTTGGTGGCCTTCAGTATCTGCCCGGAGAAGAAAGCAAGGATATCGCCTATCACATCCTTGTAGGATACAGGATGGTGCATCCCCCCTGGAACATCCCTGGCGTGCATTATTATGAACGGGTTTCCTCTCTTTGCCAGAAGGGGGAACATCATTTTATCGAAGGCCCCCCCGGATATATCGTTGATAATATCGGCTCCTGAATCAAGGGCAGCCTCAGCGGTCCCGGTCCTGAAAGTGTCAGCAGAGATTATCGCTCGAGGGATCTCCCTTCTTACGGCGGCTATTGCCGGAATCAGGCGACATGCTTCTTCCTCCTGGCTTGGGGGGGAAGAACCAGGCCGCGTCGATTCGGCACCGATATCAAGTATATCAGCGCCCTCCTCGTGCATCCTCAGGGCGATCTCGACACACCTTTCCGGTCCATCGACCCTGCTTCCGGAGTAGAACGAATCGTCAGTGACGTTGATAATACCCATTACCTTGGTCCTTCCGCCCAGCTCCAGATCCTCCCGGTCCGGGATATTCAGTCTCCATCTCCTGATCCCGATCGAGGAGATCGCCTGGACCAGGCCGGACCTTATCCCGTCCAGGCCCCAGTAGGGCATGGACCTGAGCTTGTCAGAAAGGTCCTCGAGGGTTTTCAGGGTGCCCAGGATCACCACGTTCGACGTCGGTATCGAACCTTCGATCGCACATCTGTGGACGATCGCGTCCCCGCCCCGTGAGAGCAGTTCCTGCTTGAGGGCGTTGGCAGCCCGAAAGTCTACGTTGGAAATAAAGAAAGACAGCATCCGGCTCTTGCGCTGGAAGAAGCAGAAGCTTCTCTCGTCAGCTCCGGTAGTGTGTATCAGGTGGACCAGATCACTGTCGTTATCGATCTCTATCCTGTAGATGCCCATACTGGAAGATCTCCCTTTCCCGGAGTGAAAATCTTTATCCATCTCAAACCCATTCGCTGATGAATCGTTCCAGATGGTATGTCTGGTTGAGCGAGACAAGGCAGTATCCCCTGTCCTCCTCATGTTTCAGGACGGAAAAGGAAGCAGTGTCCAGGTGGATCTTCCAGAAGTAGGGATCACCCAGGTCCAGCACCTCTGCCAGAAGCGGCTTGAGCACTGCCCTGTGGGTCACGACCGCGAAAGTGCCCCCCAAATTGTGTTTGACCAGGGTATCCAGGTTCGCGAAGGCCCTCCTCCTGACGTCAAGAAGGGACTCTCCCCCGGCGATCTGAAGCCTTTCGGGGTGAGAGAGCCATAGTCTCCACTCCTCGGGGTACTCCTGCTCGATATCGGTCTTTTTCCTGTTCTCCCACTTGCCCAGGGCCATGTTGTTGAACCCCTGCCTTATGGACATCTCGGCCCCGCATCTTTCTGAGATGATAGTGGCCGTTTCTGTCGCACGGGTCAGCGGACTCGAGAATACCATTGAAGGGGACAGGTAACTTATTGCTTCGGCCAGAGACCGTGCCTGTTCCCTCCCGGTCCCGTTGAGTGGGAAGTTCGTCCTTCCCCTGAAGAGACCTTCCCTGTTCCCTTCGCACTCTCCGTGCCTGATCAGGATCACTGTCGTTGTCCTGTTATTCTTCGTCAAAGGGGAACCTCCTGAAGAGAGGGATGTTTTTCCCAGCCCTATTCTAGGTCAATGAGAGCACATTATGGAGGCATCAAGTTTCTGACCAGTGTTGACAATAGACGATGCCATTGCTAATCTACCATTCGGGCGAGATCCCTTTAGCACTCTGTGAATGGGAGTGCTAATAAATCAAAAAACAGGGGGTTGCTTCCAAGTGTTGACCGAAAGACATCTTGAAGTGGTCCTGGCTGTGGTCTACGAGTACATCAAGACCGGTGAACCCATAGGTTCCAGGACCATCGCAAGAAAGTTCCTGAGAGACCGTAGCGCAGCCACCATCAGGAACGAGATGGCTGACCTGGAGGAGATGGAGTATCTCTACCAGCCCCATACCTCCGCCGGAAGGATCCCCACTCCAAAGGCATACCGGGTATACGTGGATGCGATCCTTAGAAGACAGAGGCCCTTTCCCTCCGTCAGCGAAGGGTGGATCAGGGAATTACGTGGACGGAGGAAAGACGTGGAGGAAGCCCTGGTCTACGCCACAAGGCTCCTGGGGAGGATCACCAGTTACATTGGCGTCGCTGCCCTGGGGCCAGCCCAGGAGACGGTTCTTCAAAGGGTGGAGTTCCTGCGAATGGGACACAGCACGGTACTTGTTCTGCTGGTGCTCAGGGGTGGGCTTATCCACCACAAGACCGTGACCCTCCCCTGCGACATGACCCAGGAAGCCCTTGACGAACTTTCCCGACGGGTGTCCACAATAGCCATTGGCAGGTCCTGGGCGGAGGTAAGAGGAACTCTCCAGTCCTATGTGGAGGATGCCCTTGAACGATATGCAGATAGTTGCCGGTCGGCTCTGAAGGAGATGGATGGCCTGCTTACGGAGCAGCCTTTCCAGTTCTTCACAGGCGGTACCCACAATGTACTGGGTCTCCCCGACTTCAGCGACCTGGGCCGTCTCCAGACCATCATGGCCCTCCTCGAGGAGGATGAGTCGATCGGAAAGCTGGTCCGTAACTGCTCTACAGAAAGAGGTCTCTGCGTGACCATAGGGGACGAGAACCCGGAGCTGAAGATGCCAGACTGCTCAATAGTGATGGCTTCCACCGTCACCGGCGGTCGGAAGGCCGTCGTCGGTCTCATAGGGCCGGTAAGGATGGATTACGAGAGGTCCATCTCGGTCCTTGAGCGTGTTCTGGAGACTCTGGCCGGGAAGAACGAGAACGTGAAAAGCGATGAGGAGGTACATTGAATGTCAAGACCCAGAGAGAAAAGGGACCCCGGGGCTCCCTTTGAAAAGAAATATGGGGAGGCCGGAGTGTCCGCAAAGGATCACTGCAGGGATAATGATCAGAATGAACCTTTTGAGGAAGGGGCAAAGGAGAGCTCTCGAGCGGAGAATGAAGAGCTCCTTTCGGAACTGGAGGCGGCAAAGGCCCTGGCGGAACGTCTGGGTGAAGAGAACAGGGAGCTGGGCGACGCGGTAGCCAGAGCCAGGGCTGACTTCTTCAACTTCCGCCAGCGGATCGAACGCGAGCAGGAAAAACTCAGGGCCATGGCTGGAGAGAGCGCTGCTGCTGCTCTTATCCCTGTCCTTGACAATCTGGACAGGGCCCTTTCGGCCAACAGGTCCGACCCGGATTCTTTCTTCAGGGGTGTCGAAATGGTCAGGGACCAGTTCTTTTCGGTCCTCCAGGATCTGGGGGTCTCAGCTATCGAGACCGTCGGCAGACCCTTCGATCCCACCGTGCATGAAGCTGTGTCAGTGGAAGAGACCGCGGAGGGGGTAGATGACGGGACCGTGACCGGGGAGATCCAGTCGGGGTACACCATCGCCGGAAAGGTCCTCAGGGCCGCCCGGGTAAGGGTTGCCAGGAGAACCGCCTGAGGGGTCAAAGGTCATCAAGGGAACTTCATTTTTTAAATCCATGCGGGGTGAATACTGAATGGGAAAGGTAATAGGCATCGATCTTGGAACAACTAACAGCTGTGTGGCCGTCAAGGAAGGCGACCATATTACGGTCATTACCAACGCCGAGGGCGCGAGGACGACCCCATCGGTAGTGGCATTCACAAAGGACAAGGACAGGCTGGTCGGTCAGCTTGCAAAGAGGCAGGCTATCGTCAACCCCGAGAGGACCATCTCCTCTATCAAAAGGAAGATGGGCTCGGACTACAGGATCGATATCGACGGCGTCTCCCAGACCCCGCAGCAGATATCGGCCATGATCCTGCAGAAGCTCAGACGAGATGCCGAGGAATATCTGGGAGAGAAGATCGGCCAGGCGGTAATAACCGTACCTGCCTATTTCACCGACGCCCAGCGGCAGGCTACGAAAGATGCCGGAAAGATAGCAGGCCTTGAGGTCCTCAGGATAATCAACGAGCCCACCGCGGCGGCCCTGGCCTACGGTATGGACAAGGGTGGCGAGAACAAGATACTCGTCTTCGATCTTGGTGGAGGGACCTTCGACGTATCGGTCCTTGACGTGGGGATCGAGGACGGGGTTATCGAGGTCCTGGCCACTTCAGGCGATAACCTCCTGGGTGGGGACGACTGGGACCAGAAAATTGTAGACCTGATGGTATCCGATTTCCGGAAGAACGAGGGGATCGACCTCTCCAGGGACAGGATGGCCCTCCAGCGCCTTCGCGAGGCTGCAGAAAAGGCAAAGATAGAACTCTCGACCTTGTCGGAGACCTCCATATCGCTCCCTTTCATAACCGCCGACAGCAGCGGACCCAAGCACCTTGAGATGTCCTTTACCAGGGCGCGTTTCGAGGAGATAACCCGTCCTCTGCTTGAGAGAGTGGTGGAGCCTACCCGGAGGGCGTTGAACGATTCGGGGCTGACCAGGGAGGAGATAAACAAGGTCCTTCTCGTGGGCGGTGCCACCAGGATGCCGATGGTCCAGAAAAAGATCATGGAACTCCTCGGGAAGGAGCCCACAAAGGGGATCAACCCCGACGAGTGCGTTGCCGTAGGAGCGGCTATCCAGGGCGCGATTCTCACCGGGGAGCACAAGGACATAATCCTGGTGGACGTAACGCCCCTGTCGCTTGGCATAGAGACCCTGGGCGGTGTCTTCACCAAGATCATAGATCGTAATACTGCCATACCCGTGTCCAAGAGCCAGATCTTTTCGACTGCTTCGGACAGCCAGCCCCAGGTGGAGATACATGTCCTCCAGGGGGAACGGGCCATGGCGGGGGACAACGTCACCCTGGGAAAATTCTTCCTCGACGGGATACCCCCTGCCCCCAGGGGGGTGCCTCAGATAGAGGTCACCTTCGATATCGATGTTAACGGGATCCTCAACGTGAGCGCCAGGGACAAGGGGACCTCCAGGGAGCAGCATGTGACTATCCAGTCCTCCAGGCTCTCCGAGGCGGAGATCGAGAAGATGCGCCGTGCCGCAGAGGATAACCTGGAGATCGACAGGAAGAAGAAGGAACTGGTTGATGCAAGGAACGAAGCCGACTCATTGATATACAGCACGGAGAAGATGCTGACAGATCTGGGCGAAAAGGTTACTGACACAGAGAGGGCCAGTATCCAGGGAGAGATCGAGGAAGTCCGAAGTGCCCTGGCAGGGGAGGACAGCGGAGAGATCCGCAAGGTATGTGAAAAGCTGACCAAAAGTCTCCACGAAATGTCCACCCGGCTTTACGGACAAGATGCCGGTAAGCCGGGGGCAGGTCCGGAACAGCCATCGGAGAGCGCCGACGGAGAAACCGTTGATGCTGAGTTCGAAGAGAACGGGAAGTCCTAGGGAGTGAAACCCAGTGCCCTCTGAGGACAGCCGGGACCTGTACGCGATCCTTGGGGTCTCCCGGGAAGCCACGCAGGAGGAGATCAAGAAGGCCTACAGGAAACTGGTAAGGAAGTATCACCCCGATGCCAATCCCGGTGACGCCGAGGCTGCCGAGAGGTTCAAGAAGATCAATCTTGCTTACGAGATACTTCAGGATCCCCAGAAGAGAGCAGCCTACGACCAGTACGGGACCCTGGGGGATGCCCCTCCTGGAGGGGCTCCTTTCGGGGGGTTCGGACCCTTCGGGGATATTTTCGGGGATATTTTCGACAGCTTTTTCGGCGGTGCAGGACGTCCCTCCAGGGGACCTGTCAGGGGCGAGAACATAGAGGTGTCCCTCTCCATATCCCTTGAAGATGCCTTCAGTGGGGTGACCAGGGAAGTGTCGGTGCCCAGGCAGGAGACCTGCGGGCGTTGCGGAGGTTCAGGTGCCGAGCCGGGTTCGGAGGTCAGGACCTGCCCTAGCTGCCGCGGGTCAGGTCAGGTGGAGACCCAGCAGAGGACACCTTTCGGGACCTTCGTAAGTGTCTCCCAGTGCCGGGATTGCAACGGCTCCGGGAAGAAGATCGATTCCCGTTGCGCCAACTGCGGCGGGTCCGGCAGGGTCAGGACCAGGCACACCGTTGAGGTCAGGATACCGCCTGGAGTGGATTCTGGGACCAGACTCCGTGTAGCGGGAGAGGGCATGGAGGGATCCCAGGGGGGTCCTCCGGGAGATCTTTTCATCTCAATAAAGGTCGAAAGTCACCCCCTATTCGAGAGAGACAGGGATGACCTGCATGCCAGGCTTGATCTGAAGTATCCTCAGGTCGTGCTCGGAGCTTCCGTCGAGGTCCCGACTCCTGAAGGGACAGACAGGATCGAGATCCCACCGGGGACCCAGGGAGGCAAGACCTTCAGGGTAAAGGGTAAGGGCATGCCCCGCCTGAGGGGTTCAGGAAGGGGAGACCTTTACGCCCATGTTTTTATCGAAGTCCCCAGGGACCTCAGCGAGAAGGAGAGGACCCTTGTAGAAGCCCTGGCCCAGGAGATGAATGTTCCGATCCAGTCGACAGGCCTCATGGATCGGATCCGGCAGCTCTTCTCGTGATGTTATAAAAGGGATGACATGCTAGACTATCAATGGACGGGAGGCGGGCGAGCCTCCCTTTTCTATTAGAGTCGAAAAACCGGAGGTGTTCAAAGTCATGAGCGTCGAGGGGTTTTGGTGGTATATAACGCTCGAAGGACAGGACGGTAACGAAGAGGATCTGTCCGCCCTGGCCGATCTCTCGGGGAGTATCGGCTCGGAGATAAAGGAACTGCCGGGCAGGATTGCGCTTAAAGCCTATTTCCGTAGCACCAGGGACCTGGGGTTCTGGATCGGAAGGGTCCAGGACGTAATTTCACCCTGGCCGGGTGTGAGGATCGTTGATATGGGGCGGATAGAGAACCGCCAATGGCACACGGCATGGAAAGATGCTTTCCCCCCCCTGGGTGTGGGCAGCAGGTTCGTAGTGATGGCACCATGGCATAAGGGGAAGGAGCCTGAAGGGAGAACACCTCTTTACATATATCCAGGAAGTGCTTTCGGGACAGGCTACCACGAGAGTACCCAGATCGCCCTTGAGCTGCTGGAGCATACGGTCAAACCGGGCATGAAGGTCATCGATGTTGGTACCGGATCGGGGATCCTGGCCGTGGCCTCCCTCAGGATGGGGGCATCCGGCGTCATTGCCACTGACAACGATCCGGCCATTATCCCCGAGATGAGGGAGAACCTGCGCCTTAACGACATACCTGACGAGGCGGTGGATATCCGTACGGGAGACCTCCTTGAAGGGATCCAGGGGAAGGTGGACCTTGTCTGCGCGAATATCGTTTTCGATCCCCTGGTGTCGATGATACCGGTTATACCGGCACTTCTGACAGAGGGAGGCCTGGCTGTCTTCTCCGGTCTGACGCTGAAGGAAAGGGACAGATTCCTGGAGGTGTTGCCCTCGGGCGGTCTCGCACCGACAAGGGAGATCAGGAAGGGGGAGTGGTGGGGTGTCGCTTCCTCGTGTAAGGCTGGAGTCATCGGTACGGGAGAGTGACACGACGTGGATCCTCGATCCCCGAGAGGGTCATCACCTCCTCTCGGTAAGGCGTTGCCGAGACGGGGACCTGTTCGAGGGGCTTCTTCCCGGAAGGAAGATCCTGATGAGACTGGACCTTTCCTCGGGAGAGGCAAGAGGAGTAGTTATCTCGGAAAGCCCTGAGGGCTCGGGAAGAGAGATCTGGTTACTGGCGGGGCTTCTGAAAGGCGATCCCTTTGACAGGCTCGTGGCACAGTCCGTCGAAACCGGTGTCTCGGTCCTGGTACCCCTTTTGTGTTCAAGATCAGTGGTGAGCATCCCTCCGGGAAAGATCACGTCCAGGATGGAGCGATGGAGAAGGATAGCCATGGAGGCCACCAAACAGTGTGGTCGCGCGGATCCGCCGGAGATCCTGGAGCCGGTCCCGCTATCATCCATCCCCTATCTTCAACTTCCTTCCCACAGGTTTGTCACCGTCACAGGTCCAGCCCAGGCCATACTGGCGTCCCGCCCCCATTCCAGGGCGGCTGTAGCCGTGGGCCCTGAAGGGGACTGGACCGAAGAAGAGCTGGTAATACTGGAGAGAGAGGGTTTCTGCAGGGTCAGCCTTGGCCCCGGGGTGATGAGGTCCCACACCGCCGGGATCGTTGCAGTGGCTGTACTCTCCATGATGTTGGACGGAGATGTCCATGTATGACCGTCTCAGGGGGGTGAGGGTACGGATCCTTCCCATGGGCTGTCGCACCAACCTGTTCGAATCTGAAGCCCTGGGCTGCTCCTTCACGGAGGCTGGTGCCCTCCTCACGGATGAGGAAGTGTTCGATGCAGCTGTTGTCGTTACCTGTTCCGTTACCTCCGAGGCGGACAGGAAGTGCAGGCAGAACCTCAGGAGGCTCAGACGGGAGAACCCCGACGGGATCATCATTGCCGCCGGGTGCTGGGCCCAGAGGATCTCTCCGGAGGAGGCGCGGGACCTGGGGGTCGACTGCCTGGTAGGGAACAGGCTCAAGTTCAGGATCCCAGGGATAGTGACAGAGATGATAGAACATGGGAGACCCACGGAGGGACCACGCATCGAAAGGGTCGATGTGCAGAATCTCAAGGAGTGGGACCCTCTTTATCTTTCTGCACGCAGGACCAGGACCAGGGCATTCCTAAAGATCCAGGACGGTTGCGATCATCGATGTGCCTACTGCATCATCCCGGACCTGAGGGGGATGCCCGTTGAGAGACACCCCGGGGAGATCCTCCAGGAGGTGAGGATGCTTGCATTGTCGGGGTGCAGGGAAGTCGTCTTCACTGGGATCAATCTGGGTATGTTCGGCAGGACCTCAGGAGTCTCCCTGGGAGATATCGTCAGGCGCACCGGGCAAGTGGAAGGGATCGAGAGAGTCCGGTTCGGGTCCCTCGAGCCTTTCTGCCTGACCGAGGATCTTCTTGAGGCTCTGGCTGATACTCCTCAATTCTGTCCCCACCTTCACATTCCGCTCCAGAGCGGCGATCCGGTCATCCTGGAAAAAATGGGCCGCGGCTACACCCCCGGAGAGTTCGAGGCTCTTGTTGGAAGGGCGAGGTATTTCCTTGGAGAAGACCTTCACCTGAGCACCGATATAATCGTGGGTTTCCCGGGGGAGACCGACAAGGCTTTCCTCTCCACTCTGGAGATGCTCGAGAGAGCAGGTGCCGGAAAGGTCCATGTATTTCCCTTTTCCCTGCGGGAGGGAACACCAGCCTCACTTATCGATGGTCGTCTCCCCCCCCGGGTGGTACGCTCAAGGATGGATCAGGCACTTTCAATGGCTTCAGAACTACTGGACCGTTATGCAGGCCGATGGGTGGGGGAGGAAGTGGAGATCCTGGTGGAGAAGAGCCAGGGGGGAGTGGTCCAGGGTCTCTCCAGTCACTTTCTGCGTGTCAGGGTCCCAGGAGAGGCTCTCCAGGGAGAGATCACCACGGTTGTCCCCGGAGATACGAAAAAAGGGGTCCTTCTCGGGATGGTGTGATATAATTCCCTACCAGATATTGCCGTGTCCCTTTCGCAAAGGGGGTCGGAAGCCCCCTGGGCCCGGCCGTCCAGCATCGAGGTGGCGGGTGTTCTTTTAGCGGGGAGCTGATCATGTGAGCCGCGACTGTCTTTTCTGCAGGATCGCCGAAGGAAGCGAAAGGGCGGATATCGTTTACAGCGATCCCGATGTTATAGTAATACGCGATATCCACCCCAGAGCACCGGTACATCTTCTGGTGATACCCAGGCAGCATGTGGGATCCGCCGATGAGGTCGAAGATCCTTCGGTATGGTCCTCGTTAATGAATGCGGCGGTCAGGGTCGCCCGCGACATGGGCCTTTGCGCAGGCGGGTATCGTCTCGTGGTCAACTGTGGGGCAGGAGCCGGACAGACCGTGTTCCATCTTCATGTCCACCTGCTCGCCGGACGGGTGTTCCAGTGGCCGCCGGGATAACCCTGAGTGAGAGAGAAGGGGGGGAACGCAAATGACACAGGTCGTTCGACGCGATAACGAATCCCTCGAAGATGCTCTCAAGCGCTTCAAGCGAGAGGTATCCAAGGGAGGCATCCTGCGCGAGGCGCGCAGGCGCAAGCATTACGAGAAACCCAGCGAGGCGAAGAAAAGGAAGAGAGAGGACGCTTCGAGAAAACGCAGGGGGAAGTAGCAGGCATATGACCGGGCTGGAGGAAAGGATCCACCTCGAGATGGTGAAGGCCATGAAAGCGAGGGACCAGAGCTCCCTCGTACCACTGAGAATGCTCAAGGCGGCCCTGGATAACACGAGGGTCGAGAAGGGCCGGAGCGGGGGATCCCTCTCAGACGAGGACATCCTGTCTGTTGTCCGGAGACTCGTGAAACAGCGCAAGGACGCCGCCGAGCAGTTCTCGGCCGTCGGGGCACTTGGACGTGCAGAAGAAGAGAGGCAGGAGGCGGATCTTCTCTCCTCTTTCCTCCCACCCTCCATGGACGACGGGACTATCCTCGACGTGGTCCGATCCGTTGCGGCCGAGACGGGGGCTAAAGGACCCTCGGACCTGGGAAGGGTCATGGGCAGAACGATGGCCCAACTCAAGGGCAAGGCCGAGGGTGAAAGGATACGCGGTATTGCCGCCAGATTCCTGGATACCCTCTGAACACATGGATATCTTTTAGAGAATAGAAAGGGCCCCGCCTAAGGCGAGGCCCTTTTTTACGGGTTGACACTCAAAATATAGTGGTATAATGTTGAAAACATCCTAGATATAGGGAGTCCGATGCCATGCGATGTCCCAGGTGCGGCCTGATGGAGACCAGGGTCCTCGAGACAAGGACCGCCAGCGAGGGAAGGGTGATCCGCAGGCGCAGAGAGTGCCCAGGATGCATGAACCGCTTCACCACCTACGAAAGGCTCGAGGATCGTCCCGTGCTGTGGATCGTCAAGAAAAGCGGACAGAGAGAGGCTTTTGACAGGGAGAAGCTTCTCAAGGGTTTTGCCAAGGCCTGCGAAAAGCTTCCCGTCCCGCTGGAGCAGATAGAGGAGGCTGTATCCCGGATCGAGGAGACCCTTAGAGAGACAGGCCAGGGCGAGGTCTCGAGCATGACCGTAGGTTCCCTTGCCATGATGGAACTTCGGGATATCCACAAGGTCGCCTACGTGAGGTTCGCATCGGTCTACAGGGAATTCACGGACGTATCCAGTTTCGTAGAGGAGATATCAAGACTCCGCGATGAAAGGAATGGTCAAAGGTGAAGACTCCCGAAAGCGTTGCCCATGTCGAAGGTAACAGCCAGGGGGAATTGTCAGCGGGAAGGCAGATGCTCATCTTTTCCGGCAGGGGAGAGACCACTGACCTGGCCCTCATGGTCGAGGCTCTTGCCCAGGAGGACCGTTCACCGTGGAACGCTTACCGCATACGCGATGCCCTGATCAGGGAGGCAGGGGTCGACCCGGCCACCGCGGAGGAGATCGCACTTGAGGTTGAGGCAGATATCCTCCGGCACGGTAAGGAGAGGGTCACGACCTCAACTATACGGGAACTGGTCAACGTCAAGCTTTTCTTCCGCGGTCTCGATGCTAAACTCGCGGACCATTCGCGGCTCGGTCTGCCTGTCTATGACCTGGAATCGATGATGCTGAGCCCTAACCGGGAGAACAGCAACACATCCCACAACCCGGAGTCGATCAACCTCTCCATCGCGGAGATGATCCTCAAGGAGTACGCCCTCAAGAAGGTCTTCCCGGGCGAGGTGGCCCGCGCCCACCTTGCGGGGGATATACATCTTCACGATCTCGGGATGGTGAACAGACCCTACTGTTCAGGACAGAGCATGGCCTACGTCATCAGGTACGGACTTGACCTGCCCTCCATCACAAGTGTCTCTGCCCCTGCAAGGCACCCCGATGTTCTTCTCGCCCATATTCTCAAGATGACATCGGTGCTGCAGAACAACTTTGCAGGAGCCATCGGCTGGGATGCGGTGAACGTATTCTTTGCCCCCTTTCTGACGGGGCTTCCCTACGAAAAGGTCAGGCAGCTTGCCCAGATGCTGATCTTCGAGTTCAACCAGCTCGCCGGGGGAAGGGGGGGGCAGGTTGCCTTTACCGATATCAACCTCTACTACGAGATACCCGATCATTTCAGGGAAGTACAGGCGCTGGGACCCGGCGGGTTGCCGACGGGCAGGACCTACGGCCAGTACTCCGAGGAATCGAAACTTTTCCTGAGAGCCCTTTTCGAGGTCTACCTGGAGGGTGACAGCCGCGGACAGCCCTTTTTCTTCCCCAAGCCCCTTCTCCACATAACTGACCGCTTCTTCCAGGAGCCAGGGTGGGAAGAATTCCTTCGTTTTGCCTGCCTGGTAGCATCGGAGAAGGGGAGTACCTATTTCGTTTTCGACCGGGGGGGTGTGGCAAAGCTGAGCGAGTGCTGCAGGCTCAGCTTCGAACTCTCCGAGGATGACCTGAGAGAGGCTGCCACGCCCTGGAAGATGCGTTACTGTGCCCTGCAGAACGTCACGATAAACCTTCCAAGGATCGCCTATCGGGCCGGTGGTGACAGGGATAGCCTCTTCGAGATCCTGGACAGGATGATGGAGGCCGCCGCCCTTGCCCATGTCAGGAAGAGGGAGTTCCTCTCGGAGATGCTTGCCTTGGGTTCCAAAGGGCCCCTGGCGGTCCTCTGTGTGGATCACGACGGCGAGACCTATATCAGGCTGAAAAAGAGCAGCTATCTGATAGGGCTCATCGGGCTGGAAGAGATGGTCCACTGCGTTACAGGGAAGAGAATGCACGAAGACCGCGAGGCCATGGATCTCGGACTTGCCGTGACCAGGTACATGGACCTGAAGTGCCGGGAGCTGACGGAACGACTGGGCCTCAAGATCGTTCTGGAGCAGACCCCGGCGGAGAGTACTGCATACCGGCTTGCCCGGCTGGACCTCAAGTTCTTCCCGGACCAGGCCCCAATGTTCGTCAAGGGAGACCCCGACCGGGGGGAGGTCTACTATACCAACAGCACCCACTTCGCCTATGATGCCGATCTCGACCCCGCAACCAGGGTCTTCGAGGAGGGGCGTTTCCACCCCATGATAAACGCCGGGGCCATAACCCATGTCTGGATGGGAGAGCGCAGGCCCGATCCCGGGGCGCTTGCCTCTTTCGTCAAAAAGGTCTTCGAGGGAACCGAGAATGCCCAGATCGCCTTCAGTCCGGAATTCACCATATGCAACGACTGCAGCCGGGTGGACAGGGGACTTCTCGATGCCTGTCCGGTTTGCGGCAGTAGTGATGTGGACGGGATCACCCGTATTACCGGGTATTTCACCAGGACATCATCCTGGAACCCCGGAAAGAGGGGCGAGCTTCGGGACAGGAAGAGGGTTGGCATCGGATGACAGGTTTCCCGGTCCCGCTGGGAGGATACCTCAGGATCTCCTTCATTGACTGGACCGGTCATGTGGCGCCGGTCCTTTTCCTTTGCGGGTGCAACTTCCGGTGTCCCTACTGCCATAACCCTGAACTGGTGACCCCTTCGGGAGGAAGACTGCCTGTCCCTGAAGTACTGGAGGACATAAGACAGAGGGCGGGTTTTCTCGACGGAGTGGTCATCAGCGGTGGAGAACCAACTATCCATGACTCGCTCCCGGAGTTCCTCTCGGAACTCAAAAGCGTGACAGGGCTCAGGATCAAGCTGGATACGAACGGGAGCAGGCCCGGGATGTTAAGGTCCGTCCTGGCAGGTGGGCTCGTAGATTCCATATCCATGGATGTGAAGGCCCCGTGGAAAATGTACGCCAGGATCACCGGACATGGCGGCGGGCCTGTCAGGGAATCCCTGGAGATACTGTCCCTGTCGGGGATACCCCATGAGACCAGGACCACCTTCGTCCCCGATCTGATGAGTCTGGAGGACCTCGAAGTGGTGAGAGACCAGATCCCGCCGGGGTCACCCTGGATAATACAGCCCTTCCGGGGCGGCAGGACCCTTGACCCATCGCTGGAGAAAGGCACCCCTCCCGACAGGGAAAAGTTGAAGATCAACTTTCCGGATGCAATAATCCGTTGATAGAGTATAATTATCCGCGTGTAGTACAGAGGTAATTGTCAAGGCCATGCCCGCTGCCGGTGGGGAACATTGCCTGTTCGCCCGGGAGCGGCCTTTTGTGGGAAGAGAGGTGGTAGCCCCTTTGGTGTCGGGTATTCCTTGATGTCCTGAACAAGGCAGGATCGTGTAGAATCTGATGTGCTGTGAACAATCATCTGGAGGTGAGCATAAGTGAAGAAAGGTCTCTTATTAGGTTTGATCGTGGTCATCGCGGTCATAGGGTTCATGATGATGCAGGGGCAGAAGGCCCCCGAGGCACCGGCCCCGGAACCAGCTGCCGAAGCTCCGGCTCCCGAGCCCGCCGAGGAACCGGCGGAGGAAACGGCAGAGGAGCCTGTTGCGGATGCCGGCCCGATCCATGTTGGAGTATACCTCCCGCTGACGGGTCAGAACGCATTTGGCGGACAGCTTGAGCTCGACGGGGTCAGGATGGCCCACGAAGAGAAGCCCGAAGTTCTCGGCCGCAAGGTGGAGCTGTTCGTTGTGGACAACAAGTCCGACAAGGTCGAGTCCGCTAACGCCGTCAAACGCCTGATCGAAAGAGAGAAAGCCGTCGCCGTTATCGGCACCTACGGATCTTCTCTTGCCATGGCCGGCGGTGAGGTGGCAGAGAGTGCCGGGATCCCCATGGTCGGGACATCCTGCACCAACCCTCTGGTTACCCAGGGCAAGAAGTATATCTTCCGCGTCTGCTTCATCGATCCCCTGCAGGGCGCAGGTGCCGCCACGTATGCCAACAAGGTCATAGGGGCGCAGAAGGCTGCCCTGCTGACCGACGTTGCCAACGACTACGCTGTGGGTCTTGCAGGCTTCTTCGAGAGATCCTTCCTGAAACTGGGCGGCGAAATGGTTTCCAAGCTCAACTACAACTCCGGTGACCAGGACTTCACTGCCCAGCTTACCGAGATCATCAGCAAAGAACCCGACATACTGTTCATTCCGGCCTACTTCGCCGAGGGAGCCATCATCATGAAGCAGGCCCAGGAGCTCGGTGTCGAGTTCCAGATCATGGGTGGCGACGCCATGGATAACCCCCAGATAGTGGAGATCGGCGGCGATGCAGTCGAAGGGTTCGTACACACCACATTCCCCTATGATCCTTCGATGGAGGATATGAACCCTGTCGCCAGGAAATTCACCGACAACTGGATGGCCAAGCGCTCCGATGACCCGAACGTCAATGCGGCTCTCGGCTATGACTCCTACATGATCCTTATCGATGCCATAGAGCGGGCCGGCAGCGCCGACCCCGAGGCCATCACCGCTGCTCTGGCAGCTACCAAGGACTTCGAGGGTGTGACGGGCCTCACCACCATCAATGAGACCCATGACGCCGAGAAACCCATCGGTATCGTGCAGATCAAGGATGGCAAGAAACAGTACATAGCAACGATCACTCCTGAACTCTAGGCTTTTCGGAGCCGCCCTCCACGGGAGAGTCAACGGAGTCTGTGCGGGGGAGGGTACCTTTTCCTCCCCCGCCTTTTACGTGATTACAAGGGGGAGCTCATATGAGCTTGGCAATGTTCATTCAGCATTTTTTTAACGGACTTACCCTGGGAAGCCTCTATGCCCTCATCGCAATCGGATATACCATGGTCTACGGTATCCTGAGGCTTATCAACTTTGCTCACGGTGAGATATTCATGATGGGGGCCTATTTCGTATTCTGGGGTGTAACGCTGTTCCGTCTGCCCTGGTTCATCGCAGTAATCGGAGCGATCATAGTCACCTCCTTTGCAGGAATTATGGTTGACCGTGTAGCCTATAAACCCCTTCGGAACGCCCCAAGGATATCGGCCCTTATCAGTTCGATAGGGGTTTCGTTCTTTCTTCAGAACTTCGCTATCGTAGTGTTCTCGGCGATCCCCCGCCAGGTCCAGAGGCCTGACTGGCTGGTAAAGGTGATCGTAGTGGGGAAGGTCCGGATCCTTCCGCTGACCATTGTGGTCCCTGTCCTCTCCTTCGTCCTGATGATGGGGTTGCTGTACATCGTTTACAAGACCAAACCGGGACTGGGTATGAGGGCCATATCCAAGGACATCGAGACAAGTCGCCTGATGGGTGTTTCCGTCAACAGGATCATAGCCCTCACTTTCGGGATAGGTTCTGCGCTGGCTGCAGCCTCAGGGATAATGTGGGCGCTCAGATACCCCCAGCTACAGCCTGTAATGGGGGTTATCCCGGGTTTCAAGGCATTTATAGCTGCTGTTTTCGGCGGGATAGGGTCAATTCAGGGCGCTGTTATAGGAGGCCTGATCCTGGGATTCATGGAGATAATGATCGTAGCCTTTATGCCCGCTTTGGCCGGTTTCAGGGATGCTTTCGCCTTCGTTCTTCTGATCATCATTCTTCTCATCATGCCTACCGGATTAATGGGTGAGAAGCTGGAGGATAAAGTATGATCGACCCTAAACTCAAGAGAAATTACACGCTTAACGGCGTTGCGGTACTTCTCCTGGCCGGCATCCTCTACTGGGCCGGCGGCAACCTTGACGGCTACAAGATCCAGATTATGAACCTGATCGCCGTCAATATCATTCTTGCACTCAGCCTTAACCTCATCTACGGTTTCACAGGGTTATTTTCACTGGGACATGCCGGTTTCATGGCCATCGGGGCCTATACCTGCTCTCTTCTCATTCTGCCTGCCGCACACAAGCAGGCCATGTTCCTCCTCCAGGCTCCGATGTGGCCCTTCTCGGTCATTCATGCTCCCTTCCTGGTGGCTGTGGTGATCGCCGGGCTGGTGGCGGCCTTCTTCGGGATACTGATAGGTCTTCCCGTACTGAGGCTCGGTGGGGATTATCTGGGGATAGCTACCCTTGGCTTTGCAGAGATCATAAGAGTGCTGGCGAACAATATGCCCCGTGTGACCAACGGTGCGCTCGGGCTGAAGGGAATACCGTCATACTCGAACCTCTGGTGGAATTACGGATGGTGTCTGCTGACGCTGTTCGTGATCATTCGCCTTGTAAGGAGCAACTTCGGGAATACCCTCAAGGCCATAAGGGACGATGAAGTTGCTGCCAGGGCCATGGGGATAAACACCTTCCGCTACCGGTTGACCTCCTTTACCATCGGTGCATTCTTCGCCGGGGTCGGAGGGGCCCTTCTGGCCAGTCTTCTGACGACCATAGACCCGAAGATGTTCCTTTTCATTCTCACTTTCAACGTTCTCATGATAGTTGTTGCGGGCGGCCTTGGTTCTATAACGGGGACAGTCCTCGCGGGGGTGGTTATCACGGTACTCCTTGAGTGGCTGAGGTTCGTCGAGAACCCCATTTCGCTGGGCAACATGACCATACCCGGTATTCCCGGGATGCGAATGGTGGTATTCTCCCTGGCCCTTCTCTTCATTATTCTTTTCAGGCACCAGGGTATCATGGGAAGACGGGAGTTCAGCTGGGACTGGTTCTTCGGCCTCTTCCGGAAGAGAGGTGAAGCCTGATGCCGGTCAGTGATTTCATTCTAGAGACAGAGGCGCTCACGATGCGCTTTGGCGGTCTTGTCGCAGTCAGGGATTTTTCGGTCCGTGTACCCAGGGGAAGCATTGTCGGGTTAATAGGGCCCAACGGAGCCGGAAAGACGACCTGTTTCAACGTGGTGACGGGTTTCTACAAACCCACTGAAGGGAGGATACTCTTCAGGGGGGAGGACGTAACGGGCTGGGCTCCTCACAAGGTGTGCTCTGCAGGCATAGCAAGGACCTTCCAGAACATAAGGCTCTTCAGCACTGCCAGCGTCCTGGAGAACGTAATGGTTGGGGCGAGAGTTCGCCAGAGCACTTCCTGGTGGCACGCCCTTCTAAGTCTTCCATCCTACTGGAAGGAGGAGAGGGAGGTAAGGGACAAGGCCATGTTCCTGCTCGAGTCCGTGGGACTCCAGAAGCTCGCCGGCGAAGAGTCCGGAGGCCTGCCCTATGGGGCACAGCGGAGGCTGGAGATAGCAAGGGCCCTTGCTACTGACCCGTCCTTCTTGCTTCTCGACGAGCCCGCTGCCGGGATGAACCCCAACGAGACCCAGGAGCTGATGGGCTTCGTCAAGGACATCCGGTCCCGGTTCGACCTTACGGTGCTGCTTATAGAGCACGATATGAAGGTGGTAATGGGCATCTGTGAGCATATCTGGGTCCTCGATTACGGGGTGACCATAGCCGAGGGCAAGCCCGAGGAGATCCAGTCCAACCCCAGGGTCATCGAGGCCTACCTGGGAGAGGAGTTCATCCAAGATGCTTAGTATCAGAGACCTCAATGTTCATTACGGCGGCATCCACGCCATAAAGGGTATCTCCCTCGAGGTCCCTCAGGGGAAGATAGTCACACTGATAGGGGCCAATGGTGCCGGCAAGAGCTCCACTCTCCGGACCATTGCTGGCATTGTGAAGAAAAGCAAGGGCTCCATTCAGCTCGATGGGAGGGAGATATCGGGGTTTGCCCCGGAGGAGATCGTCAAGTCAGGGATAATGATGGCCCCTGAGGGGAGGAAGATCCTCCCCCATCTGACCGTTCTGGAGAACCTTATGCTGGGTGCCTTCAGCAGGAGCGACTCCGACGGGATAGCCAGGGACCTTGACTGGGTCTACGAGCTCTTCCCGAGGCTCAAGGAGAGGACTTGGCAGAAGGGGGGTACCCTCTCCGGAGGAGAGCAGCAGATGCTGGCTGTCGGAAGGGCCCTCATGGGGTCTCCCCGTCTTCTGATGCTGGATGAACCTTCTCTGGGTCTGGCGCCCCTTCTTGTCAAGGAGGTCTTCGATATCATCCAGACCATCAACAGCGAGGGCAAGACGGTCCTCCTGGTGGAACAGAACGCCTATGCCGCCCTGAAGATAGCCGACGCGGCATACGTCCTGGAGGTGGGCAGGATAGTTCTCTCCGGGACAGGAAAAGAACTGCTTGATGATCCAAAGGTCCGGGAAGCCTACCTGGGGGGGTAGGAAAACGGGGGCCCTGAAATAAGACAGGGCCCCTTACGCGGTACTGGAGGTGTATGAGCCTTGACCGTATGGAACCTTCCCAACATCCTGAGCCTCTCAAGGGTATTTCTTGCCCCTCTCGTCATGGTATTCCTTACCCTGAGGGGGCAGTTCGGGAACATTCTCGGACTTCCCTTCGGAGACGTTCTCGCGGGACTTGTATTCACCATAGCGGCCCTCACCGATACCTTTGACGGGTACTTCGCCCGGAAGCACGGAATGGTGACCAATCTCGGCAAGCTCATCGATCCCCTTGCCGACAAGATCCTGGTGATCGCAGCCCTTATTTCTCTTGTGCAGCTTCAGCGATTGCCGGCCTGGATCGTTGTGGTCATCATCTCCAGGGAGTTCTTCGTCACCGGTCTTCGGCTGGTCGCCGCCTCGGAAGGGGTTGTCATCGCAGCATCCAGGGGAGGCAAGGTGAAGACCGTTACCCAGATCGTGGCGATCCTCCTGGTGATCTTCAACCTTCCAGGTGGACTGGCCGCCATGTGGGTCGCCATGATAGCCACCCTCTGGTCGGGTATGGACTACCTGGTCGAGGGTAGAAAACTCCTTACCTGAAGCCCGGTATAGGGAAATGGACCCTGTCCCCCCGGGTCAAAATGGTCGGATGAAGGGTGCTATAATTAACTGAAGCGAAAGACGAGCCTGGCACCACGAGAGGCACCTTCAGCCGAGCCGAAGAAAAGAAGTAGGAGGTCTTGCTAGATGGTTAGGAAGATACAGCCTGAACCTTTCCGTATCAGGATGGTGGAACCTGTCACGGTACCGGACCAGGCACAGCGGGAGGACGCCCTCAGGAAGGGCCATTTCAATATGTTCGGCCTTACTTCCCGTGACATCTACATCGATCTGCTGACGGACTCTGGCACAGGGGCAATGAGCAAGCAGCAGTGGGCGGCTCTGATGAGAGGTGATGAAGCCTATGCAGGGGCCGACAGCTTCTTTGCCCTGAAGGATTCCGTCCGTGAAGTTCTGGGCTTCGAATACGTCATTCCGGCCCACCAGGGGAGGGCTGCCGAGAACATCGCCTTCGGAACCCTCCTGAAGAAAGGCGACATCGTACCCTTCAACATGCCCTTTGACACTACCCGGGCCCATATCTTCAACATGGGTGCCGATCCCGTCGACTGCGTCGTTGACGACGCCTTCGATCCTTCCTCTGATCACCCCTTCAAGGGTGATGTGGACATCCGGAAGCTTGAGGACACTATCAGGCATTACGGCAAGGACAGGATACCCCTGATAATGGTGACCGTCACCAACAACTCCGGTGGAGGCCAGCCGGTAAGCCTGGGTAACCTGAGATCCGTTTCGGCCGTTGCGAAGAGGGAAGGGATCCCCTTCTTCCTTGATGCTGCAAGAATGGCGGAGAATGCCCACTTTATCAAGGTAAGGGAGAAGGAGTGCGCCGATATGTCCGTGGCGCAGATCCTGAGGGCCATGATGGACTGCGTCGACGCCATAACCGTATCCTGCAAGAAGGACCCCCTGGTCAACATAGGAGGGATGATATGCTGCAGGACCGAGGATATGTACCAGAAGCTCCTCCCTCGGGTCATCCTCTACGAAGGTTTTGTCACCTACGGCGGGCTGGCGGGCAGGGACCTGGAGGCTCTGGCCCTCGGTCTTCGGGAGATGACCGACGAGCAGTACCTGGCACACCGTGTGGCCCAGGTGGCCTATCTCGGCGATATCCTGGAGGAGGGCGGGGTCCCCTACGTTAAACCGGCAGGGGGACACGCCATCTTTATCGACGCCGCGGCATTCCTCCCCCACATCCCACAGAAACACTACCCGGCGGATGTGCTGGGCATCGAGATATACCGTGAGGCGGCCATAAGGGGGATCGGACTCGGAGCCCTGGCCTTTGCCACAGAGGACGAGAAGACCGGAGAGATGATGCTTCCCAGGCTTGAGCTCTTTCGTCTGGCCATCAACCGGAGGACCTATACCAACAGCCACATCGAGTATGTAGGCGAGTCCATTGTGAATGTCTTCAAGCGCAGGGACAGCATACGCTACGGTCTGAAGGTCACCTACGCACCACCCGTCAAGGGGCTTCACCACTTCCTGGCCCACCTTGAGCCTTTCGATCTGAAGTGACGACCCCTCGGGGGGGACGGCCTGGCCGCCCCCCCTTTTTTGACGCCCCTCCCTGCGGGGAATATAATGTCACTCTGAAAGGAAAACTCCCCGTCCCTGATGCCGATCGAGGTGAACTGAATGTTAGAAGCACTGAAAAAGTCTCTGGGGCTCGACCGGAACGAAAGGACCCTGAAACGCTTCGCTTCCGCGGTTTCGAGGATCAACGCCCTGGAACCGTCAATGCAGGCCCTCTCGGATGATGATCTTGCCGACCTGGGACCCCTTTTCAGGGAACGAGCAATTGGCGGCGAGTCCCTGGACGAACTGCTACCCGAAGTGTTTGCCGCCGTCCGTGAAGTGTCAGGGAGGACCCTGGGACTCCGGCACTTTGATGTCCAGCTCATGGGGGGAATAGCGCTCCACGAGGGCAAGATAGCCGAGATGAAGACCGGCGAGGGCAAGACCCTGGTGGCAACCCTTGCTGTGGTCCTTAACGCGCTGAAGGGCGAAGGGGTGCACCTGGTGACCGTCAACGACTACCTGGCTCAAAGGGACGCAGAGTGGATGGGGCCCATATATAAATTTCTGGGACTCTCCGTGGGAGTGATCTACGCTTTCATGGACCAGGCCGAGAGAGTAGCGGCCTACAAGGCGGACGTCACTTACGGTACCAACAGCGAGTTCGGTTTCGACTACCTCAGGGACAACATGGCCGTAAGCGCCTCCCAGCTTGTTCAGCGTGAGCACTCTTTCATAATCCTCGACGAGGTGGACTCCATTCTTATCGATGAGGCAAGGACCCCCCTGATCATCTCTGGCCCCTCCGAGGACAACGTGGAGGTCTACAGAAAGGCTGACGACGTAGCCAGGAGGCTTCGCAAGGGTGAGGACTTCGAACTCGAAGAGAAGGAGCGGAACGTGGCCCTTACCGAGGCGGGGATCGCCAGGTGCGAGAAGGTACTTGGTCTGCCCGACCTGTTCACCGACTACCAGAGATCCGAACTGGGGCACAGGATTGTCCAGGCTCTCAAGGCCCACCACCTCTTCCAGAGAGATGTCCATTACGTAAACAAGGATGGCGAGATAGTCATCGTCGACGAATTCACAGGAAGGCTGATGTTTGGAAGAAGGTACTCCGACGGGCTTCACCAGGCGATCGAGGCCAAGGAGAGGGTCAGCGTGGGAAGGGAGAACCAGACCCTGGCCACCATCACTCTTCAGAACTACGTCAGGATGTACAGGAAGGTGGCTGGAATGACGGGGACCGCCGCTACCGAGGAGGAGGAGTTCAAGGACATATACGGTCTGGAAGTGGTCGTCATTCCCACCCATATGCCTATGATCAGGAAGGACAACCCCGACGTGATATTCCGGACCAGGCAGGAGAAGTTCGCAGCCGTGGCCGATGATGTGGAAGAGACCCACCGTACGGGTCAGCCCGTCCTGATAGGTACGACTTCCATCGAGAGTTCCGAGATCCTTGGAAAGATACTGAAGTCAAGAAGGATCGAACACAGGATCCTGAACGCCAAGTACCATGAAATGGAAGCCCATATAGTCGCCCAGGCCGGAAGGCTTGGGGCGGTCACCGTTGCGACCAACATGGCGGGTCGTGGAACGGACATAGTCCTCGGTGGCAACCCTCTCTTTCTCGCCAGGGAGGAGGCCCAGAGAAGAGAAGTTGACCATGCTTCCGACAGGGAAACCTTCGAGGAGATCCTCTCCGAAATGAGGGAGGAGTGTTCCAGGGAGCACGGCGAGGTGGTCAGGCTCGGTGGTCTCAAGATCATCGGAACCGAACGGCACGAGTCACGAAGGATAGACAACCAGCTCCGGGGGAGGAGTGGACGCCAGGGAGACCCCGGGTGCAGCACCTTCTACCTCTCTCTCGAGGATGATCTTCTCCGCCTTTTCGGCTCCGACCGGATAAGCGGGTTCATGGAAAAGCTGGGGCTCGAGGAGGGTGAATACATAGAGCATGGTCTTCTCACAAAAGCCATAGAGACGGCTCAGAAGCGGGTGGAGGAGTTCCACTTTGACATCCGTCGCCAGCTTCTTATGTATGATAACGTGATGAACCAGCAGAGGGAGGCCATTTATCAGGAGCGCAGGAAGATCCTCTCCGAGCCGGACCTTGCCGGGCATGGCCGTCAACTGGTTGAAGATGCCCTTGAAAGCATCATCGAGCGCTTCTTCCCCGAAGGGGAGGAACCCCAGCCCCAGGCTGTGGCTGTCTCTCTTAAGGGTGTCTTCTGGCCGGGTATAGAGAGGCACCTTGAAGGGGTTCAGACCCCGGAGGACCTGGAGGTATCAAGGGCTGCCATAATGGAAGAGGTCTCCCGGAGGCTCGTCCAGAAGCTGGAAGAAATGGGTGCCCTCAACGCCAGCGAGATGATCAGGTTCCTGCTCCTCAACGTTCTTGATTCGGCCTGGAAGGAGCACCTTCTGGCCATGGACGAACTGCGGAGAGGGATAGGGCTGAGGGCAATAGGGCAGAAAGATCCCCTTCTTGAATATCAGTTCGAATCCTATAATCTTTTCCAGGAGATGATGGAGAGGGTACGCCTCTCCTTCGCACAATATTTTTTCAGGGTTTCCGTGATGTCCGAGGGGTCGGCCCCTGCCAGGCACCGGGATGCCCTGAAAGAGACCAGGGATATTGCACTGCCTGTTCCCGACGGTCAGGGAACAGGTCCCGCCAGGCCCCAGCCTGTCAGGAGCGGCGGCAAGATCGGGAGGAACGCACCCTGCCCCTGCGGTAGCGGGAGAAAATACAAGCACTGTTGCGGAAAGAATGTCTGAGAACCGAATCTACCGTCCTGTTCCCCGGACGCAAGGGAGTGATACTCTTGAGACCGAGATCCTTGTTCCCTGTACTGGTACTGACCATAATGCTAGTCCTTTGCGGCACCGTCCATGGGCAGGATATTCCGGCCCTTCTCTCCAGGTCCCTGAATGAAGCTCCGTCCCTGGAGGTGCTTGGTTCCGGTAAAGGTTTCGTGGTCCTGAGAGACATCAGCTACCGTCTTCTTGCCGATGGGAGTACCGAGAGGAACACCATCATCTTCCTGCATGAAGGAGGAGGTCTCCCGGACAGATGGAGGAATTGGGAGATCGTCGTTCCCGAGGGAGGGGAGGCTTCAGTCACCGAGGCTGCTCTCTACGACCCCGCCAGTCGCCGGATCCAGTACCCGTTGATCCCGAGGGATAAAGAGAGGAACGGAGTCGAAATGATCGAGGTGAGGCTCCCCAACAACTTTGAGGGTAATATCCTTGCACTGTCCTACCGCCAGGTCTTCCCAACGAGGATGAACCTTGAGGACGCTGTCCCCATAGATCTGGATCTTCCCCAATGGGAACAGAGGATCACCCTGACGGTCCCGTCCGGTGCTGAACCTGTCTGGCTCAGCGAGAATCTTCCCGACCCTCAGGTTAGCAGGGGAGGGGCCGAGGACATCTACACATGGAGCGTGATCAACACCCCGGCGTCAGAAGGCTCTTCTCTCTCCCCCGACCGGGGGCGCTGGGTGCTTTTCAGCCTGAGGAAGGGTCTGAGATACTCTCTCTCTGAAGCAGATTCTGTCGCCGCTTCCCTGAAAGCCGATCCCCCCTCCCGGGTTGTCTCCATGATGGGAGACCAGGACAGGACAAGGAGTGGGATCAGGATCATGGAGTATATGAACGATCCTGACCGCCTGGAAAGGACCCTCCCATCGGATCTCGTCAGAACCCCGGGAAGGATACCAGCCGAAGGCCCCTGGACAGAATGGGAGGCATCGTTCCTTCTGGGAGAATGGCTGAGAAAGGTCGGATGGGGTGTGGAGATCCTCTGGGATCCCCGTGTTCCCCTCGGAGACCAGTCGCCCGCCACAGTAAGGGCATGGGAAAGACCGGTCCTTTCGCTAACCCCGCCTACGGGAAAATCCTTCATGTTCGAGATAGGACAAGCCGCCAGACCGGGCTCGACGCCTCCCAGATTATGGGGGAGGACAGTCTACTCCCTGGAGGGAAGCTCCCCATCACGAAGGGTACTGCCCGCGGGCGGCCCGGGAGATCACAGGCTTTCGTTTGACTGGACCGTTGATGTATCTTCAGACGGAATGGCCACCGGAGAATTGGTGATCACCGCCAGGGGTGCATGGGTCGATACATTACAGCTAAAAGGGTCCATCGAAAAGGACCAGGTCACAGAGATCCTGGGCTCCTTTTCATGGCCCTCCATCCCCGGATTTTCTTTCGAAGGGGCCCTTATGGAACCGGCAGGAACAGGTTTCAGGATCAAGGTTCCCTTGAATGCCCGGATCGCCATACCCGGAGGTGAGGGCCTGCTGCTCAGGATGCCCTCAGTGGTGATGCCCTGGCAAAGTTCCATAGCAGAGAAAGGAGCGGGAGGGGGTATCCGGTTCCCCTTCGTTTACGAGCAGTCAGTCAGTATAGGGCTCCCTGAAGGATTCGATGTGATGGTCCTGCCGGCGACCCGACCTTATGAATCAGGAACGGTCAAACTGGAGGAGTCCATGAGGGTCAGGAGAGGACGGACCCTTCTGGCGGAGCAGAAGACCGTCGTCTCAACGGCGAGATTGGATGAACAGGCCAGGCAGGCCCTGACGAATGCCGTTAGACAGGGCCTGGGTTGGACCGGGACCACAGTACCCATGAAGAAAAGGTGACCGAAAGCGGGGAGGAGCCATGAAAAAGGATATTGTCGCTGTTATTACAGAAATGCTGGAGATATCCATAGGGAAGATCGCCTGCGAAAAGGGGATCCCCCTTGAGGCAAGACCCCTCGTTGAGCTAGAGAGGGGAAGAAGGGAGGGGCAGGGAGACTGGGCAACCAACGCCGCGATGCAGTGGGCGAGGACCTTCGGGGAGAAACCCCTGGATGTGGCCCGCAGGATAGTATCCCTTCTTCCGGGGAGCCCCCTCGTGGAAAGGGTCGAAGTAGCGGGACCGGGTTTCATCAACTTTTTCCTCTCAAGGTCCTGGATGACCGGGACAGTAGAGCACATTCTGGGATGCGGTCCTGACTTTGGCAGGGTCAACAGCGGGGGAGGACGCAGGGTCCAGGTCGAATTCGTCAGCGCCAACCCGACGGGGCCCCTGCATGTCGGTCACGGAAGAGGGGCGGCCGTAGGCGACATATGCGCGAGGATCCTCTCCTTTGCCGGGTGGAAAGTTGAGAGGGAGTACTATATCAATGACGCAGGACTCCAGATGGAGCTCCTGGGGAGATCAACCCAGTCAAGGTACTTTGAGATATGCGACCGGTCCGAGGAGGCTCCCTTCCCCGAGGATGGCTACAAGGGAGGATACATCTTCGATCTTGCACGGAATGTTCTGGATTCTGAAGGGGAGCGTTTCCTTGGAATGCCCCTCAAGGAGTCCCTGCCCTTTTTTACTGAGTACGCAGGAAGGGTCATCCTGGAAGGTATCAAGAAGGACCTCGAAGATTTCGGGGTAAAATTCAATGTCTGGTTCTCGGAGAAATCTCTCTACGATGGAGTAAGGGTCCCGAGCATGCTGGAGACCCTCAAGAAGAACGGTTTCGCCTTCGATGCAGATGGGGCTACCTGGTTCAAGGCCACGGCCTTCTCCGACGACAAGGACAGGGTACTCATCAGGAGCAACGGTGCCCCCACCTACTTTGCCTCCGATATAGCCTATCACAAGGACAAGTTCGACCGGGGGTTTGACATGGTAATTGATGTGTGGGGTGCCGACCACCACGGCTACATCCCGAGGATGAAGGCTGCAGTGCAGGCTTTGGGGAGAAAGGAGGAGGATCTCCAGGTCCTCCTTATCCAGTTCGTGAATCTCCTCAGGGGTGGAGAGCAGGTTTCCATGTCAACCAGGTCGGGTGAGTTTGTCACCCTCAGGGAGGTCATAGACGAAGTGGGAGTGAACGCCACCAGATACTTCTTTGCCATGAGACGATCAGACAGCCACCTTGACTTCGACCTGGACCTGGCCAAGAGCGCTTCCACGGACAACCCTGTTTACTACGTCCAGTACGCCCATGCAAGGATTCACAGCATCTTCAGGGAGGCGACGGCCAGGGGTATCACAGTCCCCGATCCCTCCGGGGCAGACCTTTCCGTCCTGGTAGAACCGGAGGAGATCGCCCTTGTCAAGAGACTCTCGGCCTTTCCCGAGGAAGTGGAGAAGGCCGCGAACGACCTTGCCCCCCACAGGATAGTCTTCTATGCCTACGACCTGGCGGGTGACTTCCACTCCTTCTACAATGCCCACCGGGTACTGGGGGTGGGGGCGGAGCTGGAGGGAGCGAGGCTGCTTCTGGCTGAAGCCTCCCGGACAGTTCTGGCCAACGCTCTTTCACTGCTTGGGATAAGCGCACCGGAGAAGATGTAGGCATGATCCGACTGCGCTGGGTGGTCCTGACAACAGCAGGTCTCTGTTTCCTGGCGATCGTCGGAACGGCTTATATCCTGGAGCTAAAAAAGATAAGCAGGCTTGGGTCCATCGTCGATGAAAGGATGGACCGCCTCGTCGCCGTTACAAGGGATGTACAGGTCCTCAGGGAGAAGATCATCTTCTACAGGACCCCGGAGGGTGTGGCTCGCCTCGCAAGGGAGCAGTTCAACCTGACCTACCCTGGCGAGCAGATCTTCCGGATCGAGGTGGTGTCGGAGGACTCCTTGCCGGGAGACTCTCCGTAGCGTATAATGTTCTGCCGTATGTCCCTGTCTCTCCGGAACCGGGGAGACCATAGGCCAAGGGGAGGAGGTGAATGACGTGCGACCGTATGAAATGGTTACGATCTTCCAGGCCGATCTTGAGGATCATAAGTCGGCTGTGGAGGAGATAGAGGGGGTCGTGCGCAACCTGGGAGGCGAGATCGAAAAGAGCAGTTCCTGGGGGAAGAGGCGTTTTGCCTATCCCATCCAGAAACAGACCGACGGGTTCTACGCGGTTCTCTCTTTCAGTCTCGAACCATCGCAGGTCAGCGAACTGGAACGATTGCTGAAGCTCAAGACCCAGGTCCTGAGGCACCTGGTGATAGCACTGGATGAAGCCTAGGGAGTGATACCGATGGCCAGAGGTTTCAACAAGGCGATCTTAATGGGGAATCTGGCTAGGGACCCGGAAGTGCGCTATACCACTTCAAAGCAGGCTGTTGCCAGGCTCACGGTGGCCGTCAATCGCCAGTGGAAGAACAGGGACGGGGAAGTCCAGGACCAGGCGGACTTCATCCCTGTAGTGGTTTGGGGATCCCAGGCAGAGAACTGCGAGAGATATCTCCGGAAGGGGAGCCCTGTTCTCGTGGAGGGAAGGATCCAGGTTCGCAACTACGAGGCTGGAACAGGAGAGAGGCGCTGGGTGACAGAGGTCATAGCCCAGGGTGTCACATTCCTGGGAACCCGTAGGGAGAGCAGTGAGGGGTTCTCACCCGACCCCGATCAGGGATCAAGGGGCGGAAGCCTCCGTGAGAAGGGTTTCGGTGACGATTTCGTAATGGATATCTCCGAGATGGACGACACCAAGGACGATGGGGAGGATGCTGATATCCCCTTCTGACGTCTAGAGAACAGCTTAAGGGAAGGAGGATCGTGATGGCCTTTTCACCAAGGAACAGCGGAAACAAAAGAAACAAGAGAAGGAAACCCAAGGTCTGCATGTTCTGTGTGGACAAGATCGAGCACATAGATTACAAGGATGTTGAGAAACTCAGGAAGTACATAAGCGAGCGTGGAAAGATAGTCCCCAGAAGGGTGACGGGGAACTGTGCCAAACACCAGAGGCAGCTCACGGAAGCGATCAAAAGGGTGCGTTACCTTGCGCTCCTTCCGTACAGCGCCGAGTAGAGACGATAACCCGTGTTCCTCGCGGGGGGAGGAGCCGAGGCTTCTCCCCCCGTTCTGTTAGGGAGGTTGTAAGTAATGGACAGGACCAGGGCTCTGGTCGAATCTTCGCTTCTCGTAGCCCTCTCAGCCATGCTTTTTCTGGCGGGCCACTTCCTGCCCATAGTAGGGATGGCCTTCTCGCTGGTATGTCCTGCCCCCCTTGTTGTTCTCGGTCTCAGGCACAGCCTTGGGAGGGCGGTCCTTGGTGTTGCGGTCGCTACGGTCATTACGGCTGCCTTTACAGGGGCGGTGGGGGCTCTCTTCTTCTGTTTCGGGTTCGGCTTCCTCGGGATCGCCCTTGGGGCCCTGGGGAGACGTTTTGGGAGAGCCGTTGACATAGTCCTTTACGGTATCCTTGTCTCCATTGGGAGCAAGCTCCTCCTCATGGTAATAGCCATCAAACTTACCGGCATTAATCCCTTCGGCCTTGAGGAAGCGGAGATAATGCCCGTGGTCGAGAGGATCGCCTCGCTCTACTCAGGTCTGGGCATGTCAGAGGAGGCGCTTTCCCTGGCGAAAGAGCAGATGCGCGCCACTCTGTCGCTGATCCCCTTGATCTTTCCTGCACTCCTTGTAATGGCTGCGACGGTTGACTGTTTCCTGAGCTATATTGTAAGCGCCGCGGTCCTGAAAAGGCTCGGCAGGGAGACCCTCCCTGGACTCCCCGAGTTCAGCCGATGGCGTTTCCCTAAGAGCATCTTCTGGGCGCTTATCGCCTCCTTGGCTCTCCACCTGACGGGGGCCTATTACCCTTCAATGGCATTCCTGCAGAGGACGGCTCTGAACCTGCGCCTTCTGGTTACAGCTCTTTTCTTCTTCCAGGGGCTGGCCGTAGGATGGTCCTTCATGCAGGCAAGGGGCCTGGGCCGTTTTTTAAGGGTTGCCCTGACAGTGCTTGTATTTGTCGTATCATTCCTTGCACAGATAGTTCTTGTTTTAGGTATTATTGACATGTGGTTCGATCTGCGTTCCAGGTTTCGGGGGGGAAGAGCATGAAGGTGATCCTGTTGACAGATATACCCAAGCTGGGGAAAAAGGGCGACCTCATCGATGTGGCTGAAGGCTACGGAAGGAACTACCTAGTTCCCAGGAAGATGGCCGAAGAGGCGACCAGGGAGAAGCTCGAAGAGTGGAACCAGCGCCAGAGAACGAAAGAGGTCAGGGCCAGACGCGAAGAGGAGGAGGCCAGGAACCACAGGGCGCTTCTCCAGGGGAAGCAGGTAGTTCTCAGAGCGACAGCAGGAGAGAAGGGGAAGCTATTCGGAAGTGTAACAGCAGCCCAGGTGGCAGAAAGCATCCAGGAAAGGTACAAGATGCCGGTCGACAAGAAGGACATCAAACTCCCCTCGCCTGTGAAGGAGTTGGGCTCCTACAACTTTTCCGTAAGACTTTATCAGGGAGTTGAAGCAGAGATGATCCTTCAGGTGGAGGACGAAAGGGTTGAGTGACCAGCTCTTCGAGAGGATACCGCCCCATAGCATCGAAGCCGAGAGGGCGGTAGTAGGGGCCTGTCTCCTCGACAGCGATGCCCTTACCATATGCCTCGACTCCCTTCTGCCCGAGGACTTCTATGACGGGAGCCACCGTCAGGCCTTCCAGGTAATGAGAGAGATGGCCGAGAAGGGTAAACCCGTGGACCCTCTGACCTTCCTCGACGAACTGTCGAGAAGGGGACTTTCGGCTACCCTGGGAGGGCAGGCATTCATCGCGGGGTTCGTGGATTCAGTCCCCACGACTGCCAATGCCGAATATCACGCAAGAATAGTACGGGACAAGTCCATTCACCGAAGGCTGATCCAGGTCGGGGCTGAGGTGGCCAGGCTGGGCTACAATGAGGACAGGGAGATCGAGGACGTGATGGACCAGGCCGAGAGGGCTGTCTTCGAGATAACCCAGAGAGGTACCCAGACACCCTTCCGGAGGGTAGGGGATGTTCTCGGTCCCACCTTCCGTGACATAGAGGAGAAATTCCACTCTCCCGACAGTTCCGTCACCGGGGTGCCCAGCGGATTCGACGATTTCGAGAGGCTCACAGGAGGATTCCAGCCTGGCAGCCTTAACATAATTGCCGCCAGACCCTCCATGGGGAAGACCGCCCTGGCGCTCGACATTGCCATGCACGCCTCCGTAGACAGGGGGATCCCTGTGCTGATGTTCAGCCTTGAGATGGGCGCAGAACAGCTTGTCCAGAGGATGCTGGGATCAAGGGCCAGGGTCAACGTACACGATCTCCGAACGGGGATGTTCCATGAAAGCGCCTGGGAGAAGCTGGCCTCGGCCGCGGGTGATCTTTCAAGGGCGCCCTTTTTCATCGACGACAGCTCTGTGCTCACAACCCTGGAACTTCGGGCCAGGTCCAGGCGGTTCAGGTCCCAGGTCATGAAAGCAACCAATGGCCTTATTGTGGTCGATTACCTCCAGCTGATGCAGCTAACCAAGAGGACAGAGAGCAAACAGCAGGAGGTCGCCGAGATCTCCCGGTCCCTCAAGGCGATCGCCAGGGAGCTCGAGGTCCCCGTGATCGCCCTCTCCCAGCTCTCGAGGGCAGTCGAATCCAGGACCGAAAAAAGGCCGCAGCTGTCGGACCTGCGTGACAGCGGCGCCATAGAGCAGGACGCCGACCTGGTCATCCTGCTCTATCGTTCCGGGTACTACGATGCCCCCTCGGAGGAGAGCGACAACACCGCCGATGTCATCATCGCGAAGCACAGGAACGGCCCCACCGGTACTGTCAGGCTGACCTTCTTCAAGGAACATGCCCGTTTTGCAAGTCAGGCCTGGATACCCTAGGGTCTTATGGTCACGGGGTGATATGATTGAGCAAGATCGCCGGCAGCAAGGTACCCCGGAAAGACATCTGTCACTTCCGGCCTGAAAGCGGCTGCATTGTTCCAGACCCTGTGGCCACGGTCCTTATCCTGTTCGTGCTATCTGTCCCCAACCTTGTATTCTCAGGTGCCTTCTGGTTCGAGACCCTGCACCTCATGAAGTGGGCTGTTGTATTTGTGCCTGCAGGTGTGCTGGTTGCCGTGGCCGGCGCCAGGATAGCTTTCATAAAGGATGTTCGTAACAGTTTTGTACTGGACCCCTTCGGTGCGGTCTGGCTCTTCCTTGTGCTGTTCCTTGTCCTACAGCCCCTCTGGGCCCCTGTAACGTCCATGCCGACCTTTACAAGGGAGTGGTTCTTCTTCGCTTCCCTATGGGGTTTCTATATTGTAACCCGTAACGGGTTCGACAGCAGGAGGCTGAATCTCCTTCTCTGGCTTGCAGCGTTGGCGGGTGCCGTAAATGTTATCTTTGCCGAGCTGCAGATCCGTGAAATTCACCATCTCTTCCCCTTTATCTATCCGACGCCAGGAAAATACATCGGGAACACGGGACAGCAGAACATGTTCGGGCTCTGGGTCGCCATAGCAATGCTGGGATCCTCCTGGCTATTCATGAGAGTTGGTACCGACGAAGAGGGAGGAGAGAAAAAATGGGCCACCGTGGCCCCCAGCCTTCTCCTGTTTTCCGTAAACGCCTGGGGTGTCTGGAATTCCACCAGCAGGTCGGCAGTTATCTCCTATGCCCTCGGGCTTTTCGTCCTCTCACTCCTCCTGGTCAGGTCAATGGGTGCAAGGAAGGTCCTGGTGCGCCTGGCGGTTATTATTGCCATTCTCACTGTGACCTTTTCCGGTACCCTCCTGTTCGGCCGGGGTAACGCCTTCGTCATGAAGACCTTCCAGATGGTGGAGCACTTCCAGACCGTGGGAAAACGTGACAGCATCTGGCTCACTACCGCGGAGATGTTCAGGATGCACCCCGTCAGCGGGGTTGGGCTGGGGCATTACAAGTGGAACTACCTGGAGGCCCAGAGGAGGATGCTGGAGAAACATCCGGGAATGAAGTGGCAGTACACCTACTGGGCCCACAGCGAGGTCTTCCAGTGGTTCTGCGAGACAGGGATCTTCGGCGGGCTTATCCTCGCTGCCCTGGGTTCGTGGTGGCTCAAATGTCTCTTTTCGATGCTGAAGAGGGAGGGTCCCCTATCCCCCGAAGGGGTCTGGGCTTCATCTTTTCTGTTCCTGATATGGTTCAACGCCCTCTGGACCCGCCCTTTCCACAGGATCGAGGATGCTCTGTGGATGGCGCTGGCCTTTGGTCTGGCCAACAGGGAGGTCCTTCCCTCCGGGTTCTCCTGGACTGAGATCAGAAAGGACTGGATCCTGAGATCCCTGGGGTTGACCATGTGCGCCGTTGCTGTTGCCGGGCTGCTGTTCTTCGCCAGGGGAATGGGAGGCGACAGGCTTTTGAGGAGGGCACACATGGCGGCCGACGCTGCAGAGCAGAGGCAGCTCATAGAGAAGGCCGAAGGCCGCCTTATGGTGAGGGATATCGCACAGAGGGAACTGGCCTATCACAATATCAGGGTCGCAAGGGAGCAGAAGAAGGGAGAGTTGCTGGCCGAAGGGCTCATGATGCTCCATCAGCATTTCCGTCAGCAGCCCCACTCGAGGGAACTGGCCCGTCTGATGGCCTGGTACTCGGATGTCAGGGAACCATATCTGCTGGAGAGCGTAGCCAGGTACCTGAGGCCTGGCAGTTACAGCATCAGGGATGGACAGCTGCTGCTTTCCTCTGAGGATTTCCGGTTCTTCTTCGGCTCTAAATGAGATCTTCCCACATCGAACAATCGAATACGGGGGCGCCTGAGCAGGTCGCCCCCGTCGAGTTAAGGACCATTTCCGGCTGCTGCTCAGAAAGAGAGAAGGATCTCGCTGTAACGGGGGTAGGGCCAGAACTCCCGGGAAACTGTCCTCTCTGCGATATCACACATGCCTCTGACACCCTCCAGGACCGGAACCCCCTTTTCGGAAAGTATTTCTGCTCTCTTCTCAAGATCGAGCCGGCCAATGCTGTCCCTCAGGGATGTCATACTGTTGATCCCCTCCAGGAGTCCCTCCTTGATGGTGACAAGTTCATCGATCTGTTTCTCCCAGTGGGGGGGGCGGCCTTTCCTGAAAGAGTCTGCGATCTTTTCGAAGGCCGAGGTCTCCGATCCTATCTGCTTTGTGATAGCTGGCAGGACGCCTGTAAGGATCATGTCCTCCATGACGTTCATCTCTATCTCCAGGGTCTTCACGTACTGCTCCAGCCTTGTCTCGTAGTAGCACTGGATCTCCCGATCAGAGAAGATGCCCAGGCCGGAGAGGAGCTCCCTGTTCTCGGGGACCAGGAAGAGGGCCAGGGCCTCGTCGGTGCTGTGTGCTATCGGGAGGCCTCTTCTGGAGGCCTCCACGTGCCACTCCTGGGAGTAGCAGTTGCCCTCGAACCTGATGTTGCTGCTCTGCAGCACGGCATTCCGGATAGCATCGAGGGCGGCATCGGCCACGTCCGTTTCCCCGGTCCGGGATTCTATCATCTGCGCCATCTGCTCCAGCCCCCATGTCCAGAGGGACAGGATCATGGTCATGGGACCGGCCGGTGATTGCGATGCACCGGGTGCACGAAACTCGAACTTGTTTCCCGTGAAGGCTATGGGGGCAGTACGGTTCCTGTCGGTATTGTCCATAAGAACATCAGGGAGCCGGTTGAGCCCCAGGTTGATAAAGGCCTTCGAGGGAAGGTTCTCTGGAAGCCCTTCTTCGATGCGGTCGAAAATGCCTGTAAGCACATCCCCCAGGAAAACGCTCATGATGGCGGGGGGAGCCTCGTTCCCTCCTAACCTCTGCATGTTCCCGGGGTTGGCGATGGAGGCCCTCAGAAGTCCTCCATAACGGGAGATCCCCAGGAGCAGGCCCGAAACCAGGGTGAGGAACTGGATGTTCTTCCTCTGGCTTGAAGATGGCTTCAGGAGGTTGCGACCCTCGCTGTCCATCATCGAGAAATTGAGGTGCTTGCCGCTCCCGTTGATCAGGGCGAAGGGTTTCTCGTGGAGGAGGAGGCGGAATCCGTGGCGGGAAGCTATCTGACGCATCTGCTCCATAAGTATCTGGTTCTGGTCCACTGCGAGGTTTGCCTCGGTGAACTGGGGTGCGAACTCGAACTGGCAGGGAGCCACCTCGTTGTGCCGGGTCTTGAGAACGATCCCCAGGGTGCTCATATGGCGGTCAACTTCCTGCATGAAAGCAAGGACCCTAGGGGGTATTGAGCCGAAGTAGTGGTCTTCCATCTGCTGTCCCTTAGGTGTGGGCGCTCCCATTATCGTCCTTCCACAGTACTGCAGGTCAGGCCTCTCTGAGGCCTTTCTCTCGTCCACCAGGAAGAACTCCTGCTCGGCGCCCATAGTCACACGAGTCCACCGGACGTTCCGGTTCCCGAAGAGCTTAAGGATCCGAAGGGTAACCGTTTCTATCCGGGAAAGGGATTTAAGGAGAGGGGTTTTCATATCAAGGGGGGTTCCGTCGTTGCTGATGAAAACCGAAGGGATACAAAGCGTACCTCCATGATCGCCGCTAACGACGAAGGCTGGACTCGTCGGGTCCCAGGCCGTGTAGCCCCGGGCTTCGAAGGTGGACCTCATGCCTCCTGAAGGCAGGGATGACGCGTCGGGCTCGCTCTGGATCAGGTCGCCGCCTCCGAAGGAGTCCATGGGAAGTCCGAATTCGTCCACTGTCAGAAAGGCGTTGTGTTTCTCAGCGGTGAGATCCGTCCTGGGGTGGAACCAGTGAGTGTAATGGCTGGCACCCCTGGAGATGGCCCACTCCTTCATGGCTGTGGCAACGATCTCGGCAACGTTGAAGTCAAGCTTGTCACCGCCCGAGACAGCCTCCTGCAGCTTCTGGTAGATCTGTTTCGGGAGCCTCTCCCTCATAGCCCGGTCATTGAAAACGTTGATACCGAAGACCTCAGAAGGCTTCTCTTTCAATGAAAACACCCCTTTCAGATAATGATAACTGTATATATCAGAAAGAGGGTGTTCTTGCAATAGAAAAAGCGAATTTGATGCAATTTAATGATATATTGACTTCTAAAAATAGATAAAAGTGGTGTATACGCTATTCAGGAGGCTTTTTTAATCCCTCCATGGAAAGATGGACGTGCTTTCTCATCAGATCGACGGTCAGACTTTCGTCCCTTTGCCTCAAAGCCTTAACGATCTCGCGGTGTTCATCAAGGCTGGGGTTGGTGTCAAAATCAAAAAATGATTCAAAGAAGACCATGTAGACGTAGGTCCTTGCCAGAATATTTGCTACGTACTCGGAGAGGGTGCGGTTCCTGGAGGCCTCGGCAATTATCCTGTGGAACCGGATATTGACCTCGAGGTACCTTTCAAGGTCTCTTGAAACGAAGATCCCTTCCTCCTCGTCAATGGCCTCTTCAAGGAGACAGAGCTGGACGGGGGTGATGTTCCTGGCGGCCTTTGCTGCGGCGATGACCTCCAGGTGCTCCCTCACTTCGTAGCTCTCCCTGACCTCATCGAGAGAGGGTGAAGCGAGTCTCGCCCCCGAATTTGGTATCAAATCCACCAGGCCTTCATTAGCCAGTATCCTGAGGGCCTCCCTGACGGGGGTTCTGCTCACGGAAAGGGTTGAGGCAAGAGCCGCTTCCGGAAGTCTCTGTCCGGGTTTCAGCTCCTTGAGAAAGATCCGTCTCCTCAACTCCCGGTAGACCTGTTCAGTCGCAGTTGTGTCACGTCCGGCTCCGTTAGGTCCCATTGTCATCCCTCCGTGGGAGATCTTGTACGCTGTTGACTAAAAACCTCAAAAGAGGTACAAAAGAATATAGTATACCTAGTATACCACGTATACTACGAAAGGAGGGCCTTTGCATGTATCCGGATCTTGCGGGGAAAAGGGTTGTAGTCACCGGAGGCGCGAGCGGCATAGGTTTTGCCACCGCCTTAAGGTTTGTCCAGGAGGGTTCCAGGGTTGCCATATTTGACCTGGACAGGGTTGCTCTCGAGCGGGTCCGACTTGAACTGCCGGCTGTCGAGCTGCTGGTGGGAACGGATGTCTCTGACCCCTTATCGGTCGCCTCGGCCTTCGACGAGGTGGACTCCAGTCTCGGTGGGATCGATATCCTCATTTCCAATGCCGGGATCAGCGTCAGGAACAGTTTCGCCGATATTACCTTTGAACAGTGGGAGAAGGTCCTCAGGGTCAACCTGGCCGGGATGTTCCTCTGCGCAAGAGAGGCTTCAGGGCGCATGAGATCAGGGGGAGTGATCCTGATGACAGCCTCTACCAACGGGATGGAGGGACACCCCTACTATGCCGATTACAACGCTTCCAAGGCCGGCGTTATCCTTCTGGCCAAGACCATGGCGCTGGAGTTCGCCCCCCTCGTCAGGGTCAACTCGGTCAGTCCGGGCTACGTTCTTACGCCCATGCAGAAAGCCGAATATACCCCTGAGATGCTTGACAAGGTGAACGAAAAGATCCCCATCAGAAGACATGCGGATCCCTCAGAGGTAGCTGCCCTCTTCGCATTCCTCGCATCCGGCCAGGCATCCTATATCACTGGTGCCAACATACCCATTGATGGCGGCGAGACCGCGGGACTCCAATAGGATCTCCAATGGAAAAGGAGGAAGAACAGTTGATCGATGAAAAGATCTTCAGGCTAGACGGAAAGGTTGCCGTTGTCACAGGAGGAAGTTCGGGCATAGGACTGGGGTGTGCCCGGTTCCTTTCCGAGATGGGATCATCCGTGGTCCTTGCCGATATCGACGAGGCTGGCGGGCGTTCCGCCGAGGCCGCTATCGGCAGGGGAAGCCTTTTTGTAAGGTGCGACGTCTCCAGTGACGAAGACTGCAGGAATATGGCCTCCGCGGTGATAGCCCGCTTCGGCCAGGTGGACATTCTGGTCAACTGTGCCGGAATGATCAGGAGAAAGGACGTGGTGCAGCTTACAGAAAAAGAGTGGGACCTTTCCATAGACGTCACTCTCAAGGGTATTTATCTGGTCTCCCGGCATCTTATCCCCTTCATGGCAAGGGGGGGAGGAGGGAGCATAGTCAACATAGCCTCCGGATGGGGGATCAAGGGGGGGCCGAAGGCCGTCTCCTACTGCGCTGCCAAGGGCGGTGTGGTAAATATGACAAGGGCCATGGCCATCGATCACGGCCCCCAGAATATTCGTGTCAATTCCGTCTCTCCCGGTGATACCGATACTCCTCTTCTCCGGGACGAGGCCAGGCAGCTGGGAATAGACGAGACGAAGTGGCTCAGGGAGAGCGCTGAAAGGCCGCTGAAAAGACTGGGTACACCCCAGGACATCGCCATGGCGGTCTATTTCCTTGCAAGCGACCTCTCTCCATGGATCACCGGCGCCAACCTCGTCGTCGACGGCGGCGGGACAGCCTAAACGGCCAGGTCAGGAGGTCATTGGATATGGCTGAAAAGAAAAGGGTCTATCCCTATATCCCTAATTCGGAACCGCGGATTCGGGAGGCGATGCTGAGAGAAACAGGTGTGGATAGTGTCGACGAACTGCTGACAGACATCCCTGCCGAGCTCAGGATGAAGGGCAGAATGAACCTTCCCGTGCCGTTCTCCGCCGAGGCGGACCTCAAGAGGCACGTGGAAGGGATCCTGTCAAGGAACATTACCTCAGGGGAATATCTCAGTTTCCTCGGAGCCGGATGCTATGACCACCACATTCCTGCAGTGGTCGATGAGATAATCGGAAGGTCGGAGTTCCTCACAGCCTATGCGGGGGAACCCTACGAAGATCACGGGCGTTTCCAGGCCCTCTTCGAGTACCAGAGTATGATGGCTGAGCTTCTCGACTTTGATGTCTGCAACGTCCCTACCTATGACGGCGCACAGGCAGCCAGCACATCCCTCAGGATGGCATCCAGAATAACGGGACGCAAAAAGGCGTTGCTGGCGGGCAACATGAATCCCGACAGGCTCCGGGTTGTCCAGACCTACCTCGACCCCGTTATGTCAGTCGAGATCATCGGCTGGGAAAGGGACTCAGGGCTCCTGGACCTTGAGGACCTGGGATCCAGACTTGCAACCGACGTTGCAGCTGTCTATTTCGAGAATCCCTCCTACCTGGGAGCGATAGAGGACCAGGGCGAAAAGATAGCGCGGATGGCCCGTGAAGCAGGGGCCCTGACGGTCGTCTTCGTTGACCCGTCCTCTCTTGGTGTGATACAGCCCCCCTCAAGGTACGGCGCAGATATAGCCTGTGGGGACATCCAGCCCCTTGGGATACATATGAACTATGGCGGAGGGGTCGGAGGGTTCATATGCACCAGAAGCGACAGGAAATACGTTGAAGAGTACCCCTCCCGTCTCTTCGGGATAGCCCCTACGAGCGGAAAAGAGTGGGGTTTCGGGGATGTTGCCTGGGAGAGGACATCCTTCGCCAACAGAGAGACCGCCAAGGAGTTCGTGGGTACCCACGCGGCCCTCTGGGGAATAGCCGCGGCCGTCTATCTAGCCTCCATGGGTCCTAAGGGAATGGCTGACCTGGGGAAGGTCATCATACAGCGCTCCCTTTACGCAAGGAAGGTAATTGGTGAGATTCCCGGCGTGTCCACCAGCACTCCGTCGGCGTTCTGCTTCAAAGAGTTCGTGGTCGATCTTACCAGGACCGGCAGGAAGGTTGGGGAGATTAATGAAAAACTCCTCTCAAGAGGCATATTCGGGGGGAAGGACCTTTCGGAGGACTTCCCGGAGCTTGGGCAAAGCGCCCTCTTCTGCATCACCGAGAAGATAACCATGAGAGACATCGACAGGCTTGTCGAGGTCCTCGGGGATATCCTCTGCTGAGCGCTGGGTCCGAAGAAAGGAGTGAACATCATATGACCAGTAGAATAAGACCTTTCCATCACATGAGATGGAACGAACCCATAATCTATCAGTTGAGCGTCGAGGGGCAACGGGGGATCCTGGTGCCTGAAGCCGAAAAGGAGATAGAGCAGATCGTTGGTGACGGCCTCTCGTCCATTCCGGGCAACATGAGACGGAAAGATCTGCCGAACCTGCCCGAGATGGCCCAGCCCCAGGTGGTGAGGCACTTCAACCACCTGTCCCAGGAGAACCTTGGCGCCGACTCCAACATAGACATAGGGCAGGGTACCTGTACGATGAAGCACAGTCCAAAGATAAACGAAGTCTTTGCCAGATCCCACAAGATCACCGACCTTCACCCCTACCAGGACTGCTCCACTGTACAGGGGATCCTGGAGATCTTCTACCGCACCGAGGAGCTGTTCAGGGAGATCTCCGGACTTGACCGCTGCAGCGTCCAGCCCGGCGGGGGGACCCACGGGGTGGTAGCCATGGTATCAATGGTCAGGGCATGGCACAGAGACAGGGGCGAGGACCAGCAGCGCGACGAGATCATAACCACTCTCTTCTCGCACCCCGCCGATGCGGCCGTCCCCAAGGCAAAGGGGTACAAGGTGGTGATCCTTCCGCCCGACGAGGAGGGGCTTCCTGATCTGGAAGCTTACAAAAACGCCCTTTCCGAAAAGACGGCCGCCATATTCTTCACCAACCCCGAGGACACGGGTATCTTCAACTCCAGGATCCTGGAGTTCACTGAACTCGCACACCAGAAGGGGGCACTCTGTTGCTACGATCAGGCCAACGCAAATGGACTTCTGGGGATCGCAAGAGCCCGGGAGGCAGGTTTCGACATGTCCTTCTTCAATCTGCACAAGACCTTCTCCTCTCCTCACGGATGCGGAGGTCCAGCCACAGGCCTTCTCATGGTGGACAGGAAGCTGGGGGTTTACCTCCCTGTACCGGTGGTCAGGAGGAACGAGAGGACCGGAAGGTACTTCCTGGATTTCAACCTACCCAAAAGCTGCGGAAAGGTGAAGGCCTTCTTCGGGGTGGCTCCGGTAGTTCTCAGGGCTTACGCCTGGATAATGTCCCTCGGTGCTGATGGGCTGGAAGAGGCCTCGAGGATAGCCGTACTCAACAACAACTACTTTATGAAAAAGATGCTGAAGGTAAGGGGCTGCTCCATCAGCTTCCCCAGGCACCCGGGCAGGGTAGAGCAGGTCCGCTACAGCTGGGAGAAACTGAAGGAGGAGACCGGTTTCGGAACCGGTGACGTGCAGAGGAGGATTGCCGATTTCGGGACCCATTACTGGGCAAGCCATGAACCCTGGGTTATCCCCGAACCCTTTACCATAGAACCCAGCGAATCCTATTCAAGGGACGACATCGACGAGTACCTTGAGATAATGGAGCAGATCTCCCGGGAGTGCTACGAGGAACCCGAGGTAATAAGGCATGCCCCTCATAACAGCACGGTCCATCATATCGATCACGAATACCTTGATGATCCAGGGAAATGGGCAATTACCTGGCGGGAGTACAGTAAAAAATACACCGGTTATTTCCAGGAGAGATGACAGAAGGAAGAAGCAGGGACCGCAAGGTACTCGGCCTCATCGTCAACCCAGTCGCTGGTATGGGAGGGGCTGTGGGCCTCAAGGGGACCGACGGAAGAGCGGTCCTGGAGAGGGCGCTGTCCATGGGAGCTCTCCCCAGGTCACCTTTGAGGGTGCGTGAGGCTCTCGAGGCTCTGAAGCGGATCGCGGATGATATCCGGATACTGACATGCAGCGGCGATATGGGCGCTTTGGAGTCGGAGAGGGCCGGCCTTCCTACGGAAGTCCTACCGATAGGGGCAGGTCCGTTCACCTCGGCCGTGGACACCATGGAGGCAGCGAGAAAAATGGAGGCATCCGGTGTGGACATGATCCTCTTTGCCGGGGGTGACGGAACGGCCAGGGATATTGCAGGAGTGGTAGGGACGAGGGTGCCCTCACTTGGTATCCCGTCGGGGGTCAAGATCCATTCGCCCGTTTTCGGGCGAAACCCCGCCATGGCCGGGGAACTGGCCGGGCTGTTCATGTCCGGAGCGAAGGTGGCCCTGGAGGAACGGGAAGTTATGGATATTGATGAAGAGGCGTTCAGAAAAGGGACTCTCAGGGCAAGCCTGTTCGGCTACCTCCTGGTCCCTTCCGAGAGGAGGTTCCTCCAGGGAGGGAAAGCGGGGGGTGGAAAGAGCGTTGCCGTTGAACTGGACGGCATAGCTCAGGAGATCATCTCCAGGATGATGCCCGGAGACCTGTACCTTGTCGGCCCCGGAACAACGACCGCAGCGGTCATGAGGCGAATGGGGTGCGAATACTCGCTTCTGGGAGTTGATGCCGTCAGGGATAGAAAAACTCTGGGGACCGACCTTCCGGGAAAGTATATCCTGGACCTGGCAGAACCGGGAAGGACCTGGCTTATCCTGTCAGTCATAGGAGGCCAGGGTTTCATCCTTGGAAGGGGGAATCTTCAGGTAACCCCCGAGGTGATAAGGGTCGTCGGCAAGGAGAGGATCCTCGTCGCTGGGACTCCTGAAAAGCTGAAGGGTCTTTTCGGCAAGGCCCTGTTTGTCGATACCGGTGACCCTTTACTTGACCTTGAACTATGTGGCTATACAAGGGTAGTGACCGGCCTCGGTGAGGAGACGCTTTTCCGGGTGGAGAGGTAGAAGAGGGGGCTTGTCCGCCAGGGCAAGCCCCCTCTTCTACCCTTAAAGGGACCTTCCTGTCTTTACTGCCATCTCCAGCCACTTACCCCTGTTTACGTCGCCAGCCTCGTATACACCGTGGGCGAGGAGAGGCTCCATATGGTCAAGACCCAGCAGTTCGCAGGACGTCCTGAAAGAGAAGACCATCCCGTTGAAGGCATCTGGTTTGTCGTCCCCGGCTGTCGCCACCAGGACAGCCTTCTTTCCCTTGAGGTCCCAACCGGCCTCATCGTGGAGGAAGGGGAGGAAGCGGTCCCAGACAGGTTTCATTTGTGAACTCCACGTGTACCAGTACAGAGGGGAGGCGAAGACAAGAACGTCCGCTTCCCTTATCCTGTCGTGGACCTTTCCCATGTCGTCGTCAATCACGCAGGGGGAGCCCCTGGACCAGCACTTCCTGCAGTCGATGCATCCGGAAAGTTTCAGCCCCTGAAGGCGTATTACATCGGTCATGGCTCCCCTTTCCCCGGCGCAGACGAGGACCCTTTCGGTCAAGGTCTCGCTGTTGCCTCCCTTCCGGGGACTTCCCAGGATCCCAAGGATCTTCTTCACGATAACACCTCCCTGTAATTTGATCTGAAAGAGTCGTAGATCCGTCCTATCTCCTGCCTTACCTTTCCTTCCACCGGAAGGAGGGGAGGCCTGACGGGGCCCCCGTAAAGGCCCGCATGGTCCATGGCGGCCTTGAGACCGGGCACACCGAACCATTTGGTGACAGCCTGGTTTATCTCGATAATGGAGAGCTGCAGGGACCTTGAACGTTCCAGATCCCCCTTTCGGAAAGAGAGAAGGATGTCCCTGCAGGCGTCGGCGAAGAGGTTGGCAACTCCCATGGTACCTCCTGAACACCCCACGGCAAGTGAGGGGAGGAAGAAACTCCCCGATCCGGCAAAGACCCCGAAGTCTTCAGGGGTATCCCGGCATATGGATGCGATCTGTACAATATCGCCGGAGCTGTCCTTTATTCCGATGATATTCGGGTGCTCTGAAAGAGTGGCCACAATATCAGGGGCAAGGTTGAAACCCGTGTTAGAGGGCATATTGTAAAGAACCACCGGGAGACGGACCGAATCAGCGATGGTCCGGAAGAATGCAAGAAGGCCTTCCCTGGAGTTCTGCCCCTTGTAGTAGTGGGGAGGCAGCACAAGGACAGCATCACAGCCTGCCCTTGCGGCTTCGATCCCGAGGTCGAGACTCTCCTTCGTGGACGGGCAGTGAATCCCCGCTATTACCTTGAGCCTCCCCCCGGAAAGGTCCGCACAGGCTTTGAAGAGAGCTGCCCTTTCAGGGAAACTGAGGAGGGGCCACTCCCCGTTGGAACCACTCGCGACGATTCCGTCAAGTGGTGTTCTCAACCACTTGTCGAAGTTCAGGGAGAGCGCGTCGAGGTCAAGGTTCCCGTCGTCGTTAAAGGGTGTGGGTATCGGTGCGTAGATCCCTTCCAGTTCCAAGACGGCACTTCCTTTCAGAAGGTTTTTTGCTATCGGCAGGACTCCATTATAATAGAATCGCAAGCGGATGCCCCATGTTCTTTCGGAGGGCAAGGCAATGGATGACCTTAGGGTAGGGACCTGTTCATGGTCTGACCGGTCGCTTCTGGCGAGCGGTTGGTACCCGGAGAAAGCAAAAGACCCCAATTCAAGGCTTCAGTTTTATTCGAACTCCTTCGATACCGTCGAGGTGGACAGTACCTTCTACGCCATTCCGGGCGAGGAGGTGTTCTATCAGTGGGTTTCGAGGACCGCTCCCGGGTTCCTTTTCAACGTCAAGGCCTTCGGCCTCTTCACCTTCCATTCACTGTCCCTGTCGGCTCTTCCTGGAAAGCTGGCACCCTCAGGTCTCTCAAGGGGTTCCAGACTGAGGATCTGGGAGATCCCCAAAAGTGTTCGGATCGCCCTCTGGGAT
>JAAYDT010000059.1 GCA_012729145.1 Synergistaceae bacterium | reverse complement strand
GTATTTCCCGACGGGCCACCCCCGACGGGGCTGCGCTACTGCGTCAACTCGGTCGCGCTGAAATTCATCTCGGATTAGTTCCTGTTTCTCGGCATGCCCCCTGTTCTCTAAAGCCCTTCTTCAATATAATATTATAGTTCTATAATTTTCTCGACTTTTTCTCAGGACAGGAAAGGTGGATCATAATGAATTCGGCCGGATTTGCAGAGAGAGTCAGGAAACTGCTGGGAACGGAACTCCCCCATGGTGACTCTGTTATCTCCGAGGGCAGAAGAATCGCCGGTGAAGTAAAGATCGGAAGATCTGCTTTCATGAACGCCTATGGCGTGAGTTCGGAGGCGGAGTACAAGAGGCAGAGCATAAGGGATGGCAAGATAATGTACCATTGTCATATCGGAATGAGTTCCTGGGCTGATACTGAAAAAGGGCTTCGATATATTCACGGCGCCCTTGCCTCAAAAGGTTTTTCGCAGGACAGGGCCGGGATCTGCCTTGACCGGAGGATGGCCCTTCCAGCCTCCATGCGCAGGAGTGCTCCCGCAGAAACAGGCCCTCTGCTGGAGAGTTTCGAAGACTGGGTAGCTGTAGGCCAAGCTGCCCCGATCCAGCCACATATGGGAGATTTCATGATCGGTTTTCCAGCCTCAACGGAGAACACAGTCCTGGCACTTGGGGCAGGCGTTACCACCATAGGCAATCTCTCCCAGTTCTTCTCCCACGAGGCTCCGGGTTGGAGAGACACCGCATACACAACCCAAGAGACGGTTAAGGCAATTTCTATCATGGGAGCCCTCAGGGAAAAGGGGACGCTGGTCCACTCCTACCTTGACGATGGAATGGGGGCGCTTTTCACCGATTGTGCCACAGTGGCCGGGTGGGCTTTTCTTGAGCGTTACATCGTAGAGGACCTTCTTGGTGCGAAACTGGCCCACTGTGTGGGAGGGCTGGTATCCGACCCGATAAAGAGATCCGGATGGATTTTCGCTCTGCAGGAGATACACCAGGGAGACTGCGTCGGATCCATGATCTACGGGGACACCATATCCTTTTCCAGGGACTTCGCTTCCAACAGGGGCGTTGTTGCGGAGACTCTTCTTTGGGACATCCTTACCCAGCTGTCATGCCCAACGGGACATGCCATTCTTTCCATACCTGTCACCGAAGCGGTAAGGGTCCCGGCCGCAGAAGAGATCCTTGAAGCCCAGATATTCGCAAGGAAGATCGAAACCGCAGCAAGGCGTGTGTTGCCCTATTTCGACCTCTCGGCCCCCCGTTCCTTTGCCCAGGAAGTGGTACCTGCGGGGTTGACGGTTTTCCGGAAGGCCATTGATGGGCTATCCGATGCAGGTGTAGACATCAAGGATCCTGTGCAGATGCTTTTTATCCTTAAGAATCTTGGACCAAAACTCTTCGAGGAGGTCTTCGGGGCAGGTAAACCCGATGCACGTTCCCTAAGGGGGCGTGACAGTGTTGTGCCCAACGACGTTTTCCAACACTCCCTCCGATGCGTTCTGGAATACCGGGAAAAGTTCGAGACCTCGGAAGCAAGGTCTGTTTTGGGAGGCAGGAAGATATTGCTTGCCTCAACGGATGTCCACGAACATGCCCTGTTCGTGATCGAGCGTCTTCTGGAATCTTCCGGCGCAATTGTGGTCAATGAAGGCCCCGAAAGGAACCCTGACGAAATCGCCGTCGCTGTCGGCAGGGAGAAAGCTGAAGTACTAATCGTCAGCACGCACAACGGAATGGCCCTTGATTACGCAAACGCTCTTCTCGAGGAGTTGGAGGAGCGGAACCTTTCTGTTCCCGTATTCATGGGAGGAGTTCTCAACCAGAAAATGGAAGACAAGGATATGCCAATCGATGTTGAAGGACCACTGAAGGACCTGGGTATCAGAACCGGGAGCGATCCATCAGCCCTTCTTAAGGATCTTATGGTTATCGTAAAGAAAGAGACGCAAAGGTGATACTGTGAAAGACGATACCATTATTGGCATCGATACTGGGGGTACTTTTACGGACGCTGTCCTTCTGGAGAGGAAGCTGGGTAAGATCCTTGCCTGGGCCAAGGTAAGGACGGACCCGCATGATCTTGGATCCTGCGTAAGAGAGGTAATAGAAGACCTGATCAGAAAGGACGGGAGAGCGCGGAATGCAGGTTCTGTCAACCTTTCGACGACCCTGGCCACCAACGCTATAGTAGAAGGAAGAACTCGCAGTGTCTGTCTTTTCCTGATCGGATACGACAGAGCCGCATTTCAGAATTGGGATCACGGCAGGGACCTTCCCGCAGAGGAGGTCCTTTTCTTCCGGGGAGGCCATGACCGGTGCGGCAACGAAGCATCTCCACTGGATGAGGAAGGGATCCTGAGATCAGCTTCCCTATGGAAGAATCGTGTGGAAGCCTTTGCGATCTCTTCGCTTTTCAGTAACAGGAACCCTGAACATGAAAGAAAGGCAAGCAGGGTGATCCAGGAGGTGTCAAACCTTCCCTGTACCTGTGGACATGAACTAACCGGAAGACTCAACGCCCTTACCCGTGCCTCTACGGCAGCCCTGAACGCTTCCTTGGTGCCCATTGCAAGGGACTGGATGGACTCGGTCATATCGACTTTCCGGTCTCTGGGACTTGACGTACCCCTCAATGTCGTCAGGGGTGACGGAAGTCTGGTCAGCTCGACCTGGGCCCGGGAGAGACCCATAGAAACTATCCTCTCTGGTCCGGCTGCCAGTGGTCTTGGGGCTTTCTTCCTCTCGGGACTGAAGAACGGTGCAGATGCCGTTGTTATCGACGTGGGGGGAACCACCACCGATCTGGTCATGATCCGCGGCGGCGCCCTGGAACTCCGCGGAGAAGGCGCGAAGGTGGGAAGCGTCAGGGCAATGGTGCCATCAGGCGATATAAGCACCATCGCTCTTGGAGGGGACAGCGAGGTATCTTTTTCTAGGGATGGGAACGTGCTCATTGGGCCCAGAAGGGCGGAACCCTTGTGCTTCCTCGAAGGGATGAAGAAAGAGCTGCTGGAAAGGTTCGATCGTCTAAACCGAAATGGAAGCTTGGCTTACGAAGAGGTGGTCTTTTTGTTCCCTGCTACCGAAGATGTGGGGATCCCGCCAGCGGACGACCTGCAGAGAAGGATTATGGATCGTTCCAGTGAAACCTTGCTCTCCTTGGGAGATACGTCCAAAGAGCACAGGAATCCTGACGAGGGACTAAGGGTTGCCAGGGAACTCGTCAGATCCGGGAGGCTCCTGATAGCCTCTTTCACACCATCAGACGCGATATGCGCCATGGGAGATCTCGATATGGGCGACAGAGAGGTGGCTCTAGAAGCCGCAAGAATCATGGCAAGGCTGGGAGGATCCCGAAACTGGAAAGACTTTTGTGAGACCATCCTGAGTAGAATTTCACAGGATCTTTCCTTTTTTGTCTTGGAGTATTTGCTGGGACGCCGTGGCTTCAAAGGCAACTCTCCTTCAGAGAGTCGTTTCAGGAAGAGATTGGCTGCAGAAATGATCAAGCCGAAGAATGAAGACGGTATCCTCTCGATCAACGCTTCCCTTAAACTGCCTCTCCTTGGTGTTGGAGCTCCCTGCGGGGTTTTCCTGCCTGACACAGCACTTCTTTTGAAAGCTGATCATACCATTCCTCAAGGGGCACCCGTAGCGAATGCCGTGGGGGCAGCGATCGCCTCTTCAAAGGTAAGGAAGGGCGTGCTGGTCTTGCCACTGCCGGAGGGGGCCGGTTTCAGGATATTCTTCCCCTGGGGGACATCAGACTCGTCGTCCCTTGGCGGGGCATTGGAGTCCGCCGAGAAGCTGATGAAGGAGTGGCTCTCCCCTGAACCACCTGAGTGCGAGGAGCGGAACATTACAATATCCCTTTCCAGAGAGTATAACCAGATAACCCTCAATAAGGATTCCTCTTATCTATTAGGGGTCACTCTCTGGTTCGAGGCTGTCCTTTCAGAATAGACAGGGGGCGGATCGCCGAAGATCCGCACCCCAATTATCAAGTCCGATCAGTTTTCGGAGAACCCGTTCTCTTTCTTTGAAACGAACTCCTCCAGCAGGTCTCTGGAACTCTCAAGGTGCCGCTTCAGGGCTCCCAGAGCTTCCTCGTCATTCCCGGCCTTCAGAGCCTTAAGGATCAAGGAGTGTTCCTTGCTGCCGGTATTCCGGTAATCCTCAACCTCAAGGTAAAGCCTCAGATACCTGTCCACGTTGGAGTAAAGGTTCTGTATCATCTGAAGCAATCGGGGACTGTTCGAGGCCTGGTAGAGACACTTGTGAAACTCCCAGTTCAGGCCGCACCACTTATGGAGGTCCATTTCATCACTGATCTCAATATTGACGAATTCGCATCGCCTGAGGGTCTTATCGTCAAGATTGGGAATTGCAAGCCTCAGAGCCTCAGATTCGAGAAGGATCCTGATGGAAAAAATCTCTCTTGCATCATCCTGGGTTAGTCCTGTTACGATAGCGCCCCTGTTCGGGATGATCTCCACGAAACCCTCAGCCTCGAGTTGCCGTATCGCTTCCCTTACAGGAGTGTGGCTGACACCAAGTTCTGAGGCCAGCTCTCCCTGCCTCAAAACTTTTCCCTGTGGGAAAAGACCCCGCATTATTGCTTCTCTTAGAACGTTGACAACAAACAGAGGTGTAGGAAGGTTGCTGTCCACTTCAAGACGGACGATCTCGCGAAAATAAGATTTACGGGTTTCATCGCTCATACGGATAGTTCAACCCCGACCTTGAGAAGATTGGGAAGCAAAAGGAAAAAGTTGACAAAATAATTTATTTAAATAATTACTCCCCTTAAGATTATAGAAATCTTTACTAAAAAAGGGAAGTCTCCTATCAATCCCTTTTTCCACCTTGGTCCCTGGCCTTATCGGCCCCTTTGAGGTAAGCCTCTTTCAGGG
>JAAYDT010000007.1 GCA_012729145.1 Synergistaceae bacterium | reverse complement strand
GGAACTTCACCCAGGGCTTTTTCGAGAACGCTTCCAGGATCTCGGGCGAGGCCTTTCTCGAGGAAGTGAACGTACAGCACATAGCCTGCGCCCACTGCCCCTGCGGCTGCATCCAGGTGGCAGAACTGCGGGAGAAGTTCGCCCCTGCCCACTACAGCACCGTCAGGGTCTCCTACGACTACGAGCCCATCTTCGCAGTGGGGACCCAGCTGAGCATCTCCACCCCGCAGGAGATACTAAGGCTGATAGCCTTCATAGAAAAGCAGGGGTGGGACTGCATGAGCATGGGCAACACCCTCGCCTGGGCCACCGAGGCATTCCTTTCCGGGGCCATAGGGGAGGCCGAAACGGAAGGTCTTTCGCTATCCTTTGGGGATACCCGGTCATACCTGGAGGCCATGCAAAGGATATCTTCAGGCAATGGGGAATTCTTCAGTGACCTTGAGAAAGGCACTGCCTTCTGTGCCTCGAAGTACGGCGGCAAGGATTTCGCCATGCATTACGGCGGGCTCGAACCAGCAGGGTACCTGACGGGTGAGAACGCGGTAATTACCTGGATCGCCGGGGTCAGGCACTCCCACCTTGACGACAACGGCTACAGCCTCGACCAGAAACTGCTTATGAAAGACTTGCCCCTGGAGGAGCAGGTCCGGATGCAGGTGGAGGAGGCACAGTGGAGGATGGTGCTCAACTCTCTTGTGATCTGCCTCTTTGCCAGGGGGGTCTACGACCCGCAGATAATTGCCGATGGTCTCAAATCACTGGGCATGGACTGGACACCGGAGAGACTTAAGCAATTCGGCGCCGAAACACTAAAGGCCAAGTACAGGCTGAAAAAGAGCTACGCCTTCGACCCCCGGGGCATCACCATTCCGGAGAAGATGTTCAACGTTCGCACAAGTACAGGCTTCCTGGACAGGGAGCGCATGGCTCGCAGGCTGGATCTTTTTATGGAATACGCCGGGATATCCCGGGAGAAATGACCATGTCGTCCAAGGCGATACTGGTGGTAATACCTCACAGCGGAGTAGTGATACCCTCCGAGATACCGGCGGGGTCCCTGTCAGAAGATTTCCCCCAACTGGTACAGAACGTTGACTGGTACACAAACTGGCTCTACGACTTCAGGGACATCCTCGGCAACGTCCAGGAGGTCTTCCCTTACTGCAGCATGATCCTGGAGGCCAATCGGCATCCCGACGTGATCGAAGACTGCGTTCCCCTGGTGGACGTGAAGGGGAGGCCTGTCTACAGGGAAGGTCTGGCTCCATCGGCAGGACTGAGAGAGGAGATGTCCCGCAAGTATCTCAGGAGCTTCCACGCCCGGATAGGGGAGAGGATATCCGAGGGGGCGGTCTTTCTCTTCGACGGACACTCCTCCCTGACGGCAAGGGGAGTAGAGGACAACCAGATCGAAATCATGAACTACCAGAACTCATACATGGACGAGGAACCACTACGATTCTCCCCTCCCGAGTTTATTGAGATCTACGCAGACCAGCTCCGCCGGCGGCTCCCAGAGGTTAAGGTCACCGTCAACGAGTCCGAGTACTACACCGTCTACGGCCACGTCTGCGCGGCCCACTCAGTAAACTCCCGCTCCCGTGTCGGGGCAAGGGTCCCCGCCATCATTCAGGAGACCAACGAACACCTCTACAAGAGGTCCGACAGGACCCCTGACGTCCTTGCCATCGACCGGCTCCGCAGGGCTTTTGCCGGATCACTGGCCGAGATGCTCCGCCTGATCGGTCTCCAGTAGGTCGGGTTTCCCGGTCCAGGATCCACCGGTACCAGCCTTCATCTCCTGCCTTCGCCTGAAGCTCGACCGTACGTTTCTGCAAAAAAGCCGGGGTTCTTCGCCCCGGCCTGACATTGGTTCCCCCTATCCAGTCACCCATATTTCTGGGCTTATCGGGTTTTCCTGGTTTTCTCTCAAAATACCCTCTGTTTCAACAAATGGACGAAACGCGGCAAATAGCGTATAGTGCACCAGATTACAGGTTACCAGCCGGGAGTGATGTTTATGAAACGAACGAGCCGTATTTTTTTGTCTCTTCTCTTGCTCATCTTTCTTCCTGTTTCCGGGCTTTCGCCCCTCGAGGCATCAGAAAACGATGTTCCCTCCGACTGGACCTTTTCCACGACGTCATACGTCTGGTTTTCCGGCCTTAGCGGAACTGTGGGCGTTAAGGGGCATAAGGCGCGTGTCAGCCTGGGCTTCTCCGACATTCTTTCGAACATGGACGCCTCGGGGATGCTTACCTTTCAAGGGCACAAGGGGAAGCAGTACTTCTTTTTCGACGGCATGTATCTCGACAT
>JAAYDT010000058.1 GCA_012729145.1 Synergistaceae bacterium | reverse complement strand
TGCCCCGGAGCCTTCGGGGCATTACTCCCAGGCTGTTGTTCACGCTGGCCTGGTATTTGTGTCCGGGCAGCTGCCCATTGACCCGAAGACGGGTGAGAAGCAGCTGGGGACCATAGAGGAGCAGTCTGCGAGGGTACTGGCAAACCTTGAAGCTGTACTGAAAGCTTCCGGTAGCGGAAAGGGAAAAGTTATCAGGGTTACGGTATATGTTTCGAACATCGTGCTCTGGGACAGGGTTAACAAGGTCTACGCGGACTTTTTTGGAGACCACAAACCCGCCAGGGTGGTGGTCCCTACAAGGGACCTTCACTACGGTTTCCAGATCGAGATGGATGCCGTCGCTGCTGTTGACGTTGGAGAGAGCAGACAAGGGTTTTCCCGGTCAGAGCCCCATACGAAGGAAGGCCCCGGTATTGACAGATATTGAGCAAATGTTAGAATCCCTTTAATCTGTTACGGAGGTAACACTTGTGAAGAAGATGATTGTAACAGGGTTTTTCTATTATTGGCAGACCATGATGGTCTGCCTCGAGGAGCCTGGGTCAGCTTAAACTTTAGCGATCAGGGGCCTTGGAGGCGGATCCCTTTAGGGATTCACTTCAAGGCCCCTTTTGTTTTGGCACAGCGGCAGATCAGACGGGGAGGGACCTTGAAGGTCCCTCCCTTTTTTTGGGGGAGAGCCTTTGTGATCGCAGGGAGGTGGTAAATGTCCGCATCTGAAACAGGGAAGGTCCCGTTGATAATCCCAATTTTGAGGAGGAGTGGAAAATGAACGCAGTAACAGCACTTCTTGTAATTGCTCTGGTCTATGCGATCGGAGATTTTGTTGCACAAAAGACAAAAGCGGTTTTCTCCATGCTTTTTGTATCGGGGATAATATTCATGGTCGGCTTCTGGTTCGGCGTACCGAAAACACTCTTTGAGGATGCCCAGATAGTCAAGTTTGCCCTGGCTCTCATTCCCATGCTGATGATACACATGGGAACACTGATGAAACTGAGAGACCTCAAGGAAGAGTGGAAAACGGTAATAATTGCACTCGGTGCCATCATTGCGGCTTCTGCAGCACTTTTCATCATCGGATCACCGCTTATAGGCAAAGATTTCGCGGTGCCTGCAGCAGGTCCGATCTCTGGCGGCGTAGTGGCAACTCTCATAATGAGCGAAGCGGCAAAAGCAAAAGGTCTTGATACTGTTCTCGTATTCCTCACTCTTCTGCTTGTCCTGCAGAATTTCGTCGGCCTGCCGATCGCCTCGTTCTGCCTGTCAAGGGAGGGATGCCGTCTTCGTGGGCAGTTCAGAAGTGGGAAGAAGATCGAAGAAAAAAGGGATCCCGATAAACCATCCGTTGAAGAAAAGCCAGCCTGGAGGGTCTTTCCGGAGACTCCGAAAGACCTTCAAACCTCCTTCATTCTTATCATGAAAGCCATGCTGATCGGCTGGCTGGCTGTGACAGTGGCGAACCTTCTTGGCGGAGTGATCAACAGCTTCGTTATGGCACTCTTCTTCGGGATCATTTTCTACGAGGCAGGGTTTCTGGAATACCAGATCCTTGACAAGGCAAAAGCCACAGGGCTTGCTCTTTTCGCCCTTTTGGTACCGATATTCATGAGCCTGAACAAGGCCACACCCGAGATGGTAATGTCTCTGATCACTCCAGTGGCGGCCTCTTTTGCGATCGCCCTTGTAGGGATCGTTCTTGTCGCGCTGGTCTCTTCCAGGTTCTTCAAATACTCCTGGGAGATGTCTTTGGCCATAGGGGTCTGCTGCCTTTTCGGTTTTCCGGGGACTTTCATTATTTCCCAGGAGGTGGCAAATGCTGTTGGTGAGACGCCTGAGGAAAGGGAGTTCGTGCTTACAGGGATCCTTCCAAAGATGCTCGTATCAGGGTTTACGACCGTTACGATAGCTTCAGTTTTCCTGGCTGGATTTCTGGTCAAGCTTTTCTAGACAGGGGGTGTACATCGTGGACCTTGAATTGATCCGTAATCTTGTCAAAGGTGTCGAGGATAAAATAATCGACTACCGAAGGGATTTCCACGCTCATCCCGAGCTTTCCTGGAAGGAGGAAAGAACCTCGAAGGTTATAGAGTCGACCCTTTCCGGACTGGGATTTGAGAATATCCGCAGGGGGTTCGACAATACCGGTACGGGAGTCACTGCCGACATAACAGGAAAGGCGAATGGTCCTGTGATCGCCATTCGGGCAGATATTGACGCTCTTCCCGTTGACGAGGCAGTGGATGAGCCCTGGAGATCCTCATGTGAGGGCGTTATGCATGCCTGTGGCCATGACGCTCATGCGGCCATTCTTCTGGGAGTTGCCCATGTTTTGGCAAAGATCAAGGACAATATTCCCGGAACGGTTCGACTTATTTTTCAGCCAGGAGAAGAATCAGGTATTCATTCAGGAGCAAAGCAGCTGGTGAGCGAGGGGGTACTTGACGGGGTTGACGCCATTTGCGGTCTTCACGTCTGGGCCACTCTCGAAGCGGGAAAAGTGGGTTTCCGTAAGGGACCCATAATGGCTTCGGCCGACATCTGGGAGATCGAAGTTAAGGGAAAGGGTGGCCATGGGTCCAGACCCCACGAAGCGGTTGATCCCTCGATCGCAGCTGCCACGCTGATCTCAACGGCGCAGACCATAGTCAGCAGGGAAGTGGATCCGAGGGAAGCGGTAGTTCTCAGTGTCGGGACGATCGACTGTGGTACCGCACCCAACATTATCCCCGAGAAAGCCCGTCTTTCCGGCAACCTCAGGACCACCAGCCCGGTGATCAGGGATGAAATACCGGATCGTCTCAAGAGGATAGGGGAGGGCATAGGTGCTGCAATGAGGTGTGACGTCAAGGTTGACTTTATCCCGGTTTATCCTGTTACAGTGAACAACGGGGAACTGGTCGATCTTTTCGTCGAGGTGGCGGGCGATCTTGTGGGCAAAGATGCTCTGGAGGAGATGTCCATTGAGATGGGGTCGGAGGATTTCAGTTTCTATCAACAGAAGATCCCCGGGATCCTTTTCTTCCTTGGTATGGGAGATCCCACAAAAGGGACCGATGCGCAGCACCACAGCCCGGATTTCAAAGTCAACGAGGCCGTGCTGGCCGATGGCGCTGCCCTTCTGTCGGGGCTAGCGCTTGGTTTCCTGAAAAGGAAATGATAGACGGGTTATAAGGAAAACCTGAGGGAGGCCCAAAAAGCCTCCCTTTTTCTGTTAGTCGAAGAATTCGCTATTAACAGGGCAAGTAAGGTAAGATAACTGTGAATAGGAAAGATCAAAAGGATATGGGGGCAACGGTGTTGGATATATTCACCATTGGTTACGGCCACAAGAAGGCCGAAACGTTCTTCGAGACCTTGAAGGCTCACGGGATCAAGGTCCTGATCGACATAAGGCTCAACAACACATCTCAACTGGCGGGTTACACAAAGAAGGGCGACCTCCCCTACTTTCTTGGGACCATCTGCGGGGCACAGTATCGGCACCTCCTCTTTTTGGCCCCGTCGAAGGAGATATTCGAGGCCTACAAGAAGAAGGGAGGCAGCTGGGAGGTCTTCCAGAAGGACTACCTTGCACTGCTGGAAGAGAGAAGAGTGGAGGAGATGCTGGATCCCAGGGACTTCGAGACCCCCACGGTCTTTCTGTGCGCTGAGCCCGAACCGGACCACTGCCACAGGAGGTTCCTGGCTGAGTATCTGCAACGTCGCTGGGTGAATGTGAAGATCAGGCACCTATAAGACCGGTTGAAATTTTTGCTTCCGTCTTTTTTGGGTGCCATAGAAGGTGTGGGAAAGGGTCGAAAGAAAATGAACATAACAACAAGACAGGGAAGTTCTTACCCTGATCAGGAGGTAAATTATGAGTAAAACAGTGAACATCGACTGGAACAACCTTGGGTTCAAGTACATGAAGACAGACCTCCGCTACATTGCAAGGTGGAAGGACGGCAAGTGGGACGAAGGCAAGCTGGTGAAGGACAACCAGATATGCATCAGCGAGGCCTCGAACGTTTTCCATTACGGACAGTGCTGTTTTGAGGGTCTTAAGGCCTATCGGACCAGGGAGGGAGATATCCAGCTCTTCAGGGTGGACCAGAACGCAAAGCGGATGCAGGACAGCTGCCGAAGGATAATGATGCCCGAGGTTACCGTCGATCAGTTCATTGACGCCTGTATGCAGGTAGTGAAGGCCAACGAGGCTTATGTGCCCCCCTACGGAACCGGGGCCACGCTGTACCTCAGGCCTTTCGTGATAGGCGTCGGCGATGTTATCGGGGTTGCTCCGGCCCCGGAGTATATCTTCAGCGTCTTCTGCCTGCCCGTCGGGGCTTACTTCAAGGGAGGCCTCGCCCCTGTGAACTTCACCGTTTCAGAACACGACAGGGCAGCTCCCTTCGGAACAGGGGCAGCCAAGGTGGGCGGGAACTACGCCGCAAGCCTGATGCCCCATGAGATCGCCAGAGAGAGGGGTTTCGCGGACTGTATCTACCTCGACCCGTTGACTCATAACAAGATAGAGGAAGTGGGAGCCGCAAACTTCTTCGGGATAACCAGGGACAACAGGTTCGTCACCCCCGGCTCGCCGTCGATCCTTCCCAGCGTGACCAGAAAGGCACTTCTGGAGGTGGCGAAGAGCTACCTGGGGATGGAGGCCGAGGAGAGGGATGTCTATATCGACAGGCTCGAGGAACTGACAGAGGCCGGAGCCTGCGGGACCGCCGCGGTCATAACCCCCATCGGTGGAATAGAGTACAAGGGCAAGCTTCACGTCTTTTACAGCGAGACCGAGGTCGGTCCTGTGACCAGGAAGCTCTACGAAACCCTGACAGGAATCCAGTTCGGTGACATCGAGGCTCCCGAAGGATGGATCTTCAAGGTCAAGTAGTGAAGACCTGTTCCAGGAGCTGATCGTTCAGGCTATCCAGTCCTTTTGATGACCAGGAAGAGGCTTGAGCCATCGACTTCCTCAACGAGGTAGGGGAGGCCGGTGGTCTGGCCCATCTTTTCAAGGTCCTCAACGGAAAAGGTGGTGGCTGAAAAGCCGTCCCGGCATACTATCCTCCCCTTCCCGGTCCTCTCCCAGTCGATCTCGCCCAGGAGCCCTTTGTCGGCCTGCTCCATGAACCACTCAAGCCTCGGGCCCCAGAAATTGGCGCTGTAGGTGCTGAAAAATGCGCTGCCCCCCGCAACCAGGGCTCTGATCCCTCTTGTGACCAGATTTATGGGATCACCCTTGATCGCAGAAAGACCGTTCTGGAGACAGAGAACCACGTCGAACTCCGAACGGTACTCAATGAGGTGGGCGTCGGCGATCTCCAGTTTGCAGTTGGGGTTGTCCCTGAGGTACTCCTTTCCGAAAAGGACCGAATCCTCCGAGATGTCCAGACCGAGAACGCGGGCTGCGAAGGGCGAGACCTCCCTCATTATCCTCCCGTATCCTGCGCCCAGTTCGAGAACCCTTTCCCGACCCGATAGCTTTCCTGTCACGAAATCTATTTCAGCCTGAAGGTACTGTCTGACCCTCTCGATCCCCGTCTGGTAGACTTCCAGAAGCCTGACGGCATTCAGCTTGCCGGAGTAATAATTTCTCACCGCACTCCCTCCCTGGACAGCCATGTTCCCGGAAGCTAGATACTTGACTGTTCGCAGGGCAATGATATCTTAAATAGGCTCAATATTTAATCTCGGAGGGTCCTCGAATGGGTGTAACCCAGCCGATCGCAGTCCTTCAGGAGGTCCCTTCCATTCAGGATTTATCCCGATCTCCAGGGTTCCTTGCCCGAGACTTCGAAGAGCTTCAAAAGGCAATGATCACGACAAGAGGGGTTGGACATGCAGTTATTCATTGAGCATCTCATCAACGGTCTTGCAGTCGGTTCCATTTACGCCCTCATGGCCCTGGGGCTGGCGATGGTCTACGGGATCCTCAGGATCCTTCATGTCGCTCACGCAGGGGTATATGCGATAGGAGGATACGTGGGGCTCTTCGCTTTCCAGGCCACCGACAGTTTTTTCGTAGCCATTGCGGCCGCCATGGTGGTATGCGCCATAGTGGGGGTGGCCATAGAAAAGGTGATCTACTACCCACTTCTGAAATATCCTCCCTACGTGCCCCTGATAGCAAGCATAGCCATATTTCTTTCCATCGAGGAGATCTGCAGGATACTGGCAGGGCCTTACATACTCGGGTTCCCCAGGAGGCTGGCCCTCAGCCCACTCACCCTGGGAAGCGTCAGTATAGGGGGGATGCAGATCCTGGTACTGCTCACCTCTTTTGCCATACTACTGGTCCTTTGGTTCATATCGGAAAGAACGGAACTTGGACTTGCCATGCAGGCTACCTCCCAGGATATGGCTATGGCCAGTGCCATGGGCGTCAACACAAAGAGGATCATCTCAATTACCTTTGCCATGGGTTCGGCCGTAGCTGCGGTGGCGGGGGTACTGGTGGGCATTTATTACAACCAGGTCTATCCGACCATGGGAGCGGTTCCGGCCTACAAGACCCTGGCGATCATAGTGGTAGGAGGTCTGGGGAGCATCCCGGGGGCGGTCCTTGCAGCAATTCTTCTCGGACTGGCCGAAGCCCTGCTTATAGGTTACGCTGCGGTCCCTCTTCCCAGGGATGCCCTGGCATTCATTGCCATGATAATCGTCTTCATGATCCGGCCCCAGGGTCTCCTGGGCAGGAAGACCAGATAAGGAGACTGGAGCTATGGGTGGCTATTTCACTACCGTTGCCACGATGATAGGGATCTACGCACTGGTTGCATCGGGCCTTAACATCATTGTCGGGTTCGCCGGCCAGATCTCGCTGGGCCACGCCGCCTTTTTTGGTATTGGTGCTTACTCCACGGCACTGCTGTGTACGAAACTCGGACTCTCCTTCTGGTGGAGTCTTCCCCTGGCCACGCTGATCACCGGACTAATCGGGGCCCTTCTGGGTATACCCAGCCTTCGCGTAAAGGATGATTTCCTGGCCATAACCACCATTGGGATCAACTTCATCGTAAGGAGCATCTTCCTTTATGTTCCTTTCTTTGGAGGGGCTCTGGGCATAGGGGGGATACCGACGCCCACCCTGTTGGACACCAGGCTCAGAGGGGAGTACTACCTGACCCTGGTGCTGGTCCTTCTGGCCCTGACGACCTGGTTCGTACACCGTTTTGCCCGGTCCTGGACAGGTCTTGCGACGGAGGCCATGAGGGAGGAGGAGACCGCCGCCGGGGCCATGGGTATCTCCCACGTACGCTTCAAGATACTGGCCTTCACCATCGGGAGCGCCATGGCAGGTCTTGGCGGGGTCCTCTACGCCCATTTCGTAAATTTCATAAGCCCCGACGACTTCGGTTTTCCCGTTTCGATCATGCTCCTCTCCATGGTCGTTCTCGGGGGCATGGGGAAGATCTGGGGTCCCATCCTGGGAGCCATTGTTCTGGGATCGCTGCCTGAAGTCTTCAGACCCCTGGTCCAGTACCGAATGCTCCTCTACGGCGCTGCGCTCCTGCTGGTTATCCGTTATCAGCCACAGGGGATCCTGGGAGAGGGCAGCCTTTTACGACGGCTTTTCCCGCGGGGGAGGCGATGACAATGGCGGAAAAGGGCATGATCCTCCGTGTTGAGGGGATGAGCCGGTATTTTGGGGGGCTTAAAGCCGTTGACGATGTTTCCTTTCACGTAAGCAGGGGGGAGATCCTTGGCCTGATAGGACCCAACGGGGCAGGCAAGACAACGTGCTTCAATGTCATCTCCGGAGTATACAGACCTACGGCGGGGAAGATATTTCTTGAGGAAGAACGGATCGACGGGCTGCCAGCCCACGCCATCGCATCCAGGGGCGTGGGGCGTACCTTCCAGATCGTGAGACCCTTTGCGGGGATGACGGTGTTGAATAACGTCATGGTCGGCCTGGGGATGCAAAGATACAGTTCCTTCCTGAAGAGCTGTCCTGTTTTCGGGGACTCCCAAGACCGTGAAGAGGCTATGGCATTCCTGAGGGAAGTGGGGATCGAAGGGCTTGCCGACGGATCTTCATCCGTCCTCTCCCTGGGGAACCTCAGGCGCCTGGAGATCGCGAGGGCCCTGGCGTTGAGGCCCAGACTCCTTCTTCTTGACGAATCTTTCTCTGGTCTCAGCGAAGAGGAGATCCAGCAGATGATGGAACTGGTAAGGAACATCCGTGAGCGGGGATTCTCGGTCCTTCTGATAGAGCACAACATGAGGGTGGCGATGTCTTTGTGCCACAGGCTCGTTGTGCTGGACCACGGCAAAAAGCTGGCCGAAGGGTCTCCCGGAGAGATCAGGACCGATGAAAGAGTGATCGAGGCCTATCTGGGGAGGGGGGCATCGGCCCATGCTTAAAGTCGAGAACCTTACCGTTGCCTACGGGGACATAGTTGCACTGGAAGACGTCTCCTTCTCGGTGGATGACGGGGAAGTGGTCTCCATTATTGGAGCCAACGGCGCAGGAAAGACGTCACTCCTGAACACCCTGATGGGGCTTGTCCCTTCAAGATCCGGAAGGGTTGTCTACATAGATCCTTCCGAAACCGGTAACGGCAGAGGACATGACATCCTCCCCCTTTCTGCTCATGAAAGGGCAGGTATGGGGATCCGTATTGTGCCAGAAAGGGCAAGGGTTTTTCCTAACCTTACGGTGGAGCAGAATTTGAGAATGGGTGTCTACGGTCTTTCAGGCAGGATCAATGTAGAAGAGGCGTTCGGAGAGGTCTTTGATCTTTTCCCGGTCCTGAAGGAGAGGAGATGGCAGGCCGGACAGACCCTGTCCGGAGGTGAACAGCAGCAGCTGGCCATTGCCAGAGCCCTGGTGTCGGGACCGAAGATGCTCCTGGTGGATGAAATTTCCATGGGTCTCATGCCGAAACTGGTTGACCTCGTCTTCTCTGTCCTTAAGAGGCTGAACGAGGACAAGGGGCTGACCATACTGCTGGTTGAGCAGAACGCGGTCCAGGCTTTGGCCATAGCCCACAGGGGTTATATCCTGGAGACAGGCAGGATAGCCCTTGAGGGAAAGGCCTCAGATCTAATGGAGGATACAAAGGTCAGGGAAGCATATCTTGGGGGGTGATGATACCGGAGGGGGGAGCATCGGGATATCCCGGTTCTTGAGAGAGTCTGTACATAGAGAATCGAAAGGGAGGGTTTTTTCATGAAAAGACTTGTTTCGCTGGTTCTTGCGCTGGCCCTGATCATCGGTTCGGTCGGGGTCGTATCGGCCGCGGACACGATCCGGATCGGTCTGATGGCTCCTCTAACGGGGTTTGCTGCCGCTGACGGATTGAGTGTTCTGCAGTCGGTCCAGCTCGCTGTTGACCAGGTCAACGCCAAGGGTGGGGTCCTCGGAAAGCAGGTCGAACTTTTCTACGTGGATGATGCTGCTAACGCCAAGGAAGCTGTGGGGCTTGCCAGGAAACTTGTCCAGATGGACAAGGTCGTTGCGGTAGTCGGGGGATCCTACAGCATGCCGACCAGGGCTGTTGCACCTCTCTTCCAGGAGTTCGAGATCCCGCTGGTCGCAGGATATGCTGTCCACCCGGATATCACCGTTGCCGGTGATTTCTGCTTCAGGAACGGCTTCCTCGGGACCGTTGAAGGTCGGGGTGCCGGAGTTGCTGCCGTCGACATGCTGAAGGCAAAGACCGTTGGCATGCTCACCATGGACAACGACTTCGGAAGGACCATGGCTGAGGGTTTTGAGCAGTACGTTGTCTCCAAGGGGGCCAAGGTTGTTTACAGCCAGGTCTATCCTCTTGGAGAGAAGGATTTCATGCCTTACCTGACAGCCATTAAGGAAGCCGACCCCGATGTGGTTCTTGCAAGCGGTTACTATGCGGAGGCTGCAGGTATAGTGAAGCAGGCCTACGAACTCAAGCTCAGGACGCAGATACTAGGGGAGGAGGGTTACGATTCTCCCAAGTTTGTAGAACTAGCTGGTGAAGAGGCTGCCAACGGAACGATAATCGTGACCAACCTCGACCGTGACGACGAGAGACCCGTTGTCCAGGCCTTCATCAAGGAGTACCGGGAGCGTTATGGCATGGAACCCGACATGGTCGGAGCCTCCAACTATGACGCTTTCATGATCATCACCGATGCGATCGAAAGGGCTGGGACCACCGACGCTCATAAGGTAAAGGATGCCATCGCGGCACTTAAGGACTTCGACGGGGTTACCGGGGTCATCAAGGGATTCACAGAGATAGGCGAGGTCATCAAACCGGTACAGGTCCAGATCGTGAAGGACGGTGTTTTCCGCCGCTTCGGAATTGTCGACGCCCCGGAGGTCATTGATCCGAGGAAGTAGTTCCAAACAGATCCCAAATGACTGTTTTAAGCATGATCTGGAACTTGACCGGGCCGGGGTGATCCCCGGCCCGGTTTTTCGCTTAAGGTTCCCTGTTCCCTGTGACCCTTCCTCTCCAGGACCGGCATCTGTTATATGGCGCTATCGCCGTATCACCTTGACAGAAATGAAAAAGGTTTCTTAAGTGCATTATGTGTTAGTCTAACTTTGTAGGTAAAACCTGGAAAAAGGAGGCCCGAAACAATGAAGAGAACCGCTCTTTTTGTTATGGCGACCCTGCTGGTCTGCCTTCTGGCGTCTCCTGTAGCCGGTGCGGCGGATGATATTCTTGAACACCCTCTGATCCGCCCCTTTCCCGGATCGATCCTTGCCAAAAACTTGTCCAAATATGTTGCTTTTGAAGCTTTCGACTTCCCTGTAAGAGACCCTGGATCCGGCAAAAGGGAAAAGATCAACGTAAAGGGTGAATATCGTCGGCTGCTGTACGAAGTCTACAGAGAGGACGGCCAGCGCAACAAAGATATCTCCCGGCTGGAGTTTTTCGAGAATTTCAAGGCCGCCGCCCTCGAACAGGGCGGGGAGGTAAGATCAGAGGATCCTCAGGGGCTGTTGGTATTCACCTTGCCCAGGGAAGATGGCGGGATCACATGGTGCCAGGTGGAAACAACAACACTGGGCCAGACATACCTGACCATCGTGGATGAAAAGCCTTTCACCCGATCCCTGACCTTTGGTCCCGCAGAGATGAAAACCGCACTGGACGAGGATGGAAGGATAATTCTATACGACATTCTTTTCGATTACGATAAAGCCATCCTTCAGCAGTCTTCAGACAAACAGCTCCAGCACATCGTGACACTGATGATGAAGAACCCGGAACTAAGGATAGAGGTGCAGGGACATACTGACAGCCAGGGAAGCGATGATTACAACCTGGATCTTTCACAACGGCGCGCGGAAACTGTTGTTGAATACCTGAGCCTTTTTGGAGTAGCCGAAGATCGGCTTACGGCAAGGGGTTACGGGGAATCCGAACCTGTAGATACCAATGATACCGAGGCAGGACGGGTGAAGAACCGCAGGGTGGAACTTGTTAGAATTGACGATTGAATGGCCAGTTGTATTCGGGGAGGAAAAGAAAATCTATTTCGGGTGGTGACTGATATGAATTACCGGAAAGGTTTCGGGCTCTTTCTGTCAATAACGTTTGTCTTTCTTGTAGCCTCTTTATCCGATGCAGCGGAATTCTCAGCCGACATGACAATACAGAGTGCAACAGGAGGGGACCTGACGGGACGGGTATTTGTAAAGGGCAACGATCTCAGGCAGGAACTGGATACTCCCGTCGGGACACAGACGACCATCATCGATCAGACCGGAAAAGTCATGTATGTGTTGCTTCCCGGTCAAAAGATGTACATGGAGATGCCGAACAATCAGGTTACCCTCGACGAGGGTGAAAGGATGGAGGAAAAATTCGCTGACCAGGGAGAGGTCACTAATCTGGGCACGGAGACAGTCGAGGGGTACCTCTGCGATATATTCAGGATAGTTTACAAGGACAAGGGACTCGGCGAAGTAACCGTATGGGTGTCCAGGGATTTGAATTATCCGGTCAAGATCTACATGGACAACCCTCAGGACAAGGCTACCATCCTTTATACCAACTTTTCAGAAGAGAAACTGGGAGACAGCCTTTTCTTGTTGCCCGAAGGATACCAGAAGTTCTCTATGTAGACTGGAAAGTCTGTTTTTTAGGTCAAGGAAGCGAAAATCCGGCGGGAGGTTAACCTCCCGCCGGACTCCGTTTGTAAGTACCATTGACAAATTGTCGACAAACGACATAATTATTCGAGGAGACGTAGAGGGGGCGTGAACGTGGCCAGGGAGAGCCGGTTTTCCCACGAGAATCTTAACCGCAAGGTGGCCGAGTACCTCAGGGAGGAGATCCTCTGGTCCGGAAGGTTCAGGACGGGGCAGCACATCCAGGAGATGGAGATAGCGGAGGAGCTCAATATAAGCAGAGCCCCGGTCAGGGAGGCCCTGAGGGAGCTGGAGCACCAGGGGATCGTGAACTACCTCCCCAGGAGGGGCACCTTCGTTGCGACCTTCGACCATGATGACTTCCAGGAGATTGCGGACATAAGGTTCATGATAGAGTCACGGGTCATAGATATCCTTGTCGGCGAGGGGAGGCTGGGACCGGAGGACTTCAGGAGGCTTCGGGGCCTGATCGACCAGATGGTCTCGATCTCAAGGTCCGACTCGCCGCTGGAGGAAAAGATCTCGGGGTATTCAGAGAAGGACGTCCAGTTCCACCGTTACATATGGGAGAGATCCGGGAGGAAGTGGAGCCTGAAGATCCTGACGGACATATTCTACCAGTTGAGACTTGCCATGATGCAGGACATGATCCTTGAGCAGGACATGGTCCGATCGGCCGAGATGCACTACGAGATAATCGAAAGCCTTGAGAGGCGTGATGCCGAAGGTGCAAAGAAGATGCTTCTGCGGCATATTTTCAGCCTCTGGAAGGAGCGGTCCAGGACCGAAGATCACTGACCAGGTATGGCGGAGAGCAAAGATAAGTGTTTTTTGCCCTGTGTGGCGGATAAGAAAATTTGGGGGAGGGTTTGATATGGATCTGAACAAGTTCGAGAAGCTTTCCATCAAGGATGCACCGAAAATATTGACGACCCCGCCGGGTCCTAAGTCGCTGGAGATCCTCAAGATACAGGAGGAGCTCGAAGGGTCGGCTGTCTCTTATCCCAAGGGGATGCCCATGGCTCTGGCCAGGGGGAAAGGGGCCACTCTTGAGGACGTCGACGGCAATGTTTTCATCGACTGTTTCTCAGGGGCAGGTGTCATGGCGCTGGGACATGGGCACCCTGACGTTCTGAAGGCCGCCCATGAGCAGATAGACCGTGTTACCCATACGCTAGATATCCCGAGCGAGACGCGCATGAAGATGGTCAAGACACTCAGGAGTATACTTCCCGGGGAGCTCTCCCGCGTTTTCTTCGGCGGCCCCACAGGTTCCGACGCCATCGAGCAGGCCATCAAGCTTGCCAGGTTCAACACCCAGAACTACGGGATAATTGCCTTTGAAGGCGCATACCATGGCATGACCGGAGCTTCCCTTGCCGTGACCAGCGACAGCGGTCACAGGGACGGCCTGGGTCCCCTTGTTCCGGGAGTCCAGTTCGTGCCTTTCCCCTACAGGTATCGTAACCCCTTCGGTTGTCCGGAAGAGATGGTCGACAAATTTGCTGCCGACAACCTCGAGAGGGTCCTTGATGACACTCACTCGGGTTATTCAAAACCTGCGGCAGTGCTCCTTGAGGCTGTCCAGGGCGAGGGGGGGACGATTATCCCGGAACCTGAATTCCTCCAGAGGGTCAGGGAGATCACCCGGGAGCGAGGTATCCTGATGATCTGTGATGAGATCCAGTGTGGCCTCGGAAGAACGGGAAAGATGTTCGCCTTTGAGCACGCCGGTATCGTCCCCGATATAGTTACCATCAGCAAGGCTCTTGGCGGCGCAGGGTTCCCCATCTCCGCCATAGCCTACAGGGAGGAGCTGAATACCATGCCTCCCGGAAAAAGTATAGGCACCTTCAGGGGCAACATGGTGGCCTTCGCCGCCGGAGCGGCAGGACTAAACTGGATGATCGAGAACAGGGTACCCGAGTATGCAGCGGAACTGGGTAAAAAGGCGATGGTCCGTTTCAAGGAGATGGAGAAGGACTGCAAACTCCTGGGCGAGGCCAGGGGGATCGGCCTGATGATAGCCCTCGAGATCGTGGAGGACAAAAAGACCAGGAAACCAGCCGCGGATCTCACGAAGCAGTTGCGAAGACTGGCCCACCAGCGCGGCGTAATGATCGAGGTCGGAGGGCACCACAACAACGTAGCCAGGCTGCTTCCTCCGCTTGTTATCACTGAGGATCTTCTGATGAAGGCAGCGGATATACTCGAGGAAGTCCTGAAGGAACTGGAATAGATCCTGAAGGGATCAAGTAGATAAGGCTTCAGGGTGAACAGGATCCAAAAGAAATTTCACCACGTTATTGAAGATCATCCAGTGCTGCGGCAAGTTTTTCGCGAATGCGCGAGTGGTGTGAACCGGACCAGTAAACCTGCCCGCAGCCAGGGCAGCGGGTGAAGCGGTCGTACATCATGCGTGTCAATGGTTCCAGCTGATCGAGAACGTCCCCCTTGTCGATATTGACGAGGGGGACGTTGCACCTTGGGCAACGGCAGAACAGGTCGATACGATCCCTGAGACCGAAGAAACGGATCACTTCTGCAAGCTGCTCCCAGGGCCTGTCGGAACGGATCAGGCGGCCCCTGAGGACCCTGTTGCGTTTCAGAAGTTCCCTGTCCCTGGTGAGAAGGATCCTTCTTTCCCCCCCTGCAACTTCAGCGATCATTGCATCATCCAGGCGTGGGTCATAGAGGCAGTCAAATCCTGTCAGTCTGAGCAGACCCGCAAGCCGGGCCACATTCACGTCCACCACAAAGGAAGCCTCTCCGAAGGGCACAGGGAATAAAACCGAGGGGAGGGAGACATCGACAGGGGGCGTATGGGGAAAGACATCTACGATCTCTCCCCCGGCGGGGGTATAGAGAAATGATCTTTCAGCCCCCCGTGAAACAACAAGCCCCACTTCTGTGTGGGGAACACCCTGGGATTCAATAAGGTCCTTGACCGGGGCTGATCGGTCAAGATCCCGGCAATTCACCCCTGGATCTGCGATGCCGTTGAGAAGATCCTTCAGATCGCCGTGAATTTGCAGGCGGACTGACATTTAAGATCTTCCCCCCTTTTGTCATTTCTTTTTGAACCCCAGCTTTTCCAGAGTCTCCCTGAAAGTTTCGTGCCTGATCTCGGTGGCCTGGAATTTCAGGAGCGAGAAGGTGACCTGCACGCAAAGCCCGATCCCGAAAGCGGCGATCACCGTTCCAAGGCCGACAGGACCTCCCATCAGCCATCCCAGAAAAACCGCAAGCGATTCTATGATCGCCCGGCAAAGACCTACGGGTAGACCGGTCTTCCTTTCAAGGACGACCATGAGCCCGTCCCTGGGACCGGCACCGAAACCGGAGCCCATGTAGAAATATGTCCCCAGTGAGATGACGAAGAGACCGGCGGTCATCATCAGCAGTCCGTAAAGAAAACCGTCCATGGGGGGGATCAGCCCCAGTTCAAGGACACGGTCCAGGAAAAACCCTATAAGTAGCATGTTCAGGATCGTACCCATGCCCAGCTTCTCCCCGGCCAGTGCTACTCCCAAGCATATGAAAAGACCTATCAGGATGCTTACGTTACCAATGGATAATCCAATTTTGTTCGAGATGCCCTGATGGAAAACATCCCAGGGAGCGAAACCGAGGTTGGCTTTCATCGTCATGGCTATTCCAAGGGAAAAGAGAAAGAGGCCGAAGATCAGACCGGAAAAACGCATTGTAAAACCCTTCAAATCGATACCCCTGTTCTTCGGCGGATTGTGATGGCTATCAGTCACGGCCGTTATGGAAGCAGGATAACATGGATACCGAAGAGGCGTAAATCAGGGAAATGATCTTCTGGTCCGGTAGCGGACAGAAAATCTGGATAAAAAAGGAGCCCCGGCGGCTGACCGGGGCTCGTTGTCGGGCTATCAGCCTTAACCCCGGAAGGGGTCTCCCCTCTCTGGCACGATGCAGATGAATTTCAGGGGTCCAGATCCGGTATTGGTAAAACAGTGCCCGGTACAAGGAGGAACGAAAGCCCAGGATCCAGCCTTGATCCTCCAGGTCTCACCCATGATCTGTGCCTCACCGTTCCCTTCCAGGATGAAGACGTAGTGAGGCCAATCATGGTCGTGAAAGGGCGATGCGGCTCCCGGCGACAGGGAGAAGAACCTCGCAACATGATCGTCCCAGAAGAGACCAGGCCCAAATATGACCCTTCTGACCGCACCTGAGTGACTTCCTTCATCCAGGACGGGAAGATCCTCAAGGCTACCAGAATATTTTCGGCCTACTTTACTTTTCACAAGACATCATCTCCCTGTCCAGACAGGTGTTATCCCTGTCTTTATTCAGAACTAGTCCTTCCACCAGGGGAGGCAGCGGTCTCTGGACCAACGGAGAAAGAACAGCAGGGTGATGTTGATCTCGAGCAATTCAAAGGCGTTGGGATCGAACTCTCCTCCGTACCAGTCAATAAAGAACTCGTGCTGGGGGTCTTCCCTGTCGCCCATAGCCCGAAGGAAATCCGTGAAACCGGTTAGTCCACCGATATCGTCTGGCGGACAGGCTCCCTTGCCGTTGACGCAGAAGAGATCCCCCCACTCCTCGTCGTCTTCCATTCCGGTCTTCTCTATCTTCAGCAGGTGAACCCAGTTGTCGCCAAGGTCATAAGTATAGGTGAATTCAGATCCCTTGAAGGGGAGCAGAGATCCGAGCCTGAATAATCCTTCCTCTGCGGCGTCAGGGGCATCATCGGGCTGGTCCATGTAGTCCTTCCCGTTTATGTTAAAGACGTGCATGTGCTCCCCGGACCAGCCCATGACGATCTGGATTACATCGCTTAACCTGTCAAGGGTTATGCTGGAGGGGACGACAAATCTTCTCCAGACCTTTGGCGCAATACCCTCAAGCTCAACATGGATCTGCAAGTTGCCTTCCATTTCCTCCCCTCCTGTTTGATAACATGTTTTGTCAACTGACAATATTCCGAAAGGGCCGGTCCCTCCAATGCGGGTTCACATACCCATGTAAGCCTTTCGGACCTCCGGGGAATCTAGCAGCTCCCTGGCCGTTCCCTGCTGCACTATCTTCCCGGTCTGAATGACATAGCCCCGGTCGGCGATCTCCAGTGCTTCCTGGACCATCTGTTCTACCAGGAGAACGGTGACCCCGGTCCGGTTGATGGAGATTACAGCCTCCATTACCTTCTCCACCAGCGAAGGCATAAGTCCCAGGGAGAGTTCATCAAGCAGGAGAAGCCTGGGGCTGGACATGAGTCCTCTGGCTATGGCCACCATCTGCTGTTCCCCGCCACTCATGGTCTCTGCCACCTGGGTCCGGCGGTCGTAGAGCTTGGGGAAAAGTTCAAATACCTGCTCCAGGCTTTGACCAATCTCCCGCCGGTCGTTCTTGGTGAATGCCCCCAGTTCGAGATTCTCCTGGATGGTGAGCTTGGAGAACAGCCTTCTCCCCTCCGGGACATAGCTTACCCCCAGGCGTATCGTCTCGTGGGCTTTCATCCTCGAGATGTCCCTGCCCTCGAAGTGTATGCTGCCACTAAAGGGGTGCATCAGTCCGGCGATGGTCTTCATGGTGGTCGTCTTGCCGGCCCCGTTGGCGCCTACGATCGCAACCAGTTCGCCCGGTGTTACCTCAAGGCTTATCCCGTGGATGACGGGGACCCCGTCGTATCCGCAATGGATGTCCTGCACTTCAAGGATAGGATCAGCCATTCTTTGTCACCTCTCCCGTTCGCTTAAGCCTCTCGGTGAACTTGGCGCCAAGGTAGGCCTTTATTACCCTTTCATCCTCTACGATATCCCTGGGTGTCCCTTCGGCGATCTTCTCTCCACCGTCCAGAACGACCACCTTGTCCGCTACGGACATGATGGCCTCCATGATATGCTCGACGACAAGAAGAGTGATGCCCCTCTCCCTGAGGCCCTTGATGATCTCCAGCGCTTCCTTGATCTCGGTAGAAGTAAGGCCAGCCATAGCCTCATCGAGCATAAGCAGGGTCGGGCCGGTAGCAAGCGCCCGGGCCATTTCCAGTCTCTTCTTGTATCCGATGGGAAGGCCTCCGGCAAGATTCCCGCTCTTGTCCTCGAGACGGCAAAGGGAGAGGCATTCCTCCGCTACGCTGTGGGCGGTTTCGTTGTCGGCACCCCGGAGGAAAGCTCCCACAAGGACGTTGTCCAGAACAGTCATTTCCTTAAGGGGGCGTACCACCTGGAAGGTCCTCACAGCTCCAAGACGGGCCACCTCGTAGGCGGGCAGGTTCGTAACATCACGGCCGTCGAAGAAAAGCTTGCCCGAAGTGGGCTTGTAGAACCCTGAAACGCAGTTGAAGAGGGTGGTCTTCCCGGCCCCGTTGGGTCCTATCAGTCCAACGACGGAACCTTTCTCTACATCAAAAGAGACGTCGTTGCACGCTACCAGTGATCCGAACTTCATTGTAAGGTTGCGAACTTCCAGAAGGGCCATGCTATTTACCCCCTCCCTCAGACCGCCTGATCCGGTTCACGATACGGTCCAGGATTCCCATGATACCCCTGGGCTGGTAAACGACAACTACGACGATAAGAAGGCCGAAGATTATCAGGTCCACCCCGCCGCCGATCCCGCCGAGATACGCACGGGTGTACTCCTGCAAGGGAATGAGAAGGGCAGCCCCCAGGAGCGGTCCATAGAACGTCCCAAGTCCGCCGAGGATGGTTATCAGGACGAACTTCATGGACATATCCAGAGACATGACCATTGGAGGATCGACACGGTAGTTGTACTGGGCGAAGAAAGCCCCGCAGAGCGCGGCCAGGAAGGCAGAGAGAGCCATTGCCGAGAGTTTGACCCTGGTGCTGTTTACTCCCAACGATTCTGCGGTCTCCTGTCCTTCCCTTACCGCCCGCAGGTAGAAGCCGAAGCGGTGTTTCTCTATCCAGCGAACGATGCCGAAGACCAGGACGAAGAGCAGCAGAACCCCGTAGAAATAACCTACCTTGGACTGGTACCACACAAAATTCTTCCAGCCAGGCTCGGTGAAGCCGTAATCAAGCCCTATCGCTCCGCCCACCCAGTACCAGACCATGAAGAGCCTGTTGAATATCTCCACTATGGCGAAGGTGGCGATGGCGAAGTAGTGGCCTTTCAGTTTGAAACAGGGGTAACTTATCGCGACTGCGACCATTGCCGCGATTACGGCTCCGGCAAGTATCCCCGGCCACGGGATCAGTCCGAACTTCACCACGGCCATCCCTGTACCGTAAGCTCCGATCCCGAAGAACACCGAGTGGCCGAAGGATGTCTGGCCACAGTACCCGCCCAGGATGTTCCAGGCCTGGGCCATGCTCGAGTAGAGGAGAACCTGGATCATTACGTGCTGGGCAAAGGAACTGTGGCTGAACCAGGGCGTAAGGGGGATAACTGCGAAGAAGGCCAGAAGACCCAGCCAGAACAGATCCTTTCTTGACATCTTTCTTGTAGTATTCATGGGATCACCACCCGAAGAGGCCCCTGGGCCTGACCATTACAACCACAAGGTAGAGTCCGAATACCGCGACGTACTTGAAGACCGGTGCGATATAAAAACCGGCAAAGGCCTCGACGAGTCCGATAAGCAGGGAAGCCAGAAGGGCTCCGGGAATGCTTCCGAATCCCCCCATGGCTACGCACACGAAAGCGATAAGGCTGAACAGCGCCCCTACCTCCGGATGGACCGCAAGGTAGGAGGGGAGGAGACCGCCCGCAATCCCCACGCAGGCTCCACCAAGCCCAAAGACTAGCAGGTAGATCCTTTCGGTATTGATCCCCATCAGTTCCGCGGCTTCCTTGTCCATGGCCGTTGCCTGTATCGCCCACCCCAGTCGGGTCTTTTTGACAAGCCGGTAGACGACGAACAGAAGAGCCAGCGCGACGAGCCCGATGACAAGCTGGGGGACCGGAATTATTATCCCCGCCAGGTTAAAGGTCTTTCCACCCAGAAGCGTGTCCTGCAGAAGCCGGAAGTTGGGCGAGAAACGGTTCAGACATATGTTCTTGATAAGCATGGAAAGCCCGAAGGTAGCAAGAAGAGCTGACATGGCTGACTTACCGATGGTCCTCCTGATAACAAGCCTGTATGTCAGGGCCCCTACTATGAAAACGAAGGCTCCACCCGCTACAGAAGAGATAATGGGATCGATCTTCCAGATAAAGCCAAGCCAGTAGCTGAAGTACATCGCGATCATAAGGAATTCGCCATGGGCAAAGTTGATAACATCCATGACGCCCCATATCAGGCTAAGACCCGCCGCTACCAGTGCGTAAAGCAGCCCGTTCAGCAGTCCGTCAAATGCGACTTGGAGAAACGTGGCCATTCAGGGTACACCCCCAGTTCATCATTCTTTTCATTTCAAAAAACCGCAGACCTGCGAAAAAAGAGAGGCAACAGAGAAACCCCTGCTGCCTCTCTGGTAGATCCGCGATCAGTCCTGCAAAGAAGCGGGTCCAGTAACTTACCCGAGATACAGGAGTTCAGGCCTGGATCAGCGATCCTTCCAGGGGACCATGGGTATGACAGGTTCCGTGTCGGCAAGGTCAACCGGGTAGATCCTCTTGTACTCCCCGCCCTGAAGCTGGGTCAGCATGCTCATTGCCTTGATGTTCTGTCCGCCGGGGGCAAAGGCCACCTTGCCGCCCATGGAGAGAGGCGATTCCCATTCGTTGGCGTGGAGGGTCTCGGCGACCACCGTCGGGTCAAGGCTTCCGGATTTCTCGATAGCCTGGGCCAGGACCAAAAGCGCAACTGCTTCCTGGATGGAGTCGCTGTCAAAGGGGACGCTGGGATCGGTCTTGGTCTTGTAGATCTCCTCGACAGCTGCGACGGCGGGCATCAGTTCAGCGAACTCAGGGGCGTAACCGGTGCCGCCCATGAAATAGTTTGCGTCATCCCCCAGCTGGCCGACGATGATGGGATCCTGGTAGCCGGTGCAGTAGTTGAGTGCGACCTTCGGAAGCCAGTCCATCTGCTTCATGGTGCGGACCCAGAGGGTGTAGTCGCCACCCAGGCAGGCGCCGAAAACGGCATCGGGGTTGGCGGCCTTCAGTGTCTGGACCTCGCTGTTGAGGTTGGTCGCGCCGGGGTTGAAGGCTACGTCGGCGACGACCTTGAAACCGCCAGCCTCGGCAGCCATACGGCCCTCTTCAGCAGCGTGCTTTCCGAACTCGGTGTTCTCGTAAATGAGTCCGACGGTCTTGATGTCAGAGCCCTTGTGTTCGTTGGCCCACTCGATGAACTCCACGAACTCCAGAGACTCCGTCTTGTCGGTGGGGGCCATGCGGAAGAAGTATTTGAAGTCGCGCTCGGTCAGGGCACCTGAGCTTGAACATCCGCACATGAAGACTCTCTGCTTGAGCTCGGCCACGAAACTGGCCGGTTTCGTCGCGGCGCTGTTGTAGCATCCGATGATCCCCCAGACCTTCTCCTGGTCGAAAAGGCGCTCGGCCTCGGACTTGGCCACGTCAGGCTTGCCCTGGTGGTCTGCGTGCACAAGGACGAACTTGTAGCCGTCCAGTACGCCTTCCTGGGCAGCAAGGGGTACCTGCAGCTCGGGGTGGGCATTGTTGATAACCTCGGCCGCGGTCTCGACAGCTGCCCTGCATCGTTGACCGGCAAGGGCAACGGGTCCCGTCAGCGGGAAAAGGGTTCCTATCTTGATGACCTTTTCCTCGGCAACGGCGGCTCCAGAGATCGCTCCCACGACCAGAAAGGCCGTCAGAACAAGAAGCAACCCCTTACTGAAAAGACTCTTCTTCATTCTGTACTCCTCCTTCTCAATAGTGTTCTAGCGGCCTGTGGGCCACTTTGTTCTTTAATTCTCCAGGACTTTGATTTTAGAGGAAAGGGGACTTATTGGTCAAGAAATCGCTTCCCGGTCCCTGTGAACCCTGTTAGCAAAAGGTCATGTTTTTTGCAATAATTATCCGGGGTACCAGGAGGAGTTTCCTGTTCGCCGATCAGAGCCCTGAGAGAAGAAATGGGCTCCGCGCGATCCCACGCAGGGGAGAAAAGATCAAAATACCAGGGAGGAGTGTTCCTATGTCTGTAAGAAATGCCATGACGGCAGAAAACCTGAGAGCCGCCTACGGCGGCGAGAGCATGGCCCATATGCGTTACCTGGTTTGGGGTGAGGCCGCCGAAAAAGAGGGTTTCCCGAAGATCGCAAAGCTTTTCAGGGCAGTTTCCCACTCCGAATGGGTGCACGCCAGGAACCACTTTACCGTCCTCGACGGTGAGATAGGGGATCATCCTGTCACTGCCGGGGGAGTATTCGGGCTCAAGAGTACCGCCGATAATCTAACCGGGGGCTTCATGGGCGAGGAGTTCGAGATAGACCAGATGTACCCGGTCTACCTGAAAGTGGCGGAGTTCCAGGAGGAAAAGGGAGCCGTCCGGACCTTTAAATGGGCCCTTGAAGCGGAGAAGATCCACGCCGAGCTCTTCCACAGGGGGCATGAGGCTGCCAGGTCGGGCAAGGACGTGGACTATGATTCCTTTTTCATCTGCACCGTCTGCGGCCACACAGCCCCGGAGAAGGCTCCGGATTTCTGCCCCGTTTGCGGTGCCAAAAAGGAGGCCTACAAGGAGTTCTGATCCGGTCTTGCCCCGACTGTTGACCCCTTCAGTCCCAGGCTGTATATTGCGTAAATAAAATATTTTCATTTTAGGGGGCGACAGGGAGTGAAGATCTTAAGGGTGTTTGTGCTCATGGCTGTCCTTGTCGCTTTCATGAAAGTCGGTGAAGCAAGCATGGAAGGGAAGGGAAGCCCTGTTCTTCCTCCTATTGACCTGTCACAGGCGGACCGGTTCGAGACAGCCACGTTCGCCATGGGCTGATTCTGGGGTCCCGACTCCCGGTTCGGGAGCATCGATGGGGTCATAAGGACAAGGGTGGGTTACGCCGGCGGCGATAAGCCCGACCCCGGTTACTACAACCTGGGGGACCATACCGAGAGCCTTCAGGTTGATTTCGACCCCCTTGTAGTCTCATACGGGGAACTTCTTGCGGAGTTCTGGAAGGGGCACGACCCCTTTGCCATGTCTTTCAGAAGGCAGTACGCCTCGCTCCTTCTCTTCCACGATCCGGATCAGGAGCAAACTGCTCTTGAGCAGGCCGCCGAACTGGAGAAGAAGAGCGGCAGGAAGGTCAGGACTGAGATCAGGAAGCTGGAGAGGTTCTACCCGGCCGAGGATTACCACCAGAAATTCGCCTTGAAGGGAACTCCGGCGATCTACGATGAATTCAGGGTGTTGTTCCCCCTTAAAGAGGACCTTGTTGCTTCGACGGCCGCGGCCAGGGCCAACGGTTATCTCGGAGGTTACGGGACTCTTGAACAGCTCGACCGGGAGCTGCCCATGCTCGGACTCTCCCCGGAGGGTCAGAAACTTCTGAGAGAGCTTTTTCTGTCAAGATAGGGCCGACCAGCCCCCGGCAGGACTCTCCATTCTTCGACCTTTTGCTCCAGACTTTTCGAGGCGTAGGCCGGACTTGTTGACGGAAGGACCTTCCATTCCATCCTCAGCGATATCTCTCCAAGGCGCGGGGCGGCAAGCCGTTCGAACAGGCGGGCCGCCTTCTGGCCGTTAAAGAATATCGCCGTGATTGTCGGGTGTTCCAGGAAAAAACCCGGAAGATCGTTCGGTATGGCCCCGTCCTCAATGATGGAACCGTCCATGCTGCCGGTCCTCCGGCATGTCAGCAGAACGTCCCAAAGGGCGATCCCGGCAGAGCTGAGCCTTTCAAGCCGCTCTTCGTAGGGAAGTTCCGGACCCGCATTGAAAAGCCTGCCCATGATGGACCAGAAGGCGTTCCTCGGGTGGGCGTAGTAGCGTCCCTCCCGAAGAGACCTTTCGCCAGGGAAACTTCCCAGTATCAGAGAATGCGGGCCCGGTCCGGATAAATAGGGGAAACATCTCCTGTCCGGCAGCCGATCATCACCTCCGTTGCTCCACAGGATGGATGATACAATGAAAACGCAAAAACCGTCACAAGTCCACAGGAGAGGTTGCTGCCGCCTTGAGGGAACGCATCCGGACCGATTTCCTTGCCGTCCTTGCCGCGGGTGTTCTTTGGGGTACGCTGAGCCCTGCAGGAAAACAGCTAAGCATTCTAGGGGCCAACATGCTTACTGTTGCAGTCCTGAGAGCGGGAATTATGACGGCCGGTGTTGGTCTCTTCCTGCTCATCCGTTGTCCCGGCCGTTTCAGAGTGGGGGGGCGACAGCTCCTCCAGGTTGCGGTCATTGCAGGGCCATGCATGGTAGGGATATACGCCGGGTTCTTCTTCGCGCTCCAGTACCTCTCGGTACCGGTCACCATAGTGATCTTCTTTACACATCCTCTTCTCACCACCCTCGGATCGCTGGTGATCACCAGAGAGACTCCCAACCGTTACCAGGTGGCCGGGGCGATACTGACCCTTGCAGGAGTGGCCGTAGGTGTCTTCCCTTTCGGCGGGGTTCTAATCGAAGGTATCCACCCCGTGGGACTTGCCTGGTGTCTTTTCTCTGCGGTGGGAATGTCCCTGTACTCTCTCTTCGGAAGGCTCTCGGCCCAGACGGGGTTCATTCCGCAGACGACGCTGTTCTTCTACATGCAGGTCTTCGGTCTTGCCTGGCTCTCCCTCCTGAAAACCTTCACAACGGGGTGGAGCGACATTGTATTCGTGACAGCTGCACAGATGGGGTGGATCTTGTACGTGGGCCTTGTCGGGAGCATGATAGGCTACAGCATCTACTTTTACGGCCTGAGGACGATACAGGCTTCAACGGCCAGCATTGTTTCGTCGATAGAGATCGTAACGGCTTTCACCCTTTCGGCGGTCCTCCTGGGTCTGCCTCCGACGGCAAGGGAGATGGCCGGGGCGGCATTCATTATAATGGCGATCGTCCTGGTGAGCAGGAGCGGCAACAGGCCAAGGACCGGGGAACTCTTGCCGTAGCCCGAAGCCCGGAGGTGATGGACCATGGAAAGAAAGACATTGCGACTGGAGATCGAGATAACTGACGAAGATGTGATCCGGTTCCTCGAGCAGTTCCGGGAGGAGGAGCGCAGTTCAAGGGCACTTGAAGCTCTCAAGGTGGGTGTAATCGCCATAAGGTCGGCCTCTCCCACCCTGGATACAGCCGTCGTGGAAGAGAAGTTCAGGGAGGTACGGTCCCTGATAGAGAGCGATGTACAGGTCTTCAGGGATGAGTTGAGGGAGAGGCTGGAGAACTACTTCAGGACTGAGGGGGGCGTTGTCCCCGCTTACATCGACAAGCACTTCGGAGAGGACGGAAAGATATCACGCATCCTCGGGTCCTACTTTGACAGTGAAGCCGGGAAGGTCGCTATTCTCCTCGACAGGCGTGTCGGGCCCGAGAGCTTCCTGGCAAGGAAGATGGACCCCGAGAACAGGGAAGGGCTGGTCTGCCAGGTGGAGAAGGCCGTTGAAGAGCTCCTGAGGCAGAACGCCGCACAGATAAGGTCTACATTCTCTCTTGACGACGAGTCAAGCGCCATAAGCATTCTCAAACGCTCCATGAGGGAGGAGATAGAGAGGCTCCATTCCACCGTGGTGGATCACTACACCCGTATCGCGGCGGCCCTGGCATCCGAGAGAGCCCGGCTCGCCGAGGCGGAGAAGGGCACAGGGAAGGGCAGGGAGTTCGAGCAGGCCCTTTACGTACCACTGGCGGGAATGGCCGTCGCCATGGAGGACGAACCGGAGAACGTCTCTGGAGTGAAGGGACTTATGAACAACGACAAAGTGGGCGATTTCGTCGTTCGCCTCGGGCAGTGCAGCAGGGCGCCCGGCAGGGTGATCGTCTTCGAGGCCAAGAAACAGCAGGGCTACAACATGAAAAGGACGCTGGAGGAGCTGGAGAGGGCAAAGAAGAACCGCGGTGCCGATATTGGCATCTTCGTCTTCTGCAAGGGCTATGAACCCCTTGAGGCGGGAGATTTCTGCAGGGTCGGGAACGACCTTGTCGTTACCGTCGAAGAGGAGATGATGGAAACCGGCCAGAGACTGATATTTCTCGAGGCGGCCTACAAGGTTGCCAGAACCCTCATAGCGGCAAGAGCAAAGGAAGAGGAGCACGCCATCGACCCTGAGTTCATACGTCTGGAGATCGAGAGCATACAGATGGCAATGAAGGGTGTTTCGGAGATAAGGACCAAGGCGGGTACCATACGCAACAGCGTGGAGGCAATAGAAAAAGCGGTGGATGCACTGATGGAAAAACTCGAAACACACCTTGGCAACATATGGAGGGAGATGCCCTAGGGCGAAAGAGAGCGAGCGTCCAGGAAGGCTTGATGTTGCTGATACAGAGTGGAACCGTATCCGTGAGGCTCAGGAATACAACCCAATGCGGGAGGAGAAGGTCTCATGTTCAAGGAGTTCAGGGAATTCGCAATGAGGGGCAACGTGGTCGATATGGCGGTCGGGATAATTATCGGCAGCGCCTTCGGCACGATAGTGAAGAGCCTCGTAACCGATATACTAATGCCGCCCATAGGGCTCATGTTCGGCGGTGTGGATTTTTCGGACCTCTTCCTGACCCTTAAGGAAGGGGCAACACCGGGGCCCTACGCGACCCTTGCCAGCGCCCAGGAGGCAGGAGCGGTGACGATCGGTTACGGGGTCTTCATTAACTCCGTGATCAGTTTTCTGATCGTAGCCCTTGCGGTGTTTTTCGTTATCAGGGGGATTAACGCCATGAAACGTCAGGAGGAGGCTCCACAGGAGGAGCCGACCACGAAGGATTGTCCCTTCTGTCTCTCGGCGGTCCCTATAAAGGCTACCCGCTGTCCTTTCTGTACCTCGGAGCTTTCCTGAGGGACACTTTCCTTCAACTTGTGAAAGGCAACCGGCAAATGGGGGAGGCGGTGATCACCGCCTCCCCCATTTGCTGTTCCTGTAAATTCGCCTAGACTGCCGAGGATGTTCTCCGGCCGTTCATAACCTTGAGCGCGACCAGCGTTGCAGCGATGAAGAGCGCGGAGATGACCTTGAGGCGGTAATCAGGCAGGAAAGCCGCAAATGAAGCGGCAAGGAGAATAGCCCTTACAGGAACGTTGAGCTTTTCGAACATCCACCCCTGGAGGGCGGCAGCCAGGCTCATAACTCCGGCCAGGGATGCGACGATAATGATGGCAAGGGGGATCCAGGTCGCATTTTCAAGCAGTATAACGGGCGTATAGATAAAGGTGTAAGGGATAAGGTATGCCACAAGGGCTATCCGGGTGGCCTGAAAGCCTGTTGTGCTCGGGTTCCCCCCCGCTATACCGGCCCCGGTGAAGGCGGCAAGGCAGACCGGCGGGGTCAGGTCAGCCATTATCCCGAAGTAGAAGACGAAGAGGTGTGCCGCAAGGGGCAGAACGCCCATTTTTATCAGGGCAGGGGCGATCATCGTGCTTGTCACAATGTAGTTTGCTGTCGTGGGAAGGCCCATGCCCAGTATAAGGCAGGCCACCATGGAAAGCAGCAGTGTGGGGAACAGAAGCCCCTTCGAGATGTCGATGATGTTGTTGGAGATAGTCAGGCCGAGAGCCGTCAACGAGGACGTGCCTACTATGAACCCTACGAGAGCACAGGCTATGGCGACACCGAGGGCCCCCCGGGCACCCTCTTCAAGTGCCCCGAGGGTCTCCCTGATCCCCATCCGGGTGTGTTTGCGGAGCAGGCTTACGGCAACTACGCTGATTATCCCCCAGAACGCCGCTGCCAGAGGTGTGAACCTGTTCAGTAGCATGCCGATAATTACTACCAGAGGGACAACAAGATGGCCGTCCTTTACAAGAACATCCTTAAGGGCAGGGAGAACTTCTTTCGAAAGCCCTTCCAGGTTCCTGTGCCTGGCCCTGAGGTGTACGGCTATGAAAAGGGCAGAGTAGTAGAGTACCGCAGGAATAATAGCGGCAGCCGCTATCCTGAGGTAGGAGATCCCCAGGAATTCGCTCATTATGAAGGCCCCGGCCCCCATGATGGGAGGCATGAACTGGCCTCCTGTGGATGCGCAGGCCTCGACGGCTCCTGCGAACTCCGGCTTGTAGCCCACCTTTTTCATGAGCGGTATAGTGAACGCTCCCGTTGTGGCCACGTTGGCAACGGAGGAGCCGTTGATAGTCCCCAGAAGTCCGGAGGCCACGATGGCGACCTTTGCAGGCCCTCCGGGTGAGTGCCCCGCAATTGCCAGTGCCAGTTCATTGAAGAATCTGGCCCCTCCGCTCTTGCCCAGAAAGGCGCCGAAGAGGATGAACATGAAAACGAACGTGCTCGATACCCCGAGGGCAACACCGAAGATCCCCTCCTGGGTCAGGTACATGTGCTGGATTATCCGGTTGATGGAGTAGCCCCGGTGCATGAACATGAAGGGCATGTATCGTCCGAAGTAGCAGTAGAGGAGGAAGAGGATGCTGAGAGATGGGAGGACTTTGCCCGCAACCCTTCTTCCTGCCTCAAGGACCATCACAATGGTCAGGATGCCGAGCCAGACCTCGTGGGGCTGGACCTGGGCTCCTCTCCGGGCGATCTCGTTGAAGAAGAAGACTATGTATCCTGTGCCTAAACCTGCCGTTGCAGCCAGGATCCAGTCATACCAGGGTATCCTGGTCTTGTCCTGCCCCTTGCGCCCGGGGTAGAGCAAAAAAACGGCGACGATTGCGAAGGTAAGGTGGACGGCACGGTGGATCGAAGTCGGCAGAAGGCCTATCCCCGCGGTGTACAGGTGAAAGAGGGACATGGCTATGAGCCAGACGGAGACGACGATCTTGGAAAAGCCTGCGGGCCTTCTGTATCGGCTCTCTATGTCGTACTTCTCTACGATACTCTGGAGTTCTTCCTCCTGGATCTCCTGTACCAGTGGTGTCTGGGTGGTTTTTTCCTGGTCCATGTCAAACCCCATTCTCATAAGGGCCCGGGCGGCAGATTCCCCGGCCCGGGCCCTGTTGTCAGATATCTTTAATGAGTAGTGCTCCTATAGTACTTCGTCGTAATACCTTCTGGCGCCGTAGTGCATGGGAATAAGGATGTACTCGATGTTCTCCGGGGTCATGGTCTGCATGGTGGCACGAACGGCGAGGAGGTCATCCTTGTGCTCGAACAGCGCCTTGGTCATCTGGTAGGCCAGTTCGCCGTCCACATCCTTGTGGATGGCAAGGATGTTCCAGCTTGCGTAAGTCTTGACTTCATTGGGCTGGTTGGAGTAGAAGTTCGCCGGAATGTTAAAGGGTACCCAGTAGGGGGTCTCGGCGATGACCTTGTCGCGGATGTCGTCGGGGACATCGATGAACTCGACGACTCCCAGGGTCGTGGCCTCGATAACGCCCGCCATTCCCAGGGAACCTACCATCACCGCAGCGTCGATCCTGTTGTCGCTGAAAGCGGTGGCTGTGTCGCCAACACCGAGGTTCTCGGCCTGGATATCCTTGTCAGGGTCGATCCCCGCAAGCCTGAGAAGCTGCCGGGCGGTGACCTCTGTGCCGCTGGCAACGGCCCCGATGGAGACTCTCTTGCCCTTGAAGTCCTGGAGGGTCTTGATACCGCTCCCCTTGGCGACCATGAGCTGGGTCGGCTCCGGGTAGAGGGGGACAAGGGCCCTTATATGGTCCTGGGGGTTACCCTCGAATTTGTCCATTCCCAGGTAGGCGTAATAGTAAAGCCCGTCCATGAAGGCCACTTCGGCCTCTCCGCTGCCCATCAGTTCGATATTGTTGACGGTGCCGCCTGTGGACTGCGCGCTGGCCTTGATCCCCTCGATGTTGTCATCCCAGATCTTGGCCATTGCCGCACCGAGAGGATAGTAGGAACCTCCGGTGCTCCCCGTGGCGATGTTGATGAACGTAACAGCCGATGCAGCTCCCGCCACGAGGCCGGCCATCACCATCGCAAGGACCAGAATCTTCACTCCTCTTCTCATTCTGAGAAACCCCCTTAAGGATAGTCACCTTGTGAGGAAAGGTGCAAATATCTTATACCTTATGTACAAGGCCGTTGTCAAAAGATTTATTTAACTGTTAGGTGCGTACCAAAAAGGGTTATGGTTAATAAAGAATGTCATGGTCATGCCCTCTCAAAGGACCTCTTGAACTCCCTGTGCATCAGGGGGGCACAGAGGATGATCGTGCCGCATATTATCCTGAAGGCCCATGAGAAGTTCAGCCATCTTGCGATGAAGCCTGTCAGAACGGGTGAGATGAAGTAGCATCCCGCCATTACGAACCATACCAGGGAGGTCCCCTTGGGTCTGAGCCTTTCCGGGACGGCGTCGCCGATAAGAGACAGGTGGAGGGGGAACCCGTACCCCATTGCTATTCCGTAGACAATACCCCAGAAGATCATCCCCCCGTTGGAGTTGACGAAGGTGATCGCCACGGAGCCGAATGCCGTTACGGAGAAGCACAGGGCGGCCAGCCTGCTTCTGGGCAGGCGGTCCATAAGCCTGTAGCCGAACAGCCTGACCATAAGGCCGGTGAAAGCCTGGGACGAGATGAACGAGGATGCGAGCACGCCCCTCTCCATGGCAAGGCCGGCCATGGAGATTATGACCGCGTCTGTCATGGCGAAGAGGACTACCGACGTTAGAAGTGTCCTCGATGCTTTTATGCGAAATATCTCCGAGTAGGTCCCCCAGTTGCCCTTTTTCAGGGCCAGGTCATCAGCGGGCGGTATGGCGGCAGCGACGGTCAGGCAGAGAATGGCCGGGAGGAGGGGCGACCATATGTAGATGAACTTGTGGCCGTTCCTCAGAAGCCACTCCGCGACGGGGAGGATCGCGATGAGGGGGGCGATGGTACCGGCGCTGGCAAGGGTGAAGGAAGAACCCCTTATCTCTTCGGGGACCACAAGGGCCTGGTAGGTGGTAAGCCCCACCAGGAAAAGGCTCGATGAGAAACCCGTCAGGGCCCGGAAGACCAGGATCAGGGAGACCGAGGTACCGGCAAGGGCAACGCCGGCTCCGCTGGCAAGGCATAGCAGCGATGCCGTCAGCATTACCCGCCTGAAGGAGAATTTTTCAATTATGAAGCCCGAGAACGGCCGGGTGACCGTTGAAGCAGCAAAATAGATCCCCAGGATCCACCCCAGGGTCCTGGGGTCTGTGATCCCCATATCCTGCAGGTACAGGGCGAGGATGAAGTAAAGATCTCCGAAGGCCATTATCGCAAAGTTGCCGGTAAAGAATTTGGCAGTCAATGCTTGAAACGAGTTCATGAACAAGGCTCCTTCTTCATGCATGCAAACGGATCTGAAGCAGTTTAGCACAAGAGGTCGAAAAAGTGTCAACCAGGGGTTCTTGCCATATCCTTGAGGGACTGAAGCTCCTCGGGTGTGATCTCTCCGGACACGCAGGGGGAGTAGAAGGTGTTGTTCTGAAGGAGCGGTTCTTCCTGGACCTCGGGGTGCGTCCGGACGACCTCGTCGAAGAGAGGGGTCCCGGGGATGGGTGAGAACTGGGCCAGTTTCGCCCTTGCCCCCATGGAACGGACGAAACCGATCGAACTTGCGACATCGCATGCTCTCTGGCCCGGGAGCCCCGCCAGGACATAGGTCTCCACCTGGTCTGGTCTGAAACCAGCCTCCAGGAGGTTGGCCACTGCTGCCGAGTAATCCCCGGGGGAGGTCTTCCGGGCCCCCGCCTGGCGATTGGCGGTGTCGATGCCCTCCAGGCTGAGGCGGATGGTTCTGAACCCGGTACGGAAAAGAGTGGATGCACAGGTGTGATCGATCTCACGTACGTGAAGCCCGTTAGGGGTATGGAGCCTGAGTCCGGGGTGACGGGCGGTTAGTTCTTCGCAGATCGGGTAGAAATGATCTTCCTTTCCGATAAGAAGGGCATCGTCGTAGAAAGCCAGGTCGGCGGCCCCAAGGTCGACCTGGAGGTCAATCTCTGCCATCAGGTTCAGGGGATCTCTCTGGATGAACGAAGGCCACAGAAGGGAAGAGGCGCAGTAGGAGCATCTTCGCGGACACCCCGTGGATGTTACGGCTACGCCGTAGGACAGCCGGCGGTAAAGGTCCATTGCCGGCATGGATCCTGGCAAAGGCATAGGTACTGTCTGGATCTCATCCGCGCCGGAGAGGAGGGCGTGGTCCGGGCAGAGGACCGGATAGACCCCCCCGAGGATCACCGGTACGCCGGGAAGGATCTTGCGTAGCTGCTCTATGCACCAGAAGACACCCTTGTACCAGTAGGTCATCGAGGATGTGACCAGGACCAGGTCAGGGCGGGGTTGTGAGATGATCCTTGAGGCCAGCTCCTCCCGGGTAAGTCCGAAGTGCCAGTAACGTCTCGGGATCCCCCGGTAGGCGTCCGGTTTTGGGATCTCAACCCTTTCGGGGGTTTTTCTTCCGTATCTCCTGTCGGCGGAGGACGAATCACTTATGCAGTCGATGAGGCTTACGTGGTTCTGCTGTTCCCTCAGGGCACCGAGAAGATAGAGAAGCCCCAGGGGTTTGGCCCAGAGGTCGAAGAAGGCAAAATCTCTCACCGGTGGATTGATCCCCAGTATCCTGCACCCTTTCAGGGATCCCAGGTATCCGGAGAGGTCACTCACGGGGCGCGTCCTTCAAGGGCAGATGATAGATGGACCGGGGCCTTCCCGGTCTGCCGTCCACGTTCAGGCTTTTTTTGGCGATGCTTCCCTTGGAGACGAGGAACTCCAGGTATCGATGAGCCGAAGGGTAGGAGATGCCTGCCTTTTCCGCAACAGTTCTGACATCGGTAGGGTTTCCGCCGCTGCTTACAATTTCAAGGACCTTTCTTGCAATGACCTCGGAAAGACCCTTCCGGGGATGGTCCCGACGCCCCTCTCGACGGTATCTGCCCAACTCTGCATGAAGGGCTATCCGGGAAGTGAAATCCGCCAGCCTGAGAGGTTTGGTGATGAAGTCGTCAGCTCCTGCCATGTGAAGGCTCTCCGCAAGTTCTGGTGACTCCTCGACGGTAAGAACCAGCAGGACCGTTTCTGAGGAGATCTTCCTGGCCTCCCTGATCACTTCCAGGCCGCTCATTCCCGGCATGTGGAAGTCAACGAGCAGCATGTCCACCAGGTCTTTCCTGATCCAGTCGAGCGCTTCCCCGGCTCTGGTTGTCGTCTTCATCTCCCATCCCTGCAGGGAGGCCATGGCCTCCAGCGTGTAGAGGATGCCCGTATCGTCATCTACTGCCCCCAGAAAAATTGTCAATCCCTGGCACTCTCCTTATCTTCCCCCCCGCATCCGTACAGTTGCAGGGAAAGGGTAACCGAAGCCCCGCCCAGGGAGCTTTTCCCGAATGTCACCTTGCCTCCGTGGTCTCTGAGCACCTCCTGAACGAAAACCAGACCCAGTCCGGTGGAACCCCATCCTGAACGGTGTGCCTTCGGTCTCTGTTTGAAACCCGGACCGTTGTCTTCAACTGATATCTCGACGCTGTCCCGTGATTTTCTTGCGGTCAGGCGGATCCTCGCCCCCTCCGGTGATGGGGATGAAGCCCTGGCCGCATTGTCGAGAAGGTTCGCCAGGGCCCTGGAGAGCCTTACGGCGTTGACGTTCAGGAGGACCTCGCCGCATTCGTGGGGGATGTCCGCCTCAATAGAGGGGCTCCAATCCATTGGGCTTACCTGGCTCAGGGAGTAATCCACCAGGGCGGAGACGGTCACGGTACGGGCCGAGGCGGCGTCGAGGATCTCGGAGATCATCTGGTCCATGGACCTGGATGCCTTCAGTATCACCGAGGCGTGCCTGCGGGATTTATCGGATCCCTCCTCAAAGATCACGTCCGAAAGGCCGACTATGGTCGTAAGGGGGCGCCTCAGGTCGTGAACAAGGTTCTGCATTTCCTTGACCGCCCTGGACTGGAGCTGCTGCTCCCTGAGCGAGTAAAGCTCTCTCTCCTGGGTCCTGAAACGCCGGAACTGTTCCAGCTGTCTCTCGTAGCTTACAAGAAGCTCTATGGTGAGAAGCGCTCCCGCAAAGAGGAACAGGAAGAAAGTAACCCCCACCAGGTCCAGGACGAGGGTCTTGTTCGGCAGCTCCGCGATCTGCTTGATCGCCATGGAGATCTCTCCCCAGCCGAATCCGTATCTTGTAAGGGAAGGAATGACGTCAAGCCACTGGAAAGATACCAGGAGGGGGACAAGCGCTACGGCGCGGTTGATCCATCTGGTCACGCCCCGGGTAAGATACTGGACCAACAGGACGCTGGCCAGGCCAAGCACCGCCGGCATTCCGAAATGGGGGATGGACGGAAAGTCGAAGACGGCCACGGCCTGGTAGCATACCGGTATACCGACCAGGGGGAGGATGCGCCCCACCGATCTGTGACCAGTGGCCTCGGCGACACCGTTGCCTACCAGGAACCACCCCTCGTAAAGGAGCAGAGCCCTGGCAGCGTTGATTACTACAAGGACGGCGGTCGCAGCCAGCAGATAGCCGCTGTCGTCATGCCTTACGGACAGGTCGAGGAAACGGAAGACGTGGTAGATAGGCCTCTCATAGAAATGGGAGACACCCCAGGCAGCCAGGAGTATCGTTCCCCAGAGAGCCTGGCTGGACTTGCCTCCAGATGTTTCAATGGTCCTCTCTCCAGGTGTTCTCATTTAAACTCCCACCGTCGGAAAAAACTCAGTACGATCATTCCTGAAGCGGCGGCGACGAGGAACCGCCATGGCGATCTTTCCCATGGCAGGGAGGATCTCCCTTCAAGGCCTGCCGAACGGGCAAGTTCAGGGATGTTCAGGATATGGAGGACAGTTATACCCCTTTCCAGGGCTTTTGAGACCACGCCGTTTCCAGCCTTCAACCCTGGAGATGGTCGCAGGAACCCCGGGGGGAGGTCAAGGAGGGAGGGGTCGCTGCCGAGATCAGCGTTACTCCCTCCTATCTGGATCACGAGACGGGTTCCTTCCGGCAGGGAGACCGCTGCCTTCCGTTCGATCATCTCTTCAAGATCTTTGGCGGCGATCAGGGGGATAAAGCCCCTTCGAGCGGCTTCCTCGAGAGCTGAAAGCCCTTCCGGCGGGAGGTCTTTTCCCATCTCCCCGGCTCCGCCGATGGTGCAGGCGGCGGCCCTGGTCCGTACGAACCCTCTTGTCCTGAGAAAGTGGAGGATATCACAGATCGTCATCGAAGGAATATTGGCCCCCCACGTGGAGGATCCCAGAGAGATCACCAGGGTTACGTCCAGGTCAAGAGACTCTGCCGCGGACAGGGAAGACACCGCAAGGCCCGGGAAGGAGCCTGAACTGAGAATGGTAACCTTGTCGCCGGGACCCAGACCCTCACGAGCAAGCCATCTTCGGAAGACCACAGCCCAGGCTGGCCGGACGGACAACTGCTTCGAGGCGAGACTACCGGAGGTTGTTGTTATGGTACTCCACTCGACCCCTATCATCCCCGATCTCTGCGGGTCGTCAGTCTCCGAGTGGGGCACGCCGGTTTCGCTTCTAAGGACCAGCAGCGAATCCCAGGCCGCCTCGATCCTTTGAAGGAGCCTTGATTCCTCCTGGGAGAGGGGGCTGTCGCCGGGCAACCATGCCAGCGCAGCTACCAGGAGTGCCCAGAGAGCGATAGTTGCTGTCTGCCGGTTTGCGCCCTTCTTCAGGATGGAGAAGACCCCCTTCAAGGCAAAAGTCCTCCGGCAAGGAAAGTCACTCCGGCCAGGGAAAGCAGCGCAGATAATGTAGGCAATAGCCCCTGGCGCTGGATATCGGAGGCCACAAGGCCCGGTACCACCCACCCGAGCCAAAGAGGGTCAAGGGGTAATCGGCCCAGAGCAAGGAGAGCCGTGAGGGCTGCCAAAAGCAGCGACAGCGCGATCCTCTGGCGACCGTAAACACCGAAGAGGCGAACAGATATCTCAAGGAGGAAGAACAGGAGGAGCGAAAAGGCAAGGGTCCATGCAAAGGCGTGAAAAGTGTTCATGTGAAGGGCAAGGATCCCTGGAGAGATAATGCCGCCGGGGGAGAGTCCAGTCCTTTTGAAGAACAGCATACCGAGAGCTATCCCAATGGCTATTACCAGTATCTCCCTGTTCACGATGCTTCGACCTCCCGTGCAAGGGGGAGGCCCCTGACGTTGCCGCAACCGAAAACGGAGCCCTCGCTTCTGACAAGGTCAGCCAGGGCCGCAGCACCGGAATGCGGAAAAAAGCTGAACCCGGTGGGGATAAGGGGGCGGTCGCCTGTGATGATCCTTCTCTTCCATTTTCCGTTCCTGATCCAGGGGAGGTGAGCCGAAAGCCGGGAGGGTCGGTCGTGCCTGTGGTTAAAGAGCAGCGCCGTTCGCTCCTGGTCCCAGCCCGTCGAACGGAAGAGCGCGTCGGCCGTTACAGGGTCATTGGAGGAGAACGCCCAGGCTACTGCTCCGCCCCTGCGGGGGTTCACTATCATGAATTCATGGGGATCCCTGGGAACTTTCTGGAAAGAGGCCTCCGATCCTGGGAGACCGAGGATGTTGAGTGCCTCCACGGCGATCCTTTCATACTGACGGGGGAGTTCTTCCTTGGTCTGTCCGACAGAAAAAAGGTCACACCCCATCTTTTTCAGGGCAAGGACAAGTTCCAGGTCCTGACCGGCCTGGTTTCCTAAAAGCAATCTGGAGTTACCGGGAACACCTCTGAGAAGCGCTTCCCTTGCCCCCGAAAGTTGAGGTCCCCAGCAATCCGCGTGATCGGGGAGCAGGCTTGTCCATACGATCAGTCCCGGGTCCAGCCATTTAGACGGGAGAGGCTGCAGCTCAGGGGAAACGGCGCTGTTTTCAGCCACAACAGCCTGCGTGCCTTCGGGAATACTCCGGATCCACCAGGTCATCTCCGATAGGTGGGCCGGCGAGTGGCGGATGATCCTTTTCTCATGGAGACCTTCAAGGACCATGGGAACGGTCCCGGTGATCCGGGCCGAAAAGGAAAGACCGATGGAGTCCAGGGCTGCGGCAATGTAGCGCACAGCCGTACTCTTGCCGCGGGTCCCGGTGACCAGGATCCGGTAGGGGGGCCGGGTGTTTCTCAAGTCACACCTCCACGTTGAAAAGGGGCGGCTCCAGGGCCGCCCCAAAAGATTACTACATTACTTTCACCTTGTGGCGGTTTTTTGCCCTAGAATCCCACAGGTACCCCCAGGCGTCTGCTGTCGGCGCCACCGTTCATCATTCCGTCGATAAAGAGGATCCCCTGGGCCGTTCCGTAATAGCCCCCCCTGGGCTGGACCTCCACGTTGTGTCCCCTGAGTTTAAGGAACTGGATGGTGATCTCGTTCATTGCGTCCTCGACGCGAAGAGGACCGCTCTGGCCGCCCGAGGAGAAAGCGAAGATCCGGGGCTGTTCGATAGCCTCATCCATGTGCATGCCGAAGTCGACGACGTTCATTATTATCTGGGTCATAGCGGTGATGATCCTCATTGCCCCTGCTGCCCCGAGGGTCATGAAGGGTTGTCCGTCGGGGTCGAGGACGATCGATGGGGACATCGAAGAGAGCGGGCGTTTGCCGGGCTCGGGGGCATTTACACTCTCGGGGTTCTGGGAGAAGTCGTCCATCTCGTTGTTCAGGACGAACCCGTACTCGGTAGCGAAGACCCCTGATCCGAAGAAGTAGTTGACGGTGTTGGTGGAGGCTACAATGTTCCCCTCCTTGTCAACGACGGAGAAGTGGCTCGTGGAGATATGCTTGTTGCCTCCTCCGCCAAGGAACGCGATTTCGTCGCCCCCGTTGTAGGGCCATGGATCACCGGGCTGGACCTCCTGCATTACCTCGTAGACCCATATCTTTCGGGCCAGCTCCCTTGCGTATTCCTTGCTCGTCAAGCCCCGCAGCGGTACGTCAACAAAGGCCGTATCGGCCATGTACTTGCCCCGGTCGGCGAAGATGAGCTTCATTGCTTCGGCGAGAGTATGCAGGTACTGGGGAGAGTTGTGCTTCATTGAGCTGATGGGGAAGTTCTCCAGAATGTTCAGCAACTGGACGATGTGAGTCCCGCCGCTCGAAGCAGGAGGGGTGGAGTAGATATGGTAGCCCCTGTAGGTCCCGTAGGCAGGATCCCCTATCTTGACCTGGTAGTTCTTGAGGTCGTCCATCGACATTTTCCCTCCGGCACGGTTGACCGCTGCGACAACAGATTCGCCTAAGGGCCCCTCGGTCATAGCCTTGACCCCATGTTCCGCAATAAGGTGGAAGGCCTCGGCAAGTCTGGGCTGCTTAAGGATCTTCCCCGCCTCAATGGGGAGTCCGTCCTCGAAGAAGGCAAGGTCACCCAGATCGTTGTTCTTTGCTATCTTCTCGTAGTTGTCGGCAATAATACCCGTCTGCATCGGGTGGACCTCGAAGCCCTCCTCGGCAAGCCTGATGGCTGGTACCGCCACTTCAGCGAAGGTCATGGTCCCGTAGTTCTCAAGAGCGGCAAAGATCCCCATCAATTGTCCGGGAACTCCGACAGCCTTCCCTCCAACGGTGGACCAATTCTCATCCTTGGACTGCTGGGACGCGTACATGTCCTTCGTAGCCGATGCGGGAGCGACCTCACGATAATCAAGGAACACCACTTCACCGGTCTTTGCGTTCCTGATCACCATGAAACCCCCTCCGCCTATTCCCGAGGCGTTGGGCTCCACTACGTTCAGGGCGAGCATGGTTGCTATGGCCGCATCAACTGCGTTACCGCCCTTCTGCATGATCTCAACCCCCGCCCTCGACGCCAGTTCATGGGCCGAGGAAACCATCCCGTTCTTTGCCATTACCTCTTCGGCCTCTACCGCAAAAGCCGCACCCGCAGCTATTGTCAGCGATATTGCCAGAAGGATCGTCGCTGCCTTTTTCATCTTGCTTTTCCTCCCTTCCCTTCAGTGATAGTTGCTGCCTCTAAAAAGATCATTCCGCCTCCAGAGGCGGAGAGAACCCCTATTGGTCCGGTACAGGCGACAGAAAAGCCCCGACGCCTTCTTCCAGTATCTCTCCGTAGGAGGGTACGCCCTCCACGGTGATCGCTATCTCGGGATCCAGGAATTCCAGCGTTTCCAGGAAGGTGAGAATCGATCCGGTATGCCGTGCGACACGGAGATCCATCGGCTGATCGGTCACATAGGGTATGAAGAGCCTTCCCAGTTCCGCCGCCTTGGCATAGAACTTGTCCTGGCCTGTCATGACAAGGTCTTCGTCAGTCCTCCCGCGAAGACGTCCCTGGCTTGGGTTGCCTGTTTCCATGAGAATGGGCATGGTGGCTGTGGCATCGCCCCACTCCCGATGGGTAAGCCCTCTGAGGTTTTTTGGCGAGGGCTCGAGCCTGATGGGAACTCCCCGGGCCTCCAGTTCCATGGTGACCATGGCGGCAAGCATCATGCTTTTCTCGTGGGCAACAATGGCATTGACCACAGGGTACTCGGGGCTCGCTTCATGAAGGTCGAATGCCAGATCTATCTCTTCCCTGAGCAGAAGTTCAAGGAGCCCCCTGGCAAGGCGCTGGGTGAGAGGGCCGTCCTCCACACCGGGATGAGCCCGGTTCAGGTTCGCCATTTCGCTTCCTGAGAGCTGCTGTCCCGATGCCTCGTGTATATAAATGTCGGGGTTGGGCCACTGGTGGACAGGATTGGTCGCCCTCGATCCGTAACGGAAAGACCTGACGCTTCCATCGGGAAGGGTGAAGTGGATCCTCTGCGGGGAGGCCTCCTGGGGCGAGTTGTGGCCGAAGGCGGACATGTTGGCAAAGGGTATCACGAAAAGCTTCCCCCTGCTGACATTTGCTCTTTCAAGAAAGATGACAGCTGTCATGGTCGCCGCCGGTTCGTTCGGGTGAGTTCCTCCCATGATAAGGACCGACCCTCCGGGGACTCCGCTGTCCTGGGTGAAGACAGGGGTGTCAACAGGTGTGCCCGATATGTTCGGGAACCATTCGGAGAGCATGTGCGAAGTGAAACCCGGGGCCGGAACGACCCTGTCGGGCAGTCTCATCTCAAGGAAGTTCTTTCCTGTAAAAGCCGCGAGGACGAGCGCGAATGCAAGCAAAAAGGCGGCGGAGGCGCGGGTTCCTTTATTGAAAGACAGCATCGTCGCCACCACCCTACTTGATCAGAAGGATCCTGAGGACCAACGGAATGACCACCATTGTCGCGGTGACCTGTTTCCAGAAGTCCTTCTCCCTGAACATGCAGCGGAGGACAAAAACCAGTATGAAAAGGGCTATAGCCCTGTAGACGATCGTCATATACCCTTACCTCCTAGTAGAGGATCCCCGCGATATACTGGGCTCCCAGGATGACCGCGATCCCCCAGACTGCTGTCAACAGGCCCGGAACAACGCAGAAGCGCAGGACCCTGAAGTAGTTCTTTTCACCGACGACCTGGGCGGCAAAGATGCCTGCCAGTGCTGTAGGGGGCATCAGGTCACCCAGTCCTGCGATCAGGCTGAGGGCAGAACCGACAAGAATCTCGTTCCTGCCCAGAAGCGCCAGCAGAAATGGGACCCCCAGCACCGAAGCGGAACCGAAGGCCGATACTGCCCCGAAAAGGGGCATCGAAGTGGCTATGCCCACGTAGAGAAGCCATGCAGGCAGTGCCAGTGCTGAAACGACGACGAAGCCCCTCACTCCTATGAGGGTCATGATCTGGATGAACATGCCCACACCCATAAGGATCCCCATTACCGGCAGAGCATCGTTGATCGCCTCGGTGACAGTCTCGGGGATGTTCCATTTGACCCCTGAGAAGATGCCCACAGCAGAAGCGATAAGGAATGAGAGTGGCATCCCCAGGGGGGGCCAGACCTCCGGGAACATCCTTTCTCCGCCCAGGAGCACTACCAGCGCCGCCATTGGAAGGAAAAGCCTGGCTGTCAACGGTGTACGGGCCATTCTTGAGAGCTCCTCCTCAAGGGCAGGGTCATGACTCTTCTTTCTGAGCGAGGGGTAGACCAGCCAGAGGGCGGTGAAGACGGCCAGCGGGACGGTACATATCAGCAGCGGCAACCCGAAGCCCACGTAGGGCATGTCTATGCCGCCGCCTATGATCATGGCAGGAAGGTTGATCGGCGGAGCGATCATTCCGTAGATCGCCGACATCGCAATTGCCGCTGCGGTCTGCAGGGTCGGAACCCCGAGCTTTATCATAACCGGCGCCACCAGGGCTCCGGTAGTGAGGACCGCGGCGGTGGAGGATCCGGTGATCATCCCGGGGACCATTATCAGGAAGACTATTCCAAGGGACAGGACCGCCGGAAATGACCTGAACTTGCGGATCATCCATGCGGCTACAGATTCGAGGAGCCCCGTGGCCTCGATGGTCTTCATGAAGATCATTGCCGTAGCTATTATCAGGATCGTGTCGATGTAGCCGAACATGCCCTCCACAAGGTGGCGCAAGGGGATACCGGCGCCTCCCAGGAGAGAGCCCGTAACGGCCGCAAGACCCATGGCAACGGCTATTGGCAGCTTCAGGGCGAAGGCGCCGAAACCGAAGGCCGTTATCATTGCCAGGGTGTAGAAACCTTCCGGCCAGAACCAGCTCATGGCCGAGCCTCTAGAGGACTCCCCAGTCAGAGAGATCCCTTTTCAGCGGCTCATCAATGGCCCTGATGGTCTCTACCTCGGTGACAGGAACGTTCTCCCCCTTGATCCTGTCGAAGAGACCGTCCAGGTTCCCGCCCCTGACGATGGTAATGCGCTCCGCAAGGGGGACCACCGCCTCGATGAACATGTCGGAGAGGGTACCTCTTCTTCCGGCTCCACCCACGTGCATGACAAGGATCCTGACACCTGATCCTCTTGCCCTGTCGATCAGGGCGAGGGCCCTGTCCCTCTCCTGCTCCTGGTTGATGCCTGCGGCACCAAGGCCCTTTGAACTCCCGCCTACGACGGCAATAAGGACCTTATGTCCCGAAAGGTCTTCAGGTTGCATCAGCGCGTCGAAGTCGGTCTCGACCTTCATGTTCTTCAGCACAACCATTGCCATCATGGCGTCGGGACTCTGTCCGACCGAAGTAAGGGCCACCTGGGCGGCAAAGGCCACGGAGGATGCCGAGACAATGATAATCGCCGCCAGGAGGAACAGGGCGGCCTTCCTTGTAGTTTTCCGCAATTGGAACACCTCCACTTTGATCCGGCATGTGCCCGGAAATATTCAGTAACCTGCAACCATTAAAGGTCAGGGATGCGAAATGTCCAGAATTTTTCTCATATTTATCTTATGTTCTAATGATACTGCGAACAGATAACATAAACAATAACAACCATAATATAATGGTCGGGCCTTCCAATGTTGGAGTAAAATAATGAACAGGCACCAGGAACAGCGATAGAAAAGGGGGTATCCGTTATTATGAGCAAGAGAAGGATGGGCCTGTTCCTGTCCGTTGTCGTCGCTCTGACCCTTTCCTGTTCCGCTTTCGCCGCGGAGTTCCAGGCGGACATGAAGATGGAGGGCGGAGAGGAGACCGTCACAGGAAAGGTCTTTGTAAGCGGAAGTATCATGCGACAGGAGATGGAGGTCCCGGGCGCTGGCAAGAGCATCAGCATCGTAGACGGGGCAAAGAACATCATGTACGTTATCATGCCCCAGGAGAAGATGTACATGGAGTTCCCCAACGAACAGATAGTCCTGGGCGACGAGGATATTGAAGACTGGCTCTCTGATGACGCTGACCTTAAGAAGATCGGAACGGAGACCATAGAGGGTTACAAGTGCGACAAGTACGAGGTCACCTACAAGGATCCGGAGAGACAGGCCATGGGGAGTTCCGTGATCTGGATAGCCCGGAAGCTCAATTTCCCGATCAGGGGAATCACTGAGGGTGAGGATGGCAAGGTGACCGTGACCTACACGAACATCAGGGAAGGGTCACTTGACAAGGCGCTGTTCGAGATCCCGAAAGACTACCAGAAGTTCTCTTTCTAGGATATCTGCCGGATCTTCGCGAGAGGGGCGGTCGTTTGTCTTCCCAGATGAGCTCGGTCCGGCTTAGCCGGCTGAACAGCCTGGTCATGGAATTCTTCCATGAACCCAGGAGGAGCAGGGAACACCTGCTGGCCGCCCTGGGTTACGGAAGCAATGGGAGGGCTCTTGAAAGAGACCTCAAATTCCTGAGGGATGAGTTCGGCGTCCGCATCTGGTACAACCGGAGGACGCGGCTCTATGAATTCCACGGCAACGGCAGCTTCATCCTTCAGCTACAGATGAACCGGCGAGAGGTGATATCCATTGCGGCGGGGCTGAACATGGTATGCCATTTTCTCCCCCATCTTGGCGAGGACTGCAGCAGGTTCTGGGGGAAGCTGAAGTCCATGCTCCCAGGTGCGATGGCGGAGCAGGGGGAGAAACTCGCCGAGAGCACTGTGGTAGCCCTCCCTGTCTCCAGGATGGACCCCATGGTCTTTGAGACTGTGATCAACGCTGTTTCTGACAGGAGAAGGATCCACTTCCAGTACGAGTCGCCCTACAGCGTTGAGGGCAGAAAGCAGAGAAGGATATCACCCTGGGGGGTCTTCTTTCTCGCCCACGCCTGGTACGTCTGGGGTTCGCACTCTGAAAGAGACGAACCGAGGACCTACAGGATATCGAGGATAAGTTCCGTCTTCGCCCTGGATGATGGACAGTACTCACCTCCGCCGGAAGGCCAGGATACAAGATCCTTTGCCTCCTCGGCCTGGTATGGCTGCTCTGGTGGCGCCAGGCACAAGGTTGCCGTCAGGGTAAGAGCCCCCCTTGCTTCTGTTGTGGAGGAAACCGACTGGCACCCTACCCAGAGGATCGAGCACATGGAAGACGGGAGCATAACCATCTCGGCAGTCGTTCCAGATCTGGGCGAGATAGGGCGTTGGGTAATGGCAAGCGCACCCTACGCGGAGGTACTGGAGCCCCTGTCTTTGCGGGAGTCAATATCGGCTCTCTGCGCAATGGTCCATGAGGGTCATTCGTGAAGCATCTCCAGGGTCACCGCCATGAAGAGCTCGAAGGCATCCCTGAAACTCCTGATGTCGTAGCCGGTAGCCTTCCTGATCTTTTCGATCCTGTAGTGCAGCGTGTTCCTGTGAATATTAAGTTCCTTCGCAACGATACCGGGGCTGCAGGGGTGCAGGCACCATCTCCGAAAGGTATGAAGCATCTCCCCTCCGTCAGGGGTCTTCCTGAGCCCCGAAAGGGCGTTGCGTGCGAAACGCCTTCCCTTTTTGACATTGACCGTCGTGAGCAGATCTTCCATCAGGTAATCGCCTATCCGGTGGATCTTCCCGGGTTCGTTCTTCTTGATCCCTATGGTCAGGGCCTTCCAGGCATCGCCGTATGAATAGTGGAGGTCTTCTACCGTCCTGGCCAGAGATCCCGCTCCGACTGTCAAGGACAGCCCCATCTGCTCAAGGTTCTCCCTGCACCTTCTGCAACCCTCTCCAGGGGAGCCTTCCAGGGGATCCCCTGGAGAGGCCCCGGTGGAAGCAAAGACAGCGAACCTTGTCTGTCCCAGGCTCGAGCAGAAGCTTGCGGGTTCGGGGAAGACGTACCTGATCATCTCCCGTATACCGCTCCGGACCGACACTCCACCTACAGGGTCGTTAAGTTTATCCAGCATTGCGGGGCTGTCGGACCCGGGCTCCAGTATCAGGCATATCCTGGGGGTGTCGGGCTCGAAGCCCAGTTCCCTTATCCTGGTGGCCAGAATAGCGGGGTCGTCGTTACCCGGTGCGAAGGAGGCGATATGTGCTGTCAGTTCCTGGATCGCCCTGTCCCTGGCGCCTGCCGACTCCTGGATGACCTGCTCCCTGATGAAGAGTTCGGCCTGTTTCTGTACAAGGTAGCCGTAACGGGCTACTTCCCTGTGATCCCCTGCGATGGCTATGGAACCCACAACCTCTCCTGCAAGGCAGACCGGCAGTGTGACGCCGGGTTTGACGCCCTCCATGCGTCCGGCCTCTTCCCGGTCTGTATAGGTCTCGGCCCGGGACCTCATGCATTCGACTGAAGGAGTATGTACCGTGAAAAGCCGCGAAGGATCGCTGCTTCCTATGATCACGGCATTCCCGTCAGTGACCAGTACGTGGTGGCCGATAATGTCGTGAGTGGTTTTGCAGATCTCCTGTGCGAAGCGCCTGAGCATTGGCAACGCCTCCCTTTCCTTGCAACCGATTATCGTCCATAACCCCTTTTTGTGCAAAAGCACAAAAAAGTGCCTTTTAAAAGGGTTCAAGTCCTTGAAGGTGAACAGTATCAACCCTTGGTCAGCAGGCCTATAATCTGGGGGAAAGAAGCAATGACAGCAAGCCTGGAGGGGGGATGGCCCATGAGGTTGGAATTGCACAAGGTTTCGGTCAGGAATGTCTTATGGGGCGACGAGACGAAGGTCGAGAGGGGGACCCTGTTCGTCAACCGTGAGGAGATGCTCTCCGTAGCCATGAAGGATAACAGGTTCGCCAGGGCGGAGCTGGAGTTTGCGCGCCCTGGCGAGAGCGTAAGGATCATACCGGTTAAGGACGTTATCGAGCCCCGCTGCAAACTTTCCGGCCCGGGGGAAGTTTTCCCGGGTTTCGTGGGAGGGATGCAGACCGTAGGTGAGGGAACCACACTGGTCCTTGACGGTGCGGCCGTCGTTACCTGCGGTCCCATTGTGGCCTTCCAGGAAGGGCTCATAGACATGTCCGGCCCCGCTGCGGACTACTCTCCATTTTCCCAGACCAATAACGTGGTCCTGGTAGTGGAGCCCGTCGAAGGCCTCGACCAGCACTCCTACGAGGCAGCTCTCCGCGAGGCAGGTTTCAGGCTGGGGTGGTACCTGGCCGACAAGTGCAGGGACTCAAAGGCAGATGAAGTAAAAGTCTATGAAATGGGAGGGCCCGTAGAAGAGTCCGCCAAATACCCTCACCTTCCAAAGATTGCCTATTTCTGCATGTCCATAACCCAGGGGCTTCTCCACGATACTTTCCTCTACGGTGCAGATATGAAGCACCTGGTACCGACCCTTATTCACCCCAACGAGAAGATGGATGGTGCCATGGTCTCGGGGAACTGCGTATCATCCTGCGACAAGAACACTACGTGGCACCACCTGAACGACCCGATAGTGGAGGAGCTATACAGCAGGCATGGGAAGGAACTGGTCTTCCTGGGCGTCATCCCGACCCTGGAAGATACAAGGCTTGCGGGCAAGGAGCGGACCTCGTGGTTCAACGCCAACCTCGCCAGGATGCTCGGGGCTGATGGGGTGGTGGTATCCGAAGAGGGTTACGGGAACCCTGATACTGACCTCTGCATGAACGCCGCCAAGTGCGAGAAGCTGGGGATCAGGACGGTGATAATTTCCGATGAGGCTGCCGGTACCGACGGAAAGAGCCAGGGGTTGGCCGACGCCGCCCCGGAGATAACGGCCTTCGTCTCCGCCGGGAACGTTAACGAGATGGTAGAACTTCCGGTCATGGACAGGATACTGGGTTACGACAGCTCCATATCCAACCTCTCAGGCGGTGCCGAGGAGAGTCTCCGGAAGGACGGTTCCATGTTCGTTGAGCTGCAGGCGATCATCGGTTCCACTAACGAGCTCGGCTTCAGCAGGATCGGGGCCCGGTGGATATAGGAGAGGGGGCGGTGAAAATGACCAGGAGAGTAGTTTGCTATATCAACCAGTTCTTCGCCGGCATGGGGGGAGAGGAACAGGCCCATGTGCCGCCTTCGGCCCGCCCCGGGACCGTGGGCCCGGCCATGCAGGTACAGAGCCTCCTCGGAGAAGAAGCCGTAGTGGTCGGGACGGTCATCTGCGGGGACAGCTATTTCGGCGAGCATCTTGAAGAGGCTAGGGCTGAGTGCGTCAGGTTGATAGGGGAGTTCAAGCCTGATCTTCTCGTTGCGGGGCCCGCATTCAACGCCGGCCGCTACGGAGTGGCCTGCGGAGATATCTGTTCGGCCGTGACCGAAAAGCTCGGCATCCCTTCCATCACGGGCATGTACAGGGAGAACCCGGGCGTTGAGCTGTACAGCCCCAAGACCTTCATCGTGAAGACCTCTGACAGCGCCCGAGGAATGAAGGATGCTCTCGGTGCGATATCGGCCCTTGCCGTGAAGATCCTGAAGGGGACCCCTCTCGGTGCCGCAGAGGATGAAGGGTATTTCCCGAGAGGGATCAGGAAGAACTTCTTCCACGAGACCAACGGGGCGAAGAGGGCTGTTGACATGCTGCTCAGGAAACTTGCAGGAAAGCCCTTTTCCACCGAGTACGAGATGCCCGTATTCAAACGCATACCGCCGGCGGAACCGGTGAAGGACCTGAAAAATGCCACCATAGCACTGGTAAGCTCCGGAGGCATAGTCCCGCGGGGGAACCCCGACCATATAAGGGTCTCATCGGCAGAATCCTACGGCGTTTACGACATCTCCAGCCTTGACGACCTGACCCCGGAGAACTTCGAGTCCATCCACGGTGGCTATGACCGGGTGTGGGCCAACGAGGATCCCGATACGGTCCTCCCTCTCGACATAATGAGGGAGATGGAGAGAGAGGGAGTGTTCGGCAAGCTCTACGATAACGTTTTCACCACCACAGGGACAGGTACCGCCGTGGCCCATGCCGAGAGGTTCGGCCAGGAGATCGGCGAAAGGCTCAAGAAGGACGGCGTGGATGCGGTCATCCTTACCTCCACCTGAGGTACCTGTACCCGGTGCGGTGCATCGATGGTAAGGGAGATCGAGAACTCGGCAGGGATACCGGTGGTCCAGATAGCCACCATAGTTCCCATAATGCTGACGGTGGGAGCGAACAGGATCGTGCCCGGTGTTGCCATTCCCCACCCTGTGGGCGACCCCTCGAGAGGCGCCGAGGGCGACAGGGCAGTGAGGCGGGAACTTCTCGAGAGAGCCTTGAGGGCGATCCAGACACCTGTAGAGGAGCAGACCATCTTCACCTCCTAGAAAGGCTGGGGGGATCTGTTCGTCCGATGCGGGGCGGGAGGCTTGGGCCTTCCGCCCCTTGTTTCTGGAAAAGGAAGGCCCGTGGAGGTTATAATTGATCATCCGCAGACTCCGGGGAGTGGATCTGTCCCTATGAAGAAAATTCTTGTCGTTACCAATAACCCTCTTGCTTTTGAGAAATACGAAAATTCGCGTAAAGTTGAGGGGTCACCCGTCGAAGTTGTCGAAGAGGCCTCGAGGATGATGCTGGAGGGTTATTCCCTGCTGGGATCCCCTCTGCCTCCGAATGGAAGGCTGATGAAAAACCCTTACCGTTCGATAGCTCTCGTGGAGGAGAAAGGCCAGTTAAAGAATGGCAGGGACCTTCTCCTCCTTGAAAGTGCCAGGCAGCGCCTAAGGGAAACCCCCTTCCTGTCCAGTATCGGGGGGCGGGGCAAAGATCTGGCCTTTATGGACCTGGAGCTTCTCGAGACTAGCCTGGGTCACCGGTGAAGGGGAGAACCCTTCGTGGATAATGATAAAAGGGATGGTATCCTCCGAGGGCCATCCAGAGGGGGAGAGGGAAAAACAATGCCAGAATTCGAGAGGCTCGAAAGGATCATAACCGGACGTCTTGAAGAGAATGCTTCCAAACCTGCGGTATGGTGGAAGGGGTCCTGGATGAACGGGGCCGAATTCCTCGGGCTCATCGCGAACACAGAGAAGATCCTGGAAGAGAGCGGGTTCGGTCCTGGATCAAGGATCGCGATCTTCATGGCCAATTCACCCCTCCTCTGGGCAATTGCCGTGGCCGCATGGAGGCTTGGAGGGGCTATAGCCCCCCTCAACGCAAGGAGCGGCATCAACGCCAGTCTGAAGATAGTGGAACACATCGATCCCGTCGGGGCAGTGCTCGGCGACGGAATGGACAGCCTGGCCAAGACCCTTGAAGGGGCCGGTATCCCGGCCGTTATCGCTCCCCCTGTAGGCCCACTGCCGGGCTTCAAAGGGCGGAAGGATACCAGGGAAGATGAAAGCACAGCCGTTATCTTCGCTACGTCCGGTACTACTGGAGCCCCCAAGGCTGTGCAGGTGAGCCACGGGAACCTTGTTGACAACTCCCTCAAGGTCCACGAGAACATCGAGGGCTTTGACACTGGCAGGATCCTGATGAACGTCCTCCCCAACTTCCACTCACTGGGTTTCACCATCTGCGGGGTATTGCCCCTTTGTTACGGTCTCCCCATGGTCATCGTCTCATCCTTCATTCCGGTGAAGGAGACCCTTGATGCCCTCATGGCGGCTGAAGTGAGTATCCTGATAGCAGTACCGACCATGCTCCCGTTCCTGCTGGGTGCTGTCCTGAAGGAGGGTATTTCCTTCCCGCACCTGAAATACATCCTCACCGGGGGAGGAAAACTCGACCCGACGCTTGAGGGCAGGATAAGGAAGGATATGGGGGTCATCTGCTTCGAAGGCTACGGGTTGACGGAATGCTCTCCAGTAGTCTCATGCAACCCCTCCGAGAAAAAAAGGAAACTGGGAACTGTAGGGCCGCCTCTCCCGGGGTACGAGATACAGATAAGGGGCCTTGAAGGCGAAATCCTTCCCGGGAGTGAAGAAGGAGTTCTGTGGGTGAAGGGTCCCTCGGTGACCTCGGGATACTTCCGGGCGCCTGAACTGACGGCCGAGCGGTTCCATGACGGATGGCTGGACACGGGAGATATAGTGAAGATAGACGAGGATGGCTTCATATCCATCCTGGACAGGGCCACGGACCTGATCATCGTCGGAGGGTTCAACGTCTACCCCCAGGAGGTGGAGACGGTGCTGAACGCGCACCCGGCGGTCAAGATGAGCGCCGCCATAGGGATCTCTTCCTCCATGAGCGGGGAAGTGGTCAAGGCCTTCGTTGTGCCCTTTGAAGGAACAGAGGTGACCCAGCATGACCTGGTACAGTACGCAAAGGAGCACCTCGCCCACTACAAGGTACCCAGGAAGATAGACATAGTGGACGAGCTGCCCCTTTCGAGCGTAGGAAAAGTACTCAGGAGGAAGCTGAGAGAGGACGAGAAAGCCGCTGGAGGGGAGAATTAGTGAAGCAGGGAAGAACCGATGGGAAGGACATGGCTCGAGGATTTGGTCTTGAAGTCCTTTCCTGCGGAGAAGAGAATGATCCCGGGTACCGGCCCTGACGTTATGCTGAGACTGAAGGTCCCCTCGGCCCTGAAGAGAACCATCGGGACGGCAGGACTTCTTGCCGTCCTGATCATCTCCGCCCTCTCTCTCTCAGCGGCGAGTGCTACTTCTGCCGTCTCATTCAGGGCCGGTCTTCAGCCTGAAGGGGCAAGGCTGGTGATCGATCTTGACAGACCCGTCAAATACTCGTTGTCAGCGGAGGGTTCAAAGGTCATTATCGACATCAGGGCCGAGTCCGCTGAAGAGCGATCGGGGAACTTCCCGAACAACAGGGTCGCATCGTCCTTTTCCGCCAGACCCACTGCCGGGGGTACTTCCCTTGAGATAAATCTGAGGTCTCCGGTGGTCACGGTGAAGCACTACACTCTCCCCAGCCCCGAAAGGATCGTCGTGGACATCTCCCCTTCCCCCGGAGCAACCGGGCAGGATGGCCAAAACCCCCGGGTATTCGGCATCCACGGCCTTGTTCGGGCACCTCTTGTCACAGGCCCGGGAAAGGGGTACACCGATCTCAGACTCTCCCCGGAGGAGATGGTCCTGGAAGAGGGTTTCACCGCAAGGACCTTCCCCTTCGAAGTCCCCTTTACGAGAAGGATAGTTGAGGGCAGTTCTTTCATCCCCGTTCTTGTTTTCGATGCAGACGAAGGAGAGGCTCAGGCAAGGGTGTCCTTCATCCTTAATGGCGTCCCCGTCGGCGATACCCTCCTTCAGGTCAGGAAAGGATCTGGCACCGGAACCAGGATAGAACTGCCCCCCGGTCTGATCCGGCCGGGGGTGAACAGGATGACCCTGGCTGTGAGCGCTTACCCTGAGAGCGGGAGAGGCCCGACCGGGGGAACCCTCAGGATCCTTGACGGGAGTTTCCTTCGCCTGCGGTACCTCTCTGCTTCTGACGTCCGCCTGAAGGACATAGGCGCATTCATTGATGGAAGCCTTTCCCCTGAGGGCGAAGACCTGGCTGTGGTATTGCCCGAAAGACCGGAGCCGGAAGAGATCCAGGCGGCCCTTGAGATGGTCATGGAGTGGAATGGAGGCAGACCCTCCGGCCAGATCCGGGCCAGGATACTCACGCCGGGACTGGTTGATAGCGAAACTGCCAGGTACTTCCACACGGTCTACCTGGGCAGGAGTCCCCTTTTGCCGCTGCCGGTCCTTCAGGCTTTCCGTTCAGAGACCCCGCCCGGAGACAAGGGCTTCCTTTCGGCCTTCGTGGATTCCTATGGCAAGTTCAGGCTCCTGGTGACTTCCGATACCGCCGGAGGTGTACTTTCGGGAACCCTGTCCCTGATGGATCTATCACTTCGGGACCGGTTCGATACGAGGAGAGCCTTCATTACTCCGGGGAAGACACTTTCCGCCAGAGAGACGGAAGAAGCGGACGGAACCTTTACCTTAAAGGATCTGACCGGCGGCGACATTGTTCTCAGCGCTGCCGGGACACGGGAACGGAGAATGATCCTCACGCCTCCTCCTGTCGGAAAGATCGGAGGGCCAGGGGAAGTTTCTTTGACATTCCGTTCTTCGCACCTTCTAGACGGTGAACGGTCCACCCTTGGCATCGAACTTAACGGCGCACCCGCCGATACTGTTAAACTGGGCAGGTCGTCCGCCTCGGAGAAGGATCGGCTGACGGCGAAGATCCCGGAAAAACTTCTCGGCCAGGGCCCTCTGGAGATAGGGTTGAGAGCCGTTCTTGAACCGGCTGGAGGGAAGGAAAGAGAATTGCCAGGGGATGCCTTCTGGGTCGTAGTTGATGGCTCGTCACAGGTGCGGACCCCCCTGTCGACAAGGCGACTGCCCTCCTTGCTGGAGGACCTTCCCTACCAGCTGACAGGCGGTGAGATCTCTCTTTTCGTGGGTCCCGAACCGATGGATGGAATGCTTTCAGCCGTTGCTGGCATCCTCGCTGACTGGCAGAGGACTCTGGGGAAAGCCCTGGAGGTCAAGGTCAAGCCACTGTCACAACTGGAGTGGGAGAACCTGAAAGGCGACGCGATAGTCGCGTCAGACCTGGAGAAGATCCTCTCCCTGGGGATCCCCATTGCAGCCGTTCACCGGAAGGGAGAGACGGTCATTTCCCGGGGAAGGAGCGTGAAGGCCAGGCTGGACCTCGAGAGGGATGTCTTTATCCAGCTCATATCACGCAAGAGCAGGGGACTCGGCCTTGTGCTGGGCTGGCCCGGCAGGTCACAGTCCGGCACCGATTTCTTTGAGAGATTTCACCCGGGAGAGCTGAAGGGGGATGTCTTCCTGGTATCGGATGGGAAAGAGGCGGCGCACTTCTATCTGGAGACCCCGGAACCGAGGGCGGGCCTGTTCGGGCCCTCCCCGGAGAAGGGCCAGACAGGACGGGTTATTCTCGGCGTGTCAGCGCTGGGAATGTCACTTGCCTTGCTGTGGTTCCTCGTCTATCTCGGCAGGAGGAGAGAGCGGCCATGACAGAAAACAGGAGGTCGGTCCCTGAGGAACATGAACCCTTCATGAGGATCGCCATGAAAGAGGCCCGTAAGGGTGCCTCCGTCGGGGAGGTCCCGATAGGAGCAGTCGTGGTCCTTGACGGTTCTGTCATTGGTCGGGCGCACAACCGGAGGGAGGGCCTGAAAGATCCCTCGGCCCATGCCGAGATCCTCGCACTGAGGGAGGCCGCCGGATACCTGGGAAGGTGGGTTCTCGAAGGGTGCACTATCTACGTGACCCTCGAGCCCTGCCCGATGTGCGCCGCTGCAATAGTCCAGTCACGGCTGGAGAGGATCGTCTACGGCGCAAGGGATCTCCGATGGGGTGCCTGCGGCACTTTGTACGATATTCCCAGGGACCCCAGGCTCAACCACCGGTGCGATGTGACGGGTGGCATCCTCTCTGAAGAATGTGCTAAAATGCTCCGGGAGTTCTTCCTGCCCCTCCGCTGAGGGGAAGGAAAGGGTGGAGGGATGGCCGAGTGGTCGAAGGCGGGCGACTCGAAATCGTCTAGGCGGTGATGAGCCGTCTCGTGGGTTCAAATCCCACTCTCTCCGCCATATAATAAATACCGCAAATGGAGAAGTGGCCGAGTGGTCGAAGGCGGGCGCTTGGAGAGCGTCTGGGCGGCAACGTCCCGTGGGTTCGAATCCCTCCTTCTCCGCCAGACAATCAGCGAGACCCCGGAAAAATCCGGGGTCTCGCTTTTTCATGCTCTTAAGGCCTCTGGAGATCGGTCTGTCGCTCCGGAGGTCTTTTGTTTTGGTTGTTGTTCCAAGAGTAATGGAAAGAGAATATTGCCTCTCCAGGATGAGGGATTTGCATTAATATAGATGAAGAAGCTTTAAACAACAAGAAGATCTGTCATCAACAATGACAGGTAAAGGGTCGCCGGGTCTCATGAATTGTTAGCGGCCAGATCAGGATCTGACCCTCCAAAGGGTTGGAGACAGGAGGATTTTATGGCGGAACAGGCTTTTTACAGGATGACAGCAAAAGAGACCCTTGAAGCCCTAGAATCCGGCGAGAAGGGGCTTACCCGGGCCGACCAGGGAAAGCGCCGTGAAAAATACGGCCCCAACGATATCACGACTGACGTATCAACCCCCAAGTGGCTTCTTTTCCTTTCCCAGCTGAAAGACCTTCTTGTTCTCGTCCTGATCTTTGCGGGTCTGATCTCCTTTGCCATCGGCAGTTTGAGGGACGGCACCGTGATGTTCGTAATAGTGTTGTTAAACGCGACAATAGGTTTTGTCCAGGAGTACAAGGCCGGCAAGATCCTCGAGAAACTGAAGGACCTTATCAGGTCACCCGCAAGGGTAAGGCTGGATGGAGAACTTGCGGAAGTACCCCAGTCGGACCTTGTGCCTGGCGATATAGTCCAGATAGATGCGGGGGACAAGATCCCGGCGGATATCCGGGTTATGGAGGCCTTCAACCTCCGCGTAAACGAGTTCTCGCTTACAGGGGAATCCACATCGCAGGAGAAAAAAAGCAATGTTATCGACGAGGATGTGATCCTGGCTGACAGGGAGAACATGCTCTACATGGGTAC
>JAAYDT010000057.1 GCA_012729145.1 Synergistaceae bacterium | reverse complement strand
AGGGTCTGGACGATGGTCGCGTAGGTGGAGGGGCGCCCTATGCCGTCGTCCTCAAGGGCCTTGATAAGCCCGGCATCGGTGAATCTCGACGGAGGCCTGGTGAAGCGTTGCTCCCTTGATATGTCCTTGACTTCGAGGGGCTCGCCTTCTGTAGCCGGCTCTATGACCTCGTCCTTCATCTCCAGAGGCCAGAGGATCCCCCATCCATCGAAGATCACACTGGCACCGGACTGTCTCATCCCCACTCTGCCGCTGGCGGCCTCCACGGTGCTCCTGGCAATTCTCGCAGGGCTCATCTGGCTGGATAAGAAACGGCGCCATATCAGGTCGTACAGCCGAAACTGGTCTGGCGTAAGGTACTCCTTCACAGAATCCGGGGTAAGGGACACATCGGTCGGCCTGATGGCCTCGTGAGCGTCCTGGGAGCGACCCTTGCTCTCGTAGACCTGGACCGACGAGGGCTGATATTCCATGCCGAAGTTGTCCTTGATGTAGCTCCTGGCCGAATCTACGGCTTCGGGGGATATCCTCAGGCTGTCGGTCCTCATGTAGGTGATCAGGCCCGTAGCCCCGCGGCCGGGGATATTCACGCCCTCGTAGAGCCCCTGGGCGGTGGACATGGTCCTCCTGGGCGCGAAGGACAGCCTCCTGGCCGCCTCCTGCTGAAGCGTACTGGTCTTGAAGGGAGCCAGGGGTTTCCGGACACCCTCCTTCTGGGTAAAGGAGACCACCTTCAAGGGGTTGGAGTGGATCTCTTTCTCGATCTCTACGGAGGACGTCTCATCCTTGATCAGGAGGGTCCGGCCATCCTTTATCAGTGATTTGCCGTCAAGCCTGTCGACCCTCAGCGAGTAGTTCCTGCTCCCCTCGGCTTCGGCGGCCACCGTTACCTGCCAGTACTCCTGGGGCACGAAGGATTCGATCTCCCTCTCCCTGTCGCAGATTATCTTCAGGGCTGCCGACTGTACCCTCCCGGCGGAGAGCCCCCTCTTGATCTTGTTCCACAGCAGCGGGCTCAGTTTGTAGCCAACGAGCCTGTCCAGGATCCGCCTCGCCTGCTGGGCGTCGACCTTTTTCATGTCCACGGTGGAGACCTTTTCAAAGGCCTCCCTTACCCCCTTCTGGGTGATCTCGTACATCCTCACCCGGCAGAGGGAGGTGGGGTCGATCCCGAGGATACCAGAGAGGTGCCAGGCAATGGCTTCTCCCTCCCTGTCAGGGTCGGAAGCGATTAGCACCCTTCCGCTCACCGAGGCCCTTTCCCTGAGGTTTCGGGCTATATCGCCCTTTCCCCTTACAAGAATGTATTCTGGTTCGAAGCCGTTCTCGATATCGATGGCCAGCCTGCTCTTTGGAAGGTCGCGAATATGCCCCACACTGGACTGGATATCGTATTCCCTGCCCAGGATCTTGCTCAGCGTCCTGGCCTTGGATGGCGATTCAACGATAACCAGGGTCCTGCCTGCTTTTTTCCCGGACTGGGAAGCCTTTTTCACAGGCTTCGACCTGGTTCTGGACTTTGTGGTCCTTCTGGAGGGAGCGGTCCCGGTCTTCTTTGCCATCAGATCTCCACCCTTCAGCAAAGAGGAAGTTCCTTCAGTCCTGCCGTCTGTCTTTCGCAGATGGACTGCAGGAGGGCCTCAAAAAGGTCAGCGTTGACAGGACAGTCGCCTATAAGGCTCAGGCGGACCGCCTCTGTCAGGGCGTTCTCTATTACCTCTCTCGAGAGGGTTTCATCTGCACAGACCCGGTAGACAAGAGCCAGGGCATCATCGGTGAGGAATCGGCTCTCGCCCTCGGGGATGAATCTTACGGACATTATCTCTCCTCCTGTTCCCATCTGTGGCCCGTCAGCCTCTTCCCTGGGTCCTCTTGCTCCACCTGCCGGGACCACCAGGGGCGACGAGGCCGTATGCCGAGAGTACCCCAAGGCCCCTTAGCACGACAGCGGCGCTCATTTTACCTTCCGCCGAGATGTTGTCAACCGTCATTTCACCGTGATCGGCCAGGATCCGAAGAACCTCTGCCTCCTCCGGAGTGAGGACAGGACCTGCCGTATCCTCCCGACGCCCACCTGTGGGGAAGAGCGCCCCTTGTCTTCCCGAGACCAGTGCCGCGAAGACCCGGATATCCACCAGAGGCATAGCCCCGTCCGATATGAGGGCGTTCGACCCTTTGCAGACGCCGTCGGTGATACGACCAGGCACAGCCCATACCTCCCTGCCTGCTTCGAGTGCAAGCCTGGCGGTCAGGACCGCGCCGCTCTTCTCAGGGGCTTCGACGACCACGCACCTGGAGCACAGGCCGGCTATCAGCCTGTTGCGCCTGGGGAAGTTCCATGGCCTTGGAGGCGTCCCGAGGGGAAACTCCGTCAGAAGACAGCCCTCTTCTCTTATCTCCCTGAACAGAGCCGAGTGGGAGGCGGGATAGGAGATATCCGCTCCTGTTCCTGTCACAGCGACGGTCCTGCCGCCGGAAGACATGCACCCCCTGTGCGCGGCGGCATCGATCCCCCTGGCCCCCCCGCTTACTACTGCAACGCCGACATCGACCAGGACGGAAGCCAGGTCCGATGCGCAGTTCGAGCCGTAGGAGGTACACCTCCTGGTACCTACGACCGCCACTCTTTCCCCACTGGGTAGCCCCGAACCGCTTTCGTATAGCACCAGAGGCGGATCGATCATGTCAGCCAGCATGGACGGGTAGCCGGGATCACCGGAAAAGATCAGCCTGACACCCATACTTTCGCAACTCTCGACCTCCCTGTCGTACCACCCCGACGATAGCAGACCCAGAAACTCCTTTCGGGCAGATTCCTTCATCCCAAGTCTGTCCATGGCCGCGCCAGACCCGGAGGCAAGATCCTCCCAGGATATCCTCCGGCTCTCGATGATCGTCAAGATCCTTGCATCGAAACACCCGCAGGCGTTCAGCATGAGCATCGCCCTCTTTACCGGTCCCAGGGCAGGTCACCTCCTTCCCTGAAGGCCAGGGCCTCGGCCAGGTGGACCGTCGAAAGATTTTCTTCGCCAGCCAGGTCGGCTATAGTCCTGGCCACCTTGAGGACCCTGCTGATCCCCCTTCCGGAGAGGCGGATCCTTCCCGCCACATCCTTCAGAAAACGCCTCCCGTCGAGGTCAAGCCTTACCTGTTTCCTGAGAGCCTTTTCAGGCAACTCGGCGTTGCACTGGTATCCCAGGTTCTTCCACCGATCCCACTGGACCTCCCTCGCTCGCAGGACCCTCTCCCTCACCCGGGTGCTGCTCTCTCCCCCCTGCCCCTCGGCCTGTACAAGCTCGTCGGGCGTAAGCCTCGGAACGGTTACGCAGAGATCGATCCTGTCAAGTATGGGTCCTGACATCTTGCGACGGTAACGGTCCACGGCAGAAGGAGAACACCGGCACGGCTCGACGGGATCCCCCAGGAAGCCGCATGGGCATGGATTGCATGCGGCCACAAACAGCACCCTGGCGGGATAGGTCACACTCCCGCTGGCCCTGCTCACGGAGATGAAGCCGTCCTCCAGGGGCTGCCTCAGGGACTCGAGCAGGTCTCTCCTGAACTCGGTGAACTCGTCGAGGAACAGGACTCCCCTGTGAGCCAGGCTAACCTCCCCGGGTCGCAGGTTCGTCCCGCCTCCGCAGACCGAAATGGTACTGGAGGTGTGGTGAATTGCCCTGAAGGGACGGCGACGGGAGCTGTCAAGGGGAAGCCCGACGGTACTTCTCACCAGGAGCACTTCCATCATCTCTTCATCGGAGAGCGGGGGGAGTATGTCCTTAAGGGCCCTTGCAAGAAGGGTCTTGCCTGAGCCAGGAGAGCCAGTGAGAAGAACATTATGGTGGCCTGCCGCGGCTATCTCCAGAGCCCTCTTGGCAGCAACCTGCCCCTTGATGTCTGAAAAGTCGGGGTCCGGCTCGGGGTCGCCGGTAGCCTCCTCAGCCTGCTCAATGACCTTGAGCTGGCTTTGCCCCCTGAGGTGAGCGAAGAGTTCACGGATATGCCCGACCTGCCAGGCCCTGACCCCCTTTACCAGGGAGACCTCCCGGGCGTTGCCCTCGGGGACGAAGAGCGGGAACCCCAGATCTCTTGCCAGAAGTGCCGCCGGAACCGCTCCCCTGACCCTTCTGACCCTGCCGTCCAGTGCGAGCTCACCCATGAAAAGAGTGGGCCCGGGCACCCTGATCTCCCCCTTGGCGTGAGCAATTCCTACGGCTATGGGGAGGTCCAGGAGTGCACCCTCCTTGGGGCTGTCGGCCGGCGCCAGGTTGACGGCCACCCTCCCCTTTACTGAGACCCCCAAAGATCTCAGCGCAGCCCTCACCCTCTCGCGAGCCTCCTTCACGGAGGCATCAGGAAGCCCCACCACCGCGATCACAAAGAGTCCCCCCGTTATCTCCACTTCAACTTCGACCTTCAGGGCCTTTATACCCTGTAGGGTGACGCCGTGAACGACGTTCATGGCTCAATTATCCCCACAGTGATATCCCGGAAGACCTCCAGCTTCGGACTACCATCGGACCCCACGGTTATGGCTGCTATGTCTATCCTCCACGGGCCTTCCCATCCGACGGATTCCATGTAGGTTCTCCCGGTCCTGACCAGCTTCCGTATCTTCGAAGGGCCGACGGTAGCTTCAGGGGGGACCATCCTGCCCAGGGTCCTTGTCCGGACCTCCACCACGACCATCTCCCCGCCCTCTTCGGCCACAATGTCCAGTTCACCCATCTTCATACGGACGTTGGTGTCGATCAGCCTGTAGCCAAGCTTCAACAGCTCCCTGGCCGCCATGGCCTCCCCGGCGGCTCCAAGATCGATATGTTTTGCCATTTCCTTCTCCCTTTCGGTTTCCGGATATTCCCGTTCCAGGTGAACGGAGGAATGAATGGAACCCTTTAATCTGCTAGGTCCAGCCCCTGACCTGGAAGCTGGTCCTGTGTATCCTGCTTGGACCCTCCCGGCGGAGGGCCTCAACGTGCTCCCGGGAGGCGTAGCCCTTGTGGCGGCGGAACCCGTAGCATGGGAAAATGCTGTCCAGGGAACACATGGCCCTGTCCCTCAGTACCTTTGCCACCACCGAAGCTGCTGCCACTGCCGGCACCATGCCGTCGGCGCCGGGGAGCGCCCTCTGCGGGACACCAAGCCCCGGAATGGGAGTGCTACCGTCGACCACAACCAGGCCCGGCTCTCTCGGAAGCATTGTTACGCTTCTGTTCATCGCCCACAGCGTAGCCTGCAGTATGTTGTCCCTGTCTATCCTTCCAGGTGAGGCCGCCTGGGCTCGCCAGGCGACGCCCATTCTCTTCATCTCTTTGAAAATAGCCTCTCTTGAGGAGGAAGAAAGTCTCTTTGAATCCTTCAGGCCCATTGAGAGGAGGCGGGCCGTTTCGCCCCTGTCAAGGATCACGGCAGCCGCCACGACAGGGCCTGCAAGGGGTCCTCTCCCAGCTTCATCAACCCCCGCCACTATCACGGTTCGTCCTCCCAGGGGCGCCTGTCGCCGGGCTCTTCCAGGGTGAACCTTCCGATCCTTCCCGTGGAGAAGGCCTCGATGAACCTCTTCCCGGCAAGATCCATATTCACCTCGCCCCCCTTTACAAGGCATCCCAGCCTTACCCCTATCCTCCGCAAAGTGTCGGAGGGGGTTTCGTCCAGTCTTTCCATCTCCCACGAGGATAGGGTCCTCTCAAGCATGGACGACCCACCCAGGAAACGGACCAGTCCCTCGGCAAGGTCCTCGTAGCCTCCTATCACATCGCTCCTGCTGCTGCCGAGCCAGGCCAGCCTACGGTGTACCTCCCTGTGGGATCTCGGGTCCACTATTCCTGGAGAGTCGACCACCAGGAATCCCTTCCCCTTGTACCATGAGACTCCCCTGGTGATCCCCGGGATACCCCCGACCGGTGCCGTGTTCTTGCCTATAATGCCGTTTAGGAGCTGGGACTTGCCAACGTTGGGAATGCCTATTACGGCCAGCCTAAGCTCCCTGTGAGAGGGCCTGAGCCGGGCCGCCGTCCTGAGCAGGGGCTCCAGGTTCCCCTTCCTCAGATCCAGGGCCCAGGCCTTTCCCCCCTGGTCTCGAAAAAAGGAAAGCCACCTGGCGGTGGCTTCTTCGACGGCCAGGTCCTTTTTCGAAAGAACTATCCAGACCGGCCTGAACCTGGCCACCTGTTCGCTGAAGGGGGACCCTGTCAGGGCGGGAGCCCTGGCATCGCGAACCTCTACCAGAAGATCCAGTTTCTCCGAGAGCTCCCTGAGTTTCCTCAGGCCCCGGGCCATGTGACCCGGGTACCATACGGTCCTGGTCATTCCTTGTAGAGCCCTCCAACCCTTGGTATGGGCCAGTAGCGAATAAAGGCAGGGCCCTTGATGTTGGCCTCGGGCACGAAACCCCAGAAACGGCTGTCCTGGGAGTTGGGTCTGTTGTCCCCCAGCATGAAGTAGTTCCCCTCGGGGACCTCAAGGGGGCCGAAGCTTAGGCTGTCACGGTTCTTCACATAGGGCTCCTGGAGGGGTTCGCCGTCTATCATCACCGTTCCTTCAACGATCTCCACCGTCTCCCCGGGGAGACCGATGAGCCTCTTGACGAAATCCCTCTTCGGATCCAGGGGATACTTGAAGACGATTATCTGACCCCGCTTGGGCTCGGCGAAGGAATACCAGAACTTGGCCACCAACACCCTGTCACGGGGAAGAAGGGTCGGTATCATCGAGCCGCTAGGGATCCAGAAAGCCTGTATGACCAGAGCCCTCAGCACCAGCGCAAGGACCAGAGCCCACAGAACAGTCTCTATTGTCTCTCTCCACCAGGGTTTAACCGCCACCATCAAGCCCTCCAAACTATCAGATCCTCGCCGGTCTTCAGGGGAACTCCGTAAGTCTTACCGAGCAGTAGCCCGACACGGCTATTTCGGCGATCTTCTTCTTCGATCTCCCAGGAGTGTAGACATACAGCGTGAAGGCCGGTGTCATTGTATGCCACGCTGGAGTATAGCACCTATCCTGAGTGGAGGTCGACTTGAAGTAAACAAGACACCTCCCGTTAGTCTGATATCTCTCATATTCGGGCGGGTCGAACCACAGGATCAGAAACTCCTGCCGGAAACCTGAAAGATATTTGACGTTAAAAGCCCTGCGGTGCAGGCAGGCCTTCTGAAGGGTCCTCTCGATCCATCTTGCCATGTTCCTTGCTTCGGCCCTGGCGGCAAGTTCACTCCCAGCCCTCTGTGAGATCAGTCCCGTTACTATCGGGGAGACGGTAAAGGAGATCGCTATTACGATGGAGAGTACTACGGCTGTCTCGACCAGGGTGTAGGCTTTTCTTGCCCTCGGGGCCCGGTAAGCGGGGAGCCCATTCCCGGCTCCCCGCTTCGATCCTGTTATTCTGTCATCTACTGGCTCCCGCATGACCCAGATCCACCGCTTTTACGTTATCTTCGACGAATTTCGCGGGCGCCAGCACCCTAACTGCCTCGCGCACCTCTTCAATGGTCACGTTCCCCACTCCTGCGCCGCACATGGCCCCGAGGATAAGGACGTTGAGGAAGAGGAAACGGCCTCCCATTTCCCTTTTCAGGATGTCATACCCCATCACCGTGTGAACCTTGACGCCCCGATCGGACATCCACTTCCTGAGCGAAGGGTTCTCGATGAAGGCGGGTTCGTGAGTGTTTATTATGGCGTGCCCGCCCTGCTTCAGGAAATGCAGGTTCCTGACGGCCTCGTTCTGGTCGAAAGCAAGGAGCACATCAGCCTCCTTCGCCTTCACCATGGGGCTGCTGTAATCCCCTACCTTGAAGTGGCTTATGACCGACCCTCCACGCTGGGCCATGCCGTGGACCTCGCTTCCGACGACCCTTTCACCCCTGGAGAGGGCAATATGACCAAGGACACGGCTGGAAAAGAGTATCCCCTGTCCTCCGATCCCAACTATCACGTACTGCATGGCTAGGCTTCCTCCCCTTCTGTCGCGAGGATGGCCCCGTGGGGGCAGACATTAATGCAGACTCCGCACTTCACGCAGAACCTTTCGTCAATGTATGCCTTTTTGGACTTTTCGTCGAAGACAAGTCCGGGGCAGTTGAAAAAGTTGATGCAGAACTTGCATCCTATGCACTTCTCGGGATCCACCGTTACGGGTATCACGGCCTGCTTCTGCCTGAGGAGCATGCAGGGGTGTCTGAAGATAACCACCGCCGGTTCCTCGTGGGTCCTGGCGTAATCCCAGGCCTCCTTGACAAGGGTCCGGGAGGTGGAGATGTCGTAGGCTTCGGTGGTCTTGACCCAGTTGACGCCACATCCCTTCACTGCGCTCTCCAGGTCGACCCTTCTGCCGGTCTCGCCCTTCCTCAGTTTGTCGCCGATACCGGGGTGTGACTGTCCCCCCGTCATGGCAGTAAGGCTATTGTCCAGTATGGCCAGGACAAAGACGTGCTTGTTGTAGACAGCGCTGGCAAGGCCGGGGAGACCCATGTGGAAGAAGGTGGAGTCACCGATGGTGGCAACAATGGGCTGCTCCTTGCCGTCGGCCTTGTAGGCCATAAAGAGCCCCGAGGCCTGTGTTATCGAAGCGCCCATGTCGACAACGGCATCGACCATGCCCTGGTTTACACCGAGGGTATAGCAGCCTATGTCAGAGGGGTAGATCGCCTTGGGCAGGGTCTGCCTGATTGAGAAGAAGCTGGCCCTGTGAGGGCATCCGGGGCAGAGCATCGGGCGCCGCGGCGTGATGTTGAGATCCTCGGCGGCTTTCTTGAGCTCCGCCGAAGCCCCCTCCGGAGCCTCTTTACCCAGTACCCTGCAGAGGATCTCCTCGATGAATTCCGGAAGCAGTTCCCCTGCTCCGGGGACCCAGCCGTTCCATCTTCCCTTGATCTTCGTCCTGTCGTTGAGCTGCATCTCGATCACAGGGTAGGTCTCCTCGAGGACCACCACGTTGTCGTGCCTTGATATGAAATCCTCCACCATTCTGAGGGGAAGGGGATGCGGGGTGCCTATCTTAAGGACGGAGATATCGTCGGCCCCCCAGGCCTTGAGAATATCCATGACTATCGAGAAGGAGACCCCTCCGGCAATGACCCCGAGCCTGGCCTTTTTCTTCGCGGGAACTTCGTAGTTGTATTTTGAGAATCCGGTCTCGAACTCCTCGCGGATGGCCTCCCGCTTGGCGTTCAGCTGAGGATGGTTCACTCTTACGCTGGCAGGAAGGCAGACCCAGCGCCTTGGGTCCTTCTCGAAGGAGGCTGGCCTGGAGATATCGATCACGTCCTTCAGCTCCACATCCTGGCGGCAGTGGTCGACCCTGACGCCGGGCCTCAGCATCGTTACTATCTTGTGTCTTTCGGAGAGATCATAGGCATCAAAGACCATCTCCTTTGCCTCCACAGCCGTTGCCGGATCGAAACAGGGTATCTTGGCGAACATGGCGAAGAAACGGCTGTCCTGTTCGGTCTGGGAGCTGTGAGGGCCTGGATCGTCTGCGACGACCAGCAGGAAACCGCCCTTGATATCGAAGTGTGAGACGCTCATGAAGGGGTCTGCTGCCACGTTGAGACCTACCTGTTTCATGACCGCACATGACCGCTTCCCTGCGAAGGATGCAGCGGCGGCCATCTCGTAGGCGACCTTTTCGTTGGCCCCCCACTCTACTATGGTTCTCGTCCCGAGATCGTCGGCCCACTTTGCTATTGAGGGCAGGATCTCCGACGACGGTGTGCCCGGATAGGCGGCCGCCACCTCGCAACCGGCCTCGACAATACCCCGGGCGATAGCCT
>JAAYDT010000056.1 GCA_012729145.1 Synergistaceae bacterium | reverse complement strand
GGTTATTTCATATACTTGAACCTGGTGCTATGATAACCAGGTAAACATTCTTTGTTATAAAAAGAAAGGGGTTGGGGAAGTTGGCAAAAAGGTTGCTTTTCCCGTTGACTGTCCTTCTCTTGCTTCTTGTCTCGGCCAATGCTGTCCAGGCTCAGGACATCTCCGGCACTTGGGATGTAAAGGTTCACGGTTTTAACTATTTTACCGACAGGGAGCCTTCCCGGATGGCGATCTCTGAGACCTCCACAACCATGGAGATAGAACAGGAAGGAGAGAGAGTCTCAATAACCCTGGGTGCTTTCGGTGGGGTCCACGCGGCTACCATATTCAAAGGTGTAGTGGGTAATGACCGATTTGTGGCGAGCTGGTGGTACGAGGGTTACCCTTACGAGACCAAGGTCCTTACGGGACAGTACTCACCTGACAGCGGAAGGATCAAGGGGAAAATGATCTACCCGAGAGCTGCCGACAAGCCGGGTCTGGTGCCGGGCTGGCTTGAGGTCGAATTCCTGGCGAACAGAAAGATCACCCTGATCCCGAAACCCCTGGAACCGGTCCTTGCCGGGGCAATCCCCCTTCTTCTGCCGGAAGACTGTCTTTCCCTGAGTCCGTCCAATGTCCAGGTCAAGAATATTGGCGGAAGGTGGAAGATCGTCGATGGAGACCACTGGATCCTGGATTTTGGAAACAAGAAACCTGAGGCCGACAAGGCGCTGAATATCATCTGGAGCTACGGACTGGACAAGGCATGCTACGTTGGGCGTCCGGATCCCTCGATGACCTATTGGACAGCAGGAGGCCAGGCCCCTTCAGGTTCCCTCTCCGGCGAGGACTGTATAGGTTTCAACCCTGGGACCATCGAGGTCAAGAATGTCGACGGTCGCTGGAAGATAGTGGACGGCTCGCACTGGGTACTCGATTTCGCCTCCAGCCGGGAAGAAGCTGAGACAGCACTGCGTATCATTAAGCATTACGGCTTCCGGTATATTTGTTTTGTCGGAAGGCCCGATCCTTCAATGACGTATTTCCGAAAGTAAAACCCCAACCGGAAATGTAAAAGAAAAGCGACGGGAGGACCCGTCGCTTTTCTTTTTTGGAAGACCGAAATGACTCAGGAGTTGATGTTCATTCTGCGAGCCATTTCGAGAGCTCTCTCCTCCAGGTCAGGCCCTTCCAGTTCTGCCACCACATCCTTCAACAGAAGGGGAATATCCAGACCCTGGGGGCATTTCTTCAAGCATTTCCCGCACTCTACGCACTGGGAGGCGTAGTTGCTCTCTCCTCTTCGTGTGATCCCGCTCATCTTCACCACGTAAGAGTTCTTCCCCTCCTCGGAGTTTCCGAAGAGATGCATCTTGTTGTAGACCTCGAAACAGGAGGGGATATTCACACCCGCAGGACAGGGCATGCAGTATCCGCATCCGGAACAGTTGACCTTCATGATATCCCTGTATTTGTCGGCAGCCCTTTTCACCAGACTTTTCTCTTCTACGGTCAGCGAGTCGGGAAGAGCCTCACTGGCTATCTTCAGGTTCTCCTCTATATGGGATTCCTCGTTCATACCCGACAAGACCACAACCACCTCGGGGTGGTCCCAGACCCAACGAAAGGCCCACTCCACGGGAGTCCTCTTTACCGGGGCTTCTTCCCATATGGCAGCCACGGGTGGAGGTGCTTCAGGGAGGCCCAGGTTTCCCCCACGGAGCGGCTCCATTACAAAGACCCCCAGACCCTTTGAAGCGGCGTATTTCAGGCCTTTTGTTCCGGCCTGGTTTTCCTCGTCCAGGTAGTTGTACTGGATAAGGCAGAATTCCCAACCATAGGAATCCACTATAGGGGCAAAATCTGCAGGAAGGCCGTGAAAGGAGAAACCTGCGTTCACTATCCTCCCGTCTGACCTCGCCTTGTCAAGGAAGTCCCTTGCGCCCATGGTATCCACGCAATTCCACAGGGGGCCGGTCAGAGTGTGCATAAGGTAGTAGTCTATGTGGTCTGTCTGAAGTTTTTCCAACTGGGCGTCAAGGAACCGGTCCATATCTTCCCGGGATCTCATAAGGTAGGAGGGGAGTTTGGTCGCCAGTTTAACTCTCTCCCTGTAACCGTCCTTCAGTGCCTTCCCGAGGAAGGTCTCGCTCTCTCCTCCATGATAGGTCCAGGCCGTGTCGATATAGTTGACGCCCCTGTCGATGGCGTAGTGTATCTGGGCGGTGGCACGTTCCTCGTCGATACGGCCGTCCTTGACGGGGAGCCGCATGCACCCGAATCCCAGAATTGACAGTTCGTCTCCGCTCTTTGGCACTTTCCGGTAAAGCATTCAAGGATCACCTCTCCTGCATCACTTTCCCACTGGAAGTTGTCCTGGGATCGTTCAACCCCTGGGGTCAGCCTCGCAGTGATTCTTCAGGGTCCCCAGGCCTTCGATCTCCACTTCCACAACGTCACCGGCCTTCATTGGACCTATCCCCGCCGGGGTCCCAGTTGCTATTACGTCTCCCGGCATGAGGGTGGAAAAGCGGGTGATGTAGGAGATTATCCGGGGAACGGGAAAACCCATCATGTCAGTGTTCGAGGACTGCACCACCTTGTCGTTGAGCCTGGTCTCGATCTTCCTCCCTTTCGTCTCACTGCCGGTAACGATCCAGGGCCCCATAGGGCAGAAGGTGTCGAAACTCTTCGAGCGGGTCAAGTGAGCGTCTTTCTTCTGCAGATCCCGGGCGGTAACGTCGTTGAGGCAGGTCAAACCGAAGATCACGCCTGGGGCTTCTGCTTCGGAGACGTTCCTGCACCTCTTGCCGATGACCACGGCAAGCTCCCCCTCGTAATCCACTCTTCCAGCCCAGCCAGGGATAAGGATCGTCCCTTCGTGTTCCAGGAGGGAGTTGGTACCCTTGAGGAAGATATGAGGTTCCTCGGGCAGTTCGCTCCCCGATTCCTTCGCGTGGTCCTCGTAGTTCAAGCCTACGCAGAAAATGTTTGCCGGCTCGGTCGGAGGAAGAAGGCATACTTCTTCAAGCAGAGGGTACTCCCCCGACAGCTCTCTTGTGTTCCAAGGAGCCCCTGTCAGGGCGGATATCACGTTGCCCTCCAGTATGCCCCAGCCTGTTTGCCCATCCTTCTGGTACTTGATGTATTTCATGGACACTTCCTCCCTTTCTCCCGGCTGCCAGATCGTTCACCGGCCCGCCGTCATTCTTCGGAAATGCTTCGCCGTCTCTCGCCTGAGGTTTCGGGGTTGCTTGATGAACTCCTCCAGTATAACCAATTGGTCTGGAAAGTGGCGACGGTATGTGCCCCTGAGACGTTCGATCACTGCAGGGTAGGGGTTGAGGGGATCAAAACCCACATGCCTGATACCCTTTTCTCCGAGTGCTGCAAGGAGTTCCAGAACAGAGTCCTTCCTGTCGGTAAGTCCTGGCAAAAGAGGGGCAACGAAGACCCAGACAGGTATACCCTCTTTCATGAGCTCTTCCGCGGTTTCAATGCGAAGCAGCGGGGAAGAGGCCCCCGGCTCCATTATCCTTGCGATCCCTTCATCCAGTGTGGTTATAGTGAAGCCAACCTCGCAGCCTTTCAACTTTCTCAGGACCGGAATATCCCGTCGGACCAGGGCTGACTTGGTCAGCACGTGGACCTCCATCCGGGGATGTCCCGCAAGGATCTCAAGGCTTGAGCGGGTTAACCGGTATCTGCTTTCTGCAGGCTGATAAGCGTCTGTAACAGTCCCCAGGAGGACTCTCCCCGACGGGGTTGTCCTTGAACGCTCCAGCTGCCGTGCCAGGATCGACGGGAAGTTAGCCTTCACGTCCAGATATTCTCCCCACTTCTCCTCGTGCCCCGAAAACCGGCACATGAATGAGGCATAACAGTAGACACAGCCGTGAGTACAACCTCCGTAAGGGTTCATGCAGTAGTCGAAGCCTGGTATTTTGGTCCTGTTAAGCGCAGACCTGCAGTTAACATCCCGGACTTTCACACCGGAAATGCTCCTCTCAGGGCTTTCCTCCGCTGTATGGTCGTTATCGAAGAGGGTACCCTGTCCCAATGATCCCGTGCCTGGTCCCCTGACTCGATCGTTCTTCATTCTCTGTTCTCCTCAATCGTTACTCGCGGTACTACCCTGCCGCCAGTAACGCTATCCCTGCCAGAATGATCGCAGATCCTGTCATCCTGCGTTTCTTGTACCCCTCCCCGAGTACTGTTGCCCCAAGAAATGTACCGATCACGATACTTGCCTCTCTGGCTGGTGCGATAAGGCTCAGGGGGGTGATAGAAAGAGCATACAGCACGGCCAGGTAGGCAGAGGTGGCCAGGAAGGCTATGGTAAAAGCCGGTCTTCTGTAATAAGTCCACTGTAACAAGATCCCTTCGCTCTCTCGAAGAGCAAGAGGCGTCAGGAACATGACCTGAATTACTATGACAGCAAAGAAGAAGAGCGTCGGCGGAAAGCCTCTTTCCCCGACAGCCATCCTGTCCACTAGGGAATACCCGGCAATGCATACTCCCGTCGCAATGCCAAGAAGTGGTGCAGTCCTTGAACGGAAGTCCTTCAGGTGGGGAGAAAATCCGGCGATCCAGAGGATGCCAGCTACGACAAGGCCCGTTCCCGCCAGGTTAAGAGGGGTCGGCCTTTCGCCCAGGACAACGATGGCCAGAAAAGTTGCTACCAGGGGCCCGGTTCCCCTTGCAAGGGGGTAGATCACAGACATGTCGCCTGCTTTGTATCCTCTCTGGAGAAAGAGAAAATAGCCGGTTTCGAAGACAGCGCTCCCCGAGGCGAAAAGAAGCAGTTCCGTGCCCAAGAAACACCCCTTCCCCGATGTGGCGGAGAGAGCGAAGGGGAACAGCAGCAAAACAGAGAAAGACGAGAAGAGCCATGTGAATGCTGCGCCGCCGGCGACCCGCTTGGCGACCAGGTTCCATCCCGCATGCAGAAATGCCGCGATAACGAGAAGGGACAAGGATAACAGGGTCATGAACACCTCAGGTTTTGGGTCGTTATTCCTAAATCAAAAGATCAAACGCGTACTCTGGCGCTACCCCTCGAAAATCGACTCGGGATTATGCGCTTGGGGCAGAGCGAAGCCTACCCTCCAAACAAGCTGAAGGACCTGGTCCCAAGGAGTGTTAACGAGGGGCACGCCCTTTCGCTTCGCTCTTGGCACCTCGTCCCGACATAGTCCCGACAAGGTCCCGAGGTGCTTTAACGAGGGAGGTGCTTTAAAGAGGGGATCGTCGGTCCAATGAGGGACCTTGTAAACGGTAAAACAGTCAACGGTAAACCGGAGAGTCATACAGATCTTTTGTTCCGGACTTGTCCTAAACGTTCGCCGTTGACGCTTTTGGTCTTTGCATTTTCTAACGTCTTGCGAATTACCTACTCCACCCCTGCCTCGATCACAGTAAGCGTCGATCTTGAGCCGTCCAGCACAGCCCTGACGCCCAGGGGTATCGTCGCCTTCTTTACGTCGTGCCCGAAACACCCGTTAATAAGGGTCGGCCTCCCCACCGGCGCAACGACCGCCTCCAGGACCTCCTGCAGGGTGAAGGAGTCCTTCGGCTTTCTAGGCTGGATATTGGTGAACTGGCCCAGCACGATCCCCGCCGCCGCATCCAGTTTTCCCGCCAGCCTCAACTGGGTCAGCATCCTGTCGATGCGGTAGACGGGCTCGTTGGTGTCCTCCAGCAGAAGGATCTTCCCCCTTGTATCGATCTCCCAGGGTGTCCCAAGGAGTGAGCAGACGAGGGCAAGGTTCCCCCCGATCGTTTCTCCTTCGGCAGTTCCCGGGACGAGGGGCTCCATAGGGGGCGCACTTTCGTAGGGTACGATCTCTCCCAGAGGTTCGGTGCTGGTAACAGCCCTGAGAAGACTGTCCCTTACATACCCAGGGAAGGAGTCGCGAACAAACTCGCTGGCGGGCATCGGACCGTGAAAGGTAATGAACCCCCGGGGTCTGTTGAGCATCAGGTGAAGGATCGTTATGTCGCTGTATCCGAGAAAGACCTTGGGGTTTCTGTAGACAGCATCGAGGTCCACCCTCTGAGGGAGCCGGATGGCGCCATCTCCTCCGCGAACGCAGAAGATGCCGCTGACGTCGGGGTCCATGAACATCCTGTTCAGGTCATCGGCCCTTACGAAGTCCGGTCCGGAGTGATAACCCTCGGATTCGTAGCAGCTGCGGGTTATCTTGACCTTGAACCCCATGTCCTCAGTGATCTTGGCGGCTTTCTCGATCGAATCCATCGAAGACTGGCTTGAAGGGGAGATGAAAGCCACTGTATCCCCCTCTCTCAGGGCTGGGACTTTTCGCATGGGAGACACTCCTTCCAGCTTAAATTAACCTCTATTTACTGATTTTATGAGCATCGTAGCATATGATCCTGCTGGCAAGATGAACTCCAGGGATATGATCCGTCTGCCGGGGAAGAGGCGGTCGGGGGCTTCTTCCCATTTGAACTCCTCCGGCACTGATATTGCCCTGCGTCCGAAGGACGAGAGGAAGGCCTGGTGGATCTCTGGCAGACGAAGTTTGGAGAGCCTCACTCCACGGCTGTAGAGAACCCTGGAGAGCACCTTTCCGAATCCTCCGGGGATCTCTGGCATCCCTGCCGCCGGTGTGGGAATGACCAGCTCTGCCAGTCTCCTGAAAGCTTCCCGTGTAAGATCACGGTACTGCAACAGATCCACAGGACGGCACCTGATCGTGAAGAGGTTCCCCACGGTCTCTTTGAGAATACCTTCAAGAAGAAGGTTCCAAAGGAAGCTCTGGTAGGAGGAGAGGTACTGGGACATCTCCTCCCGGGGAAGTTTTCCGAGCGCCTGCAGTTCGCTCCCACCGCGGGTCAATACCTCAAGCATCCCGCGGAGTCGAGGTTCAGGGCAGAGTGGGGACAGAACCTTCCAGTTCCCCCACTTTGAGGCGATCTCGGCCTTTCTTGCCTTTACCCTTTCAGGAGCCTTGGGGTGGAAGGTTGTGAAGATGCACTTCAGAGCCTCTCCGTATCGCCGCTTGACGATCATCTCTCCCGCCAAAACCCCTCCATCGGATACGTCCCCGAAGCGTTGATCGTCGAAGTAGTTGGCAAAACCAAAGAGTTTTGTCTCCTCCAGGCGTTTGTCGATACCTTCAGACTCCTGAGCGTCCAGGTCCCTGAGCACTATACGGAAGCGGTTCCCTGAAATGGACCCTGGTCCAAGTCTCGAATCGGAGAAGCCCGCGAACTCTGCCGAAAGGTTCATGCTTCGAAAGGTCATGTCCACCTGTGATAACGTAGAAAAATACTGTTCTGTCAGCGCAGACCTGTCCTTCCTTCCACACCAGTGAAGGTCCCTGAGTTCCACATCCCTGGAACGGGCTATCTCCGCCAGTGCGTCCAAGGTGTTCCAGTTGCGCTTCCGAAGCCTGTAAACCCGATGGGCGGCAGGTGTCTGGACCAGCGGCCTGGCGAGTATCTCTTCCACCTGGAAATCTTCGGGGTTGACCTTTATCTTCAATTCTGGCCTCCAGCAGGGGCATCTTTCTGCAATTACAAGGATAATGGAAAGGTCTCCCGATATCACCTGCCGGTATTATAATTGTGCTCATCGGAAGGGAGGATCTCCTATGCTGTTCGATCCGGGACTTGTCCAGGTCTACACTGGTAACGGCAAGGGGAAGACCACTGCTGCTCTCGGTCTTTCACTCAGGGTCTGCGGCCACGGCGGGAAGGTGGCGTTCATCCAGTTCATGAAAGGGTGGGATTTCTACGGTGAGATCGCTGGTCTCAAACTTCTTCAGGGAGTCCGTCATGAACGGACCGGGACTGCCGACTATGTCAACCGGGGAAGCGAGAGCGAAGTGGACCGCAGTGAGGCCGCGAAGGGGGTATCTCTGGCATTGGAGTGCCTGTCATCGGGTTCCTATGACCTTGTAGTGCTGGATGAGATAAATGTGGCTGTCGACTACGGGATGGTGGACCCTGAAGAGGTGGCTCAAGCCATCATTGGAAGGCCTCGCCACGTTGAGGTTGTCCTCACAGGGAGAGCTGCCCCCAAAGCCTTTCTCGATTTGGCCGACCTTGTGACGGAGATGAGGGAGGTTCGACATCCCTACTCAAAAGGTATCAGATCTCGCCGAGGCGCCGATTTTTAACCTGGATTTGTTCGCCAGGTTTTTTCACAAATGAACCCTTTCAATGTTTCTCTTTTCCATCAGGACTCTACCCAAAAGATTTAATATTTGCTAGAATTGCTCAACGGCTTTTATCTGGTATTGATAATCAAAATCAAAAGCCGAAATTTTTTAGGAGGTAGAGTGAGGTGTCCAAGGAGAAACAGGATCTGTTGTCATTCGGAGCACTTGCGGTCATTTCGGCAGCCCTCTTTTCGGGGCATTTTGGTGTGGGTGATGTTATCTTTCCCCCGATCCTTGGCAAGGGATCCGGTGCGTCCTGGTTCACTGCAGCAATGGGCTACGGGATCATCAACAGTCTGGGGGTCCTTGTGGCCTACCTTGCGGTAGCACGACAGCAAAAGACACTTCTCGAGATGAGTTCCCGAACCCTGGGAAGGGCTTTTGGAGTTGTTTTCACAACTATCTGCATGCTGATCATCGGTCCCGTCTTTATCCTTCCGCGCGTTTCCTCGGCCACCCACGAGATGGCCGTGGCTCTTTTCTTCCCCAACTTCCCCCTGGTGGGGACCCTGGCGGTCTTCTTTGCACTTAACTACTGGGTGGCCTTCAACAGGGCCCAGGTCATCGACAGGCTCGGAAAGATCCTCTCACCGGCGTTGATAATTTTCATGGCGGTACTGATAATCAAGGGAATCGTTTCTCCCATCGGCCCAGTACCGGCGACAGGCTCCGGAAACCCACTTGCCGACGGTGTCCTTAACGGATACAACACCATGAATGCCCTCGGAGCGGCCCTGTTCGGGGGCTGGATCCTCAAGGAGCTCCATTTGAGAGGGATCACTGATAAAGATGCCCAGACCCGAAATCTCTCCTACATTGGCCCCGCAGTTGCACTGGGACTTTTGGTCACGTCCACGGGCATCACCTACCTTGGCGCCACGGCCAGCACCATTTTCCCCGATGCGGGAATAGGGGTCTACACCGTCATGATCGCAGAGGGAGTACTGGGGGCTGTAGGAAAGGCCGTTTTCGCGCTGCTTCTTGCATTCGCCTGCTTCACCACCTCCGTCGGTCTGACTTCCACGGCAGGTGATGTCTTCCAGGAGATGTCCGGGGGCAAACTGCAGTACAAGACCATTGTTGCTGTCTCGAGCCTCGTCGGCTTTGGCATCGGGACGGTAGGGCTCGGCAAGATCGTAGGTTACACCGTACCCTGGCTTATGCTGGTCTATCCGGCTATTATTGTTCTGCTGGTGGGAAGCCTTTTTGACTTCAGCAAGTACAAGCCGGCCCTCCAGGGTGCCATTATTACAGCGGTCATCTTGAGCATTGGTGATTTTCTCGGTGGCATGGGCATGGCTGACAATCCTTTCAGTGCCATGACGGCGAAGCTTCCCCTTGGCGGCCAGGGGTTGGGTTGGCTTGTGCCGGCGCTTGTGGTCGGTGCTTTGGCAATGCTCCTGCCAGGAAGGTCAAAAAAGTAACACCCTAGGAGGTCTGATAATATGCAGTTCAGGGGAGAGCTTGATTCAGCCCGGATAGTGACCGTCCTTGACGACTACGCCGGGTACGAGACATCCTTTCTGGCCCAGCACGGTATAGCCATACTCCTGGAGGCTTCTTCCGGAGGGGTGTGCAAAAGGGTACTTCTGGACGCGGGACAGTCGGCGCTGCCGATACTGCATAACCTTGAGATAATGGACATCGATCCCGGCTCGATCGATGCCATTGTCGTCTCCCACTGTCATTACGACCACACTGAGGGCCTTGTTGAGGTCCTGAGGGCCGTAGGCCGGGAGGGCATTCCCGTCATTGCTCACCCGACGATGTTCCGCCCCAACTACATCTTTAAACCCTTTATCCGGAATATTGGCGTCACCGGAAAGAACGGTAAGGTCGCCATCGAGGAGGCCGGGGGGCTTCTGGTCCTCGTCGACGAACCCTTCGAGATAATGCCGGGAGTGATTGTTACAGGGGAGGTCCCCCGGAGAAGGGCCTTTGAGAAGCAGGGAATAGGGACCTACAACATCGAGGGGGGCAAGGTCGTTCCCGACGAGATACGAGACGATCTCTCCCTGACCGTCAAGGTCAAGGGGAAGGGGTTGGCCGTTGTCTCCGGCTGCAGCCACGCCGGAATAGTCAACATAATCGACTGGTGCAGGGAGATCGCCGCCGAGCCCAGAGTGGACCTGGTGATAGGTGGCTTCCACCTTATCGAGGCCTCTGGGGAGAGGATCAGGGAGACTGCGCAGGCTTTGAAGCAGCTGAACGTCGGAAGGATCGTGACGGGCCACTGCACAGGTCTGGAGGCCCTCTGCGAATTCTCCAGGATCCTCGGGGATCGCTTCGAACAGCTGCACGTGGGGACCACGATCCAGCTGTAGATCCAGGAAATTTTCCAGGGCGGCGCCCTTAAGGGGTACCGCCCTTCTTCCGGAAAGGAAGAGTCTGAGATGATCAAAGGATGCCTGGCTGTCTTTTTGTCTGCAAGCCTTTTTTTCATGACTGTTTCAGCGGGGTTTGCCTGCAGTGAGTACGACCCCCTGGTGGGGGGCCTGGAACGGGAAGGGGTCATTGAGGCCCTTCAGGGGGAACTTCTGGAAAGTTTCGGCATAGAGGCCGAATTTGTCTTCAACTGGTTCGGTATCGAGGATGTTTGGGCGTGGGTGGAGAGCGAACCACGGTCTCCGGACGGACTGAACAGGTACGAGCCCTTCCTTGCCCTCTTGAAGAAGGAGGGCGAAAACTGGGCCGTCACTGAGGTCCCCCCTCTGGAGGATGGCTCCCCTCCCGTTGATGATGCATATTTCAGGAGCCTGATGGAGAGATATCCAGGCCTGCCGGAAGGGATCTTCCCCTGGGAGAGATAGAGGGCCTAAATGTCTTCGGCGGCTCTGGCCCTCTGACCATCGCTGAGGTCAAGGCTTGCGTCCCGAACCACCACGTCGCCCTCTTCCAGCCCCTCGAGTATCTCCACCATCCTGCGGTCGGTGATGCCAATCCTGACCTCGGTTGCATGGATCTTCCCGCCCTGGAGTTGGAAGACCTTCCTGATCCCGTCTTCGGTACGAACAGACTCCACCGGCAGCAGCAGCACGTCCTCCCTGCGAGACGTCTCTATGAAGACCCTGACCTCGTAGCCGGGTTTCAAAACCTCCGACATGGGGAAAGCGATAATGACCGGCACCCTTCTCTGGGCCACCCCGAGAGGGGAGACCTTCTCCTCCGCCAGGGGATAGATCTTCTTGACATGACCCTCCAGTGTAAGGCTGCCCAGAATGGGGGCTGTTATCCTCACCCTGCTCCCGACCTTCACTCCTCCAAGGGAGTCGCTGAGAACGTCTGAGCGTATCTCCATTTCGTCCTCAATCCCGAGAGCGACCAGAAGCTCTCCTGCCATGACCACCTGCTCCTTCTTGACCGGGAGGTCGAGGACATAGCCGTCGATCGGGCTTTTCAGTGTCAATTCGGCCTGTTTCTTCTCCAGTTCCAGGACCTGTTGTCGAAGTCCTCTGCTCAGTGCCGAGGCCGACCCCAGCCTGGCCTCGGCCTCGGCAAGGTCCTTGGTGTATCGCTCTACTCTCAGGCTGACCTGCTCCATTTCGGTCATTGAAAGGGCTCCTGCCTCGTAGAGTTTTCTGTAGCGCTCCATGTTTCGATTCTCGTCCGCCAGAAGAAGGCGAAGGCTCGCTGCCGCAGCTGCATAGCCGATCTCGCTCTTCTCGGCCTGTCTCCAGTATGCCCTCGTCTCGGCGAGGATCGCCTCCAGATCAGGGTTTGTCATGCCTATGAGCAACTGGCCCTGCGAGACCTCGTCTCCCGCCTCTACGGGGAGTTCAGTTATCCTAGCGGTCTGGGTTGCGTAGAAGTTCCTGTCCTCCAAAGGCTGAAGGTAGCCGTCCTCCTCGACCCCGCTTGATATCTCCCCTCTGACTACCCTGACCGC
>JAAYDT010000055.1 GCA_012729145.1 Synergistaceae bacterium | reverse complement strand
TCCTCGAACTGGTTGAAAGCCACCACGTCTGCCCTGGCCCGTTTGAGCTCCCATGTCTTGTCGAATATCTCCTTGACGTTGCTTTCACTTCCCGGTGTGGCAATGACCTCCCCCGCTACGGTCTTCAACCAGTCGAACCTCTCCCTGCTCATCCCCTCGGGGAGGATAGCTATGGATTCACAGGCCAGAAGCTGCGAGTTGTAGGCCCCGCCCCGACAGTAGTTGCCGGTTGATGGCCAGATCGCCTTTTGCGTGGTGGGGTCGAACTGGCCGGTAACAAGTCTTGGGACAAGACAGCCCACCGTCGGACCGACCTTGTGTGAGCCTGTTGGGAACCATTTCCCGACCAGGGCCACTATCCTTGCGTGGACACCAGTTATCTCCTTCGGCAGTTCAAGGAAGTTCACTTTTCCGAAGAGCCCACCGCTCTTGACCGGTTCATTCTTCCAGGTGATCCGGAAGAGGTTGACGGGATCAACATCCCAGAGCCCGACTTTTTTGAGCCTCTCCTTGATTCTGGCCGGACTCTTTTCAGGGTCCTTCATCTGCTCGAAGGTAGGGATGATAATATTCCTCTCCCTGGCCCTTTCGACGGTCCTTTTTAGCTGTTCATCGTTCATGGTGAGATCGATCATTCTTTGCCTCTCCTTCCAGGTATACTCAATAACCCCCGTAGAGTGGGAATCTTCCGCAAAGTTCAAGAACCTCTGCCCTGACGGCCGACAGGACCTCCTCGTTTCCAGCATTGTTTGCGGTGATCTCGATCCATCCGGCAAGGATATCCATCTCGGCCTCCTTAAACCCTCTCGTGGTCACTGCGGGAGTACCTATGCGGATCCCGCTGGTTACGAAGGGGCTCCGCGTCTCTGCCGGTACCGTATTCTTGTTTACTGTAATGCCAGCCTTGTCAAGGGCCGTCTCCATATCCTTCCCCGTTATTCCTCTGTTGGTCAGGTCCACCAGGATAAGGTGAGTATCGGTACCTCCTGACACCAGTCGAAAATCCCTTTTCAGAAGGGCTTCGGCAAGAGCCTTGGCGTTGGCTACAATCTGTTTCTGGTATCCCTTGAAGGATGGCTGCAAGGCCTCCTGGAAGGCAACGGCTTTTGCGGCTATAACATGCATCAGGGGACCACCCTGCATTCCGGGAAAGACTGCCTTGTCAACCGCTTTTCCGAACTTCTCCCTGCACATGATCATTCCGCCCCTGGGCCCCCTTAGCGTCTTGTGTGTGGTAGTGGTGACAAAATCACAGAAGGGTACGGGGTCGGGGTGGCAGCCGGCAGCGACCAAACCCGCGATGTGAGCTACGTCGAACAGAAGCAGGGAGCCAGTTTCCCTCGCTATCTCACTGAACTTCTCCGTATCTATGATCCTTGGGTATGCGCTGCCGCCGCAGACGATCATCTTCGGACGGTGCTCCCTGGCCAGTGCGGCCACCTGGTCAAGATCGATAGTTTCGGTTTCCATGGACACCCCGTAGGGGATCACGTTGTACAACTGACCCGAGAAATTAACGGGGCTTCCGTGGGTCAGGTGCCCTCCATGTGAGAGGTTCATTGCCAGAATGGTGTCCCCTGGCTTAAGGACAGAGAAATAGGCGGCCATATTGGCCTGGGATCCAGAGTGGGGCTGGACGTTGGCGTGATCACAGCCGAAAAGCTCCTTTGCCCG
>JAAYDT010000054.1 GCA_012729145.1 Synergistaceae bacterium | reverse complement strand
TGGATCTCGCGATCTCATGGGATTCGGGAGACAACCGAATATCCCTTTTCTGTAATAATATTCTGGACGAGAAATACACCTACAATTCGGCTGGCTGGCACTTCTACGGCCCGGAGCGGAGTTTCAGGTTACGTTGGGAGAGGCGATTCTAGATTTTCAGGCCAATAACACAGGAACGGGGGCGCAAAAGAGCTCCCGTTTTTTGTATGCCTTACGCCTGATGTACAATAAAACCCGGCGGGCTATGACGCCCCCGACACAGATCACAAACACCCTTGCAATCCAGAGGAGAGAGACTATGGAAAAGAATATCAGGCCGGGGGATCTGGTCTTCATATGGGCCCCGCCCAGGGGGGACAGCTTCATCATCAAGGTCGTCCCCGGCGGAAGACAGGATACGCGACTCGGTCAGATCCTGCATGACGACCTTTTTGGGAAACCTTTCGGTAGTTGGGTCTGTACCAACCTGGGTAAGCCCTTCTGCCTCCTGCGCCCGAACGTACAGGAGTTCAGCCGCAGGGTCAGGAGACAGACCCAGATCCTTTACCCCAAGGATATCGGTTTTATCCTGGTCTCTCTCAATATCTTCCCCGGGGCTCTTGTGGTGGAGTGTGGTACCGGCTCCGGGAGCCTGACCTCGGTTCTTGCCCACTTCGTCGGCGATACGGGAAAGGTAGTCTCCTACGAGAAGAGGGAGGAGTTCTCCCAGCTGGCAAGACGCAACTGCGAGAAGTGGGGCGTCGCCCACAGGGTGGATTTCAAGATCAGGGATATCGCCGACGGCTTCGATGAGCGCGGTGCCGACGCCGTCTTCCTGGATCTTCCCAATCCCTGGGATCACCTGGACAGGGCCAAGGAGGCACTTGCTCCGGGGAACAGGCTTGGTATCCTTGTGCCGACGGTCAACCAGGTCGAAAAAGTCCTGGACGGTCTCGTGGAGAGCTGTTTCTCCGACATCCAGGTTTCGGAGATACTCCTCAGATACTACAAGACCAACAGCAGGAGGATCCGTCCAGAGGATACCATGATCGGTCATACGGGTTACCTTGTATTCGCTTCGAACGTCATCGGGTCTCCTCCCAGCCATGATGATGGAGGCAATGACCTTAATTGACCTATGATATATTGCTCCACCTCTGCTGTGCGCCTGATGCGACTGTCCCCTGGCCATCCCTTATCGATGAGGGATGCAGGGTGGCGGGATATTTCTATTCATCCAACATCCACCCCTTCCAGGAGTTCAAAAGGAGGGCCGGGGACGTCAAGGCTCTTTCCCGGACCCTGGGGAGTGAATGTATCATAGGGGCTTACGAGCCCCTCCGGTGGCTGGAGGCTGTCAGGGAAGACCTTCTGTCACCGGAAGGAGGAGGCAGATGCGAGCGCTGTTTCAGGGCGCAGATTGAGGCAACCGCCAGGGAAGCCCTTTCCCGGGGCATCCGATCCATATCCACCACACTGTCCATAAGTCCCCACAAGGATGTTGCCGTCATAGAAAAGATAGGGGAAGAGATTTGCAGGGAGTGCGGTCTGGAGTGGATCTTCAGGGTATGGAGAAAACACGGGGGGTTTAGCCTCTCCGTTGAACGCAGCAATAAAATGGGACTGTACAGGCAGCGTTACTGCGGCTGTATCATGAGCATCAGGGATGAATGATCGGAGTGATGAGCAGATGGAGAACAGGGCCGCCGCTTCAGGAAAACTGGCCCCGGAAATTCTGGAAAAAGCGGTTCTTGCATACGGCGGGGCCAAAAGGGATGAAGTCCTTGTAGGGCCAGGTGTAGGCGAGGACGCTGCCGTCATTCGATGGCCTGGGGACAGGTACCTGGTTGTTGCCTCAGATCCGATCGTTGGGGCCGAAAGGGGAGCCGGGAAGCTCCTGGTCACGGTCAACTCCAATGATATTGCATCCAAGGGGGCTGACCCTGCCTTTCTGATATCGACACTTATCTTCCCCTCGGGGACGACGCCGGAGCAGATCTCCTCGCTGGTGGAGGAGATCCACGAAGCGTGTCTCAAGGCAGGGATAGCAGTGATCGGGGGGCACACGGAGGTCAATGACAGATACGATCACCCTGTACTCTGCGCGACCATGATCGGGATGGCGAAGAGGGTCCTCTCGGCGAGGGACATCTCCCCCGGCGACGCTGTGATCATGACAAAGCACGTGGGGATAGAGGGAATGTGCATTCTCGCCAACGACTGCAGGCAGTTGCTCCGCAGATGCCTTATCGACACCGATATAGACGGGATCCTCCAGTGGTCGGCCATGATGGATGTGTTGCCAGAGTCAAGGGTGCTCAGAGAGTGGGCCGTCTTCATGCACGACCCCACCGAGGGTGGATTTCTCGGTGGACTTGGGGAGATCTCCCGTCTGAGCGGCCTCGGGATCTCCCTGGACAGGGATGCCGTCACCATCGACCCTCTGACCTTGTCCTGTTCACAGTGCCTGGAATTCGACCCTCTCAGGCTCATCTCTTCAGGTGTTCTCGTGGCAGTAGTCCCGGGAAGATCCCTTGATCACGCCCTGGGGGCATTGAAGGATTCAGGGATCTCATTCTCGGTGGTGGGAGAGATGGTCGCGGGAGAAGGCGACGTGGCCGTTGAGGTCCAGGAAGAGCTCTGGGATCTTTTGGCCGCAGGAAGGTCTCTCTCTTGAACAGCCTGATCCGGGACCGCCTGGGTGAGAGGATCGATCTTCTCAGGAGGTTCATGAAGTCAAGGGGAGTCGACGCCGCGCTCGCGATGGCCCATGATGGTTACAACTGGGAGACATGCTACCACCTCTCCGGGTTCCGGGGTTCCAGCTGTGCTCTTGTCGTATTCAGAGACGACGCGATACTGGTGACAGACAGGAGGTACCTCGAGCAGGCTTCCCGGCAGACGGACCTTTCCGTCGTGGACCAGGGGGTCACTCCCATGATGGAGGTCCTTGAGAAGGAGATATCGTCCCGTTCCGGGGTCTGGGTGCTGGGTTTCCAGGCTCGGCGGGTCACCTGTGATGCCTTCGACGGCCTGAAGGGTCTCGGCAGGGAACTGGTGGATATTTCGGCCGAATTCTCGATCCTCAGGAGAAGGAAGGACCCCGATGAGGCCAAGATCATTGAGGAAGCGGCCTCGATCGCCTCGTCAGCCTTCATTGATACCCTGTCGATCTTCTCCAATGGCATGTCCGAGAGGGAGCTTGCGGCAAGGCTGGAGTACGAGATGCGCCTGAAAGGAGCAGAGGGGGGTTGGGGTGGGCAGGACTTCATAGTTGCCTCAGGTACCAGGAGCGCCCTCCCTCACGGCAGACCCGAAGACAGGGCCATTAAACCGGGAGAGAACGTCCTGGTCGATTTCGGAGCAAGGCATATGGGCTACGTCAGCGATATCACCAGGACCTTCTCACAGGGTGCCCCTGAAAAATGGGTTCTGGAAGCTCACGAACTTCTCTTCCAGGCCCAGTCGGCGGCCATAGCGCTCCTTGAACCCGGGAGGCCTGCCTCGGAGATCGACGCGGTGGCGAGAGGGGTAATCGAAAAGGCAGGCTTCGGCGATCTCTTCATCCACAGTCTTGGACACGGCATAGGTCTTGAGCTCCACGAAGCGCCAGCCCTGTCTCCCCGATCAAGCGATGTGATCGCCGTCGGGGATGTGGTGACCGTGGAGCCTGGTATCTATTTCCCTGGAAAGGGCGGTGTGAGGCTGGAGGATGATCACTACATTTCACCTGATGGTGTCCTATGCCTCACCTCCGCCCTGAAAAGGAAACTCTTCAGGACCGGCGCCCGACCCTGAACCTCTTCTGGTGCCACTTCCAGGCCGTCTCGATGATCTCGTCCATGTCCTTGAAGCGGCGCTTCCACCTCAGTTCCTTCTCGGCCTTTGCGGAGGAAGCCACCAGTACGGCCGGGTCTCCTGGTCTCCTGGGAGCGAACCTGAGCGGGAATCCCCTTCCCGTGACAGACCGGACCGCTGAAACTATCTCCAGCACCGAGAAGCCCTTCCCGTTGCCAAGGTTGAAGGCTTCGCACCCGAAAGCCCCCTTCTCGAGACCTTCAAGGGCCCTGATATGAGCGTCTGCAAGGTCCGTCACGTGGACGTAATCCCTTACACAGGTCCCGTCATGGGTCGGATAGTCGTTTCCGAAGACCTTCAGCTCCTCGACCCTTCCAAGCACAGCATCAAGGGCAATGGGCACCAGGTGGGTTTCGGGTGAGTGGTCTTCTCCGGTCCTGGCCAGGGGGTCCGCCCCTGCGGCGTTAAAATACCTCAGGGAGACACTCCTGATCCCGTAGGCATCAAAGGACCTCCCCAGCATCGATTCTATGAAGAGCTTGGTCTCACCGTAGGGGTTGGTGGGCACTTTCGGGGCTTCTTCGTTTACCGGCAGGGCTCTGGGCTCCCCGTAGACGGCTGCGCTGGAGGAGAAGACTATCCTGTCGATGCCCGCCTCCAGCATGGATGTAATTATGTTCATGGTGCCCCCGATGTTGTTCCTGTAGTAGGACTGGGGGTCCGACATGGAGTCTCCTACCAGGCTGAGAGCAGCAAAGTGAAGCACTCCGTCCACAGGGTACTTTTTCAGGATCCTTCTTATCTGGGAAAGATCTCTTATGTCGGCCTCCTCGAAAACGGCCTTGCCCGTCAGTTCCCTGTGACCCCGGCTGAGATTGTCCAGGACCAGGACCTCCCGACCCTGGTCGAGCAATCCGAGGACCAGGTGACTTCCTATGTAGCCTGCACCGCCGGTAACTAGAAGCAATTTTACCCCTCCCGACATATTGTCTGCGTTGTATTTTACCGGAAGCACTCATATAATCGGAAGAGGCACAGCCAAACAGATGCGGCAAAAGGGGGAAGAATGATGAAGAAGTACCTGTGTACTGTATGTGGATACGTGTACGACCCTGCAGTCGGTGATCCTGACGGAGGGATCGAACCAGGTGTCGCCTTCGAAGACCTTCCCGAGGATTGGGTCTGCCCGGTGTGCGGTGTTGCAAAGGACATGTTCGAACCCGCGGACTGATCAGGCATATCCTGTTGGTGAGAACGGGAGGCCACAAGGCCTCCCTTTTTTGTTATTGACATATCGACGACGACGAATATAATCATTCAGACATGAACCAAAGGTACCTCTTCCCTGAAAAATAAACCATTATTTATATTCCCCGGGAGGAATTTCGGATGCTGGATATGGAGATCATTCTGGAAGACGGATCCGCCTGGTCCGGTTTTGGTAAGGGCGGTACCGCCCAGGGAGAGGTGGTCTTCACTACCGCTTCTTCAGGTTATCCACAGGCATTGAGCGATCCGTCCTTTGCAGGTCAGATACTTGTCTTTGCTTTTCCCATGGTGGGTAATTACGGTGTCGACGAAGAAGCTCTGGAGAGCTCCAGGCCCTGGGTCAGGGCGATCGTGGTCGATTCACTCGAGGAAGGCCGAAGCCTGGGTACCTCTCTCGGTGAATGGCTTTCCCTGTTTGATATACCTTTCATGTGGGGCGTGGATACCCGTTCGATGATAAGGCATATTCGTTCAAAGGGAGCTCTTATGGGCTGTATAGCTCCTTCAGGGGAAGGTTTTACTGTAATGGGAGAGGGAAAAGGCCATCCCGTCATGGATGTTTCCATCGCAACGACGGAAGTGATCGAAGGAGCCGGCCCCACCATTGTGGTGGTAGATTACGGGCTGAAGCATGGTATTCAGAGGGAGTTATCAGCGAGAGGTTGCCGGGTGGTCAAGGTCCCTCACAACACCTCTTCCGCTGAGATCCTCTCCTGGAAGCCTGACGGTGTCCTGCTTGGCAACGGCCCGGGAGATCCCTCCCTTCTGAAGGAAGAGACAGAAGTGGTCAGGGCGCTGCTCGGAAAGATCCCTCTCGGCGGTATCTGTCTCGGGCTCCAGGTAATTGCACTGGCTTCAGGAGCATCAACGTACAAACTCCCCTTCGGCCACCGAGGGACCAACCATGCTGTTATAGAGTGCGCAGGAGGGAGAGCCTTCGTAACGAGCCAGAATCATGGTTACGCAGTTCTTGATGACAGCCTTGAGGGTACAGGACTCGAGATAACCCACCGCAACCTGGGTGACGGGAGCGTTGAGGGCCTTAAGAGCAGAGATATGAGGGTCGTCGCTGTCCAGTATCACCCTGAAGGGGCTCCGGGGCCAAGGGATGATGACAGGTTTTTTGAAGAATTCCTGTTCATGTGCGATGGGGGGGCGACGCTATGAAAACTCCCGGTGGACCTATCCTGGTCCTTGGTTCCGGTCCCATACGCATAGGGCAGGCAGCCGAGTTCGATTACTCAGGAAGCCAGGCCTGTCGTGCCCTCAGGGAGATGGGGTACCACGTCATTCTTCTTAACAGCAACCCCGCCACCATACAGACCGATACCGCCATGGCCGATGTAGTCTACATCAGGCCCCTCGAAGCCGAAGTGGTGGAGAGGATATTGGCGACCCACCGACCTTCTGGGGTTATTGCCACTCTGGGAGGCCAGGTGGCCCTGAACCTCTGCGTCGAACTTCAAAGAAGAGGGCTGTGGGAAAGGTTCGGGGTTGAGGTCCTGGGGACCTCGCCCCGGTCTGTCCAGCGTTCAGAGGGAAGGGAGGATTTTCGTCAGGCCATGCTGGGCATCTCGGAGCCTGTTATCGAGAGCATCTACGTGGACAACGTCGAGAGTGCCCTCCAGTTCGCCTCAGTGTCGTCGTTTCCCTTCATAATCCGTCCTGACTATACCCTCGGTGGCACCGGCGGAGGTGTGGCTTTCGACCCTGATTCACTGGCCGAACGCGTTGCAGAAGGACTGAGGCTCTCTCCGGTCTCGAGGGTGCTTGTGGAGCGCTATCTCCAGGGGTGGAGAGAGATCGAGCTCGAGGTGATAAGGGACGGAGCGGGAAACAGGTTATGTGTATGTGGAATGGAGAACGTGGACCCTATGGGCATTCACACCGGGGACAGTATTGTAGTCGCCCCGGTGCTTACCCTTTCGGACGGACAGTGGCAACGCCTCCGTTCCGCTGCCTTCCGTATTGTCGACGAACTTGAGATCATGGGGGCTTGCAAC
>JAAYDT010000053.1 GCA_012729145.1 Synergistaceae bacterium | reverse complement strand
TAGGGCAAGGACGCAAACAAAGTGATCTTTTGGGGTGACAGGGGGAATAACAGCTTCAGGCGTAGCGGAAGCTGGTGAGGACGGCTGCGTAGAAGTCCTCAAGGTCCTTGAGGTTGCTGGTCAGGATGGACTTGAGGATATCCAGGTTGAGAGCCTGGTAGTTGTGAATGGCAATGTTGCGGAATCCAGTCATCTTCTCCATTTTTAAAGCGGTTTCTGGATCTATGACGTTTTTGTCCCTGAGGAGGGTGAAGTTGTCCCTTACGGTCTCGGGAAGCCCCAGGCCCTCGGAGGCCACTATGTGGGAGGCAAGATCTATGGACGCCTGGATCGCCCTCTGTAGATTGAGGACGAAAATATCCTGCCTGTTGATATCATCCAGGCTGGCCGGGTCGAGGGATGTGACTTCCCGGATCCTTTCCAGGCATTTCTGAATTGTGGCCACTTTTGCCAGAACTACATCCCTGTCAGGCATAGATCTTTCTCCCCATGATCTTTTCTTCCGCTTCCTTGCGGAAAAATTTCAGATCGGTGTATTCGTTGAGGGTCCTTGTGAAGAACTCCTCGTAAGCGCCCTTTTTAGCGTAGAGTACTTTGCCGGTTTTCAGGGCCTGCATTCGGATAACGGGCCCGGCAAGGTTGAGAAGGACGAGGTCCACCTCTTTTTTAAGCAGGAGTACAAGATCCCCCCTCAGACTTGTTACTTGCACTATATCAGGGGAAACGTCGAAGAGGACAGCGACGTCGACATCGCTTTCCTTACGGGCGGTGCCCTTTGCGTAAGAGCCCATGAGGAAAGAGAGCCTGGCATTTTTTTGATTGGCGAAATATTCCCTGAGAGTGTTTTCGATGTTGTTTTCCAACTCCGGCTCCTTCGTGTTTCATCACAATACATTGGTATTATAGGACCTTAAGCGGTGAAAGGGCAAAGGGACGGAAAGGAGGGAAGGGCAAGAGCCGTGAATCGTGAATCGCAAGATCAACGGCGTAAACAGTGAACGCGAAGTTCCGCGATCTCTGCGGGAGTCAACGGTGAACGGAAAGGGCGACCCCAAAGCCAGGGCATCGCACCACAGAGTACGCAGAGTTACACAGAGAAGGGCAAGAGAGAGAACCAGGATCTTTCTGTGGGTTGAAAAAACCAGTAACAAGTTACAAGGTGCCCCGAGAGAAGCGAAAGGGTACGAATCACAAGTTAGGGTCCTTTTAACCGCAGGGGACGCGGAGGGAGCCCATCTTCAGGCTTTAGGTCTGAGATGGCGAGGCGGGGGGCGTAAGTATCTCGCTGCTTCGGCTCCAGGGCAGGACCAGGTGCCCCTGGCGGTGGAACTTCTCCTGTCCACCGTAGACTAACCAGGTGGTGCCTGCAGAATTGCCTGCAACGTCCTTCCAGCGATCCAGCCCCTGGAAAAATTCGCCTGTTACCGTTTTGCCCGATTTTATCTCTACGGCATCCAGCCGTTGCCCCCCGTCCACTATCAGGTCTATCTCAAATCCGCTTCTGTCCCTGAAGAAGTACAGGTTGGGTTTTCGACCCTGATTCAGACGTTCTTTCATTGTCTCGGCAACCACAAGGTTCTCGAATATTGACCCTCTTTGAGGATGATACCTGAGATGGCCGATCTCTAGAATTCCCAACAGGTTACAGAGCAATCCCGTGTCGAAGAAATAGATCTTGGGCGTCTTGACCAGGCGTTTATTGAAATTCCGAAACCAGGGCTGCAGGAAGAAGATGATAGCGCTGGCCTCCAGTACAGAGAGCCACGACTTCACAGTGTTGTGAGATACACCGCATTCCGCCCCGATCGAGGACAGGTTGGCCAGCTGACCAACGCGCCCCGCGCAAAGTCTGATGAACTGTCGGAAGGTCATAAGATCGCGCACGTTTATGACGGACCTTACGTCCCTTTCAAGGTAAGTGCCCGTGTAATTTTCAAACCAACTCTGAGGATCTACCTTCCGGGAAAAGAGTGGGGGATAACCACCGGTCAATATGGCCTGGTCAGGGTTTTCGGAAAGACGGGAGGCCGAGGTCAATTCTTTCATGGAAAATGGGGTCAGGTTCAGCATGACTGTCCTTCCGGCGAGGCTTTGGGTAATTGACTCTGTCAGATGGAAGTGCTGTGAACCGGTAAGTATGAAAAGCCCCATCCTCCCATCATCATCGATGCGTGTCTGCAGGTAGGAAAACAAAGAGGGAGACCTCTGGACCTCGTCCAATATTGCGCCGTCGGGGAAACGGTCCAAGAAACCTTTTGGATCATTGCCGGCAAACTCCCTTTGGTCGAGGTCTTCAAGTGAAACATAAGGCTTGTCCGGAAAGAGATTTCTTGCAAGAGTAGTTTTCCCTGCCTGGCGGGCCCCTGTTATGGCCAGGCAGGGAAAACCCGAAACAAGATCCCTTATCGTCTTTTCGATTTGCCTTGGAATGTAGTTTCTGATATTCATAAGAGAATATTAACAGCCATCGGCTGATTGTCAATTGTATTTACAAATAGCCAGAGAGTTTGGCGCCCGTGAACCGGCTGCACCACAGACGAGTAACTACGTCTGAGCGCAAGATATGTATTCTTGGGAAACCAGATCAAGATCCCTGGTCGCTTCGACTCCGCAGAATCGGCAGGAACTTGTCCTCGGAATGACCAGCAAAGCATTTCTTTTACGGATCACGGACTTTCGCCCTTCCTGCCGCCTGCTTGTCGGCCACTCCGAGTTACAAGGTCCCTAATTGAAGCACTCCCCTCGTTAATACACCTCCCTCGTTACAGCACCTCCCTCGTTACAGCACCTCCCTCGTTACAGCACCTCGGGACCTTGTCGGGACCTTGTCGGGACTATGTCGGGACGAGGTGCCCCGAGCGAAGCGAAAGGGTAGGCTTCGCGCTGCCCCGAGCCCGCCGGCTGGCGGGCGACAGGGCGCGCCCTTCAGCTTGTTTGGAGGGTACGCGTCACGCATTCCGCGTCACGGCCCTTCGTTAATACCTGAACACCGCCGCAAGGTGGGCGCCGCCCGGGACTTCTTCGGGATCGACTGCAAAGACGGTGCCGCCGCCCTGAAGAGTGCGGACAGCGGCAAGGTCGAGAAGGTCCCTGTTGCCCAGGGTGTGCTGCTCATCTACCTCTATATGGCCTGACTCGGGGTCGTAACGCCCCCATGCCTGTTTGCCCACAGCAACGAACAGGGTCTCTACCCTTCCCTCGACTGAGGCTTTAACGACCTCTTCAAGGGAGCCGGATGATCTTCCAGTGCCCTGCAGGTTGCCGTAACGCTCGCGGGCTTCGTTCTTTGAATGTTCAAAGACCGGCTTGACTATCTTCCAGGCCTTCTGCTGGATCTCCCGGGGCTCGAAAGCCTCGGGGTTGCCCCCCACGGGCTCCTCCATCAGGTTGGGACATGTACTTGCCTCCCTGTAGATCGATGTGAGGGAGCTGATACCGGCAATTACAAGTGGGGTTTTGTTATTCTTCAGGATCTTATGGAGGCCGTCGTCGACCTTGCGGAAGAACCTGCGGATGTTGTCCTTGAAGTCCTCTTCTTCGGCCCCGTGGGTGGGGTAGGAACCTCCCCCGAACTGGCCCTGCTTTTCCAGGGGCTCGTACTGCAGCGCCTCGGACAGGCTGGCAGGAATGCTTTCGAGAGGGTGTTCGCTTACGCTGTCGCGTCCGCACTTCAGAAGCCGCACCTGTTTCTGGCTGAGGCAAAGGACGAAAAACTCCTCCCCCACCGCCATGAGCGGCAGCAGGGGCTTGATGTGGAAACGGTCCGACACGGTCACCATTTCCCCCACACCGGAGGGGATGCTGATCACCCGGGAAAGGTCCGGGGCAGCAAAGAGGGCAAGGCCTTCGCTCTGACGCTCCCAGAAGACAGGATTGGACACAAGGGACCTGGCCTCGGACAGAAGGGCTTCCCTCTGCTGTGGGCGCAGGTCCATCCCTTCGAGAATATCTTCGGCCTTTGCGACAAGATTCTTGAAGCGGATCTGGGATTTCCTGGGGTCGTGCGGACGGGTTTCCGGCATGAAAAGAGAGACACTCGGGGTGCCCTCATGCTCGGCAAGGGTGAATATTTCTTCCCTGTTCAGTACGTTCACGGTCCACCGCCTCCTTGTTCTGGTTATCATCCCGGCGGGCGGAACGCTTGTCTGTATTATCGATGGCACCCCGCCTTGTTCGCAGGGACGTTATGATCCTAATATTGCTTTATTTGGGTAAATTATAGCATGAAGGTCCGTTGCTTTGGGGTCAGACCTTGAATTGCAGCATTTGTATGCTATTATTGTTTTATTATGACCAGACCTCTTAGGCTCGAATATCCAGGAGCCCTTTACCACGTTATGTCCCGCGGGGACAACAAGCAGAATATCTTTTTGAACGATCACGACCGGAGAAGGTTCCTCAAGATCTATCAGGATGTTGTGGAACGCCAGTTGTGGGATACCTATGCATGGTGTTTGATGGATAACCACTTTCATCTTGTAATTGAAACACCTGAGCCGAACCTGTCGGAAGGCATGAGGCTCCTGAACGGGATATACACACAATATTTCAACACCAACAAGGGAAGGGTCGGACACCTCTTCCAGGGAAGGTTTCAATCAATAGTCGTGGATAAGAACACATATCTCATGGAGCTTGTGAGATATGTGGCTTTGAACCCGGTGCGTTCCGGCCATGTTGATACTCCCGAGAAATGGACCTGGAGCAGTTTCAGGGCAACAGCAGGACTTGAACCCTGCCCGCCCTGGCTGAACGCAGATCAGGTTATCAATGTGGTTTCCGAGGGGATCGGGAGCAAGGAAGACCGCCAGAAGAGTTACGTTGATTTTATTATGGCTGGCATTGGCAAAAAGACTGGGCTGATGGAGAAAGTCCAGCAACAGGTCTACCTTGGCGATGAAGGATTTGTCGAGAGGGTGCAGAGGAAGTGTTCGGTAAGTCCTGATCTCGCAGATATTTCCAGGGAACAAAAGAGGAAGCCCCTTACCCGACTGGAGGATTACTTCAAAAGTTATCCCCGGCGGAAGGAAGCGATGGCCATGGCCTTCATTGAGGGAAGGTTCAGTCAGGCCGAGATATCACGGTACCTGGGAGTACATTACAGCACTGTATGCAGGGCAGTTAAGGAGTACAAAGAAAAGGGTTAAATGTATACCATTGCTGCAATTCAAGGTCTGACCCCAAAGGGTCTACCAGCCTCCGCCGCCACCTCCTCCTCCACCGCCACCTGAGAAACCTCCCCCCCCGAAACCGCCGCCGAAACCGGACTTGGATCCCGGAGCCATGGAAGATGACGCAACTGCCGTTCCAAGACCTCCGCTGAGTCCCGTCATGAAGGAAGCCGCGCCCATATGATATATGGGGTAGGTTCCTGCGTACCAGTCGGGGTTGTACTGGGCTGCCTTGAGGATCTGGTCGAACCTGGAAGCCCACTCCTTCTCCACACCCAGGGCGATCGCGTAGGGAAGCAGGCTCTCGAAATGCCGAGGCGTGTCCTCGGGCATGTCCACTCTGGCAAAGGCCTTTATCCTCTCTTTTTCTGCAGTGGACATGTACATTCGGAAGCCCTCGAGCTGGTCCATCAGTTTTCTGCCCTCGGGGGTGTAGTTCTTCATTAGCTTGAAGAAAAGAGCGTTCAGAAGGAAGGCGATCACCAGGGAGATAGTGAAGTAGGGCGACAGTTCATCGGTCATCATCGTCAGGAAGAAGGCCTCGGCTCCCAGGAAAGGCACCGAGAATGCCGAAAGGAACAGCCCCCGGATGAAGAAGCTTGCTTTCTTCCGCTTGATACCCTCCTTGAGCGAGGTGAAGGCCGTAAAGAGTATGGCGCCCAGACCCAGGGTCCAGCCGCTCAGCCACACAGTGGCGAAGAAGGATAGCCCTATCTCCCCTCCGTAGGCCCCCAGGAACAATCCGCTGAAGCCTACCAGGACAAAGGTGATGAGGATGCCCAGGACGACCCACTTCCAGTTCCTCAGGAAGTAGTCTTTTCCGCGGTCGGCAATGTGGTCCCTGATGGCGCCCTTGGCCGAGGAGAGTTCCTTGTGATTGGCCTTGTCCACGTCCAGGGAAGCCCCGCCGGGGAAGAGGGAGATCAGGAATGCGTTCTCCACGACCGGAAGGCTGTTACGGTCCTTGTCTATGGGGTGAAGGGTGAAGCGGTTCTTGGCCCTGCTGAAGAGGCCCTTGGGTACGTCGTGCTCCTCGATCCTGAGGAAGCCTCTTACGGCAAGGTCGATGAGGGTGGCGGTGAATGTGTCGTCTCGGAGCTTCTGGTGGTAGACGTAGGAGGCCATGGCGGGAGTGACCCCTTCGGGCGGATAGAAGAGAGGGATGATGTGTCCGGGTCGAAGGTCCTTGCCGTATCGGTTCCATACCAGCATGTAGTAAATGAAAACGATAAGGGCCACCAGGGGGGGGATGAACTTGCCGAAGCGCTGGGCGAAGGCCGCCCGGGCCTGCCTTTTAAGGTAGTTCTCCGAGGGCTGGATGAATCCCTTGGGGAAGCCCACCACTATGGTGAGACCCTCCCTTACCCCTAGCGGGGACGTGGTCTGGAACCAGGCGGTGTGCCCCGCCGTCTTCCCGATGGCGTTCTGGGCTCGCGACCCCTGGGGACCTGTGTACCAGGCCACTTTCTCAACGGGAACATTCTCCGGAAGCGTTACAAGGGCTGAAGCCCGATCGATGGGGAACTCCCAGCCGGTGCCCGTCACGTTCCAGTAGAGTTCGTCGTGTTCATCGAAGAATCCTATCTGCTCAGTTGTAGTGTAGACGATAGTGTAGGTGTGCTCCCCTCGGGGTGCGTAGGAGTTGGGGTCGCCTATCCGGACCCTGACACCGTTGCTGAGGCCTTCTGTTTTCCATGGGACTGACCGCCCGTCAAGCAGAACGGTCTGCACCGAGAAGCCGACACGGACGGTGCCTCCTCCGGGGGAGGGATAGACAGTGGGGAAATCCCTGAAGATACCCCTCTGGATGCGGTTATGCTCGATGCGGACTGTGATATCCTCGCGAACGGACAGGGTGCCGTCCCTTTCGACCCGGATGGAGCTGTCAAAGGACAGTATCCTTTCAGTCCCGGCCGCCGCCGGGACCAGCGCAAAAAGCAACAGAAGGGCAGCAAGGACACGCCTGAATATCCCCATTGGGGAAGCCCCCGCCGTGATATGATTAGAACTGCACCTTCGGGACGGCTCGGTCCTCTTCGGCCGCCTCGAAGTAGTCACGCTTGGTGAAGCCGAAGGGCCCGGCAAGCATGTTGTTCGGGAAGACCTGGATCAGGGAGTTGTAGGCCCTGACAGCCCCGTTGTAGTACCTGCGGGCCATCTGGATCTCTGCCTCCAGGTTCCCGAGGTTCTGCTGCAGGTCAAGGAAGTTGGTGTTCGCCTTGAGCTCGGGGTAGTTCTCGGCAACGGCGAAAAGGGAGCGGATGGTCCCGGTGAGGGCGTTCTCCGCCTGGGCCCTCTCACCCACTGAGCCTGCACTTACCGCCGCAGCCCTGGCCTGGGTTACTTTCTCGAAGAGTTCCTTTTCGTGCTTGGCGTAGCCCTTGACGGTCTCGACAAGGTTGAGCACCAGGTCGGCACGACGTTTTAACTGGACGTCGATGCCGCTCCAACCTTCGTCGACAAGGTTCCTGGAACGGACCATGGTGTTGTATGTTCTCCAGACATAAATGCCCAGTACGGCTGCGATAGCGAGAAGGATCCATAGGACGGTCATGCAGATCACCCCCGGAATTGGTCGGTGCGTTAAGGATAATATACCTTAAAGCAAGGCGACAGGCGACAGGCATCAGGAAAACCCTGGGGCACTTTGTGAACGGTGAACGAGGGGACAAATAAGAACGGCCCCGGAGTCTCCGGGGCCGTTATCTATGGTGGTGCTTCTATTGAAAGGAGGTGCCAGAGGTAGTTGGCCAAAAGCTAGTTTAGTCCGAAGGTCGTACCGATTATGGTGGAAGTTGCAACCGTGAAGATTCACATTATTTCTTCGTGCTCTCTCTGTAGCCTTTGCATTATCTTCTTTTATTGAGGCCCATTATCCTTGTGATGCAGATAACGTTCACTGTCGCCAGCTAAAGAATAACAAATTTTATAAAATTGTCAATTCTTTGAGGACCAATATTTGGGGACAGATCAGGAAGACCTCCGAAAAACCCTGGCCGTCAACCATTAACGCACCTTGTTTATCAGTTTTGTATTGCTCTTGCCGTCTAACTGAGTCTTGGCCCTTGAATGAAAATCCATGTTTGTACACAATTGCTGCAATTCAAGGTCTGACCCCAAGGGGTTGACAAGGGGGGGAAAGGTGATATTCTATTGATAACCAATATCAATAAAAGGAGGCGATGGTCATGCCCGGTTGGGATGGAAGAGGCCCCTGGTTCGGAGGCGGACCTGGTACAGGATGGGGTACGGGCCCCTGTGGAGCCGGATACCGCCGCGGGCGTGGTTTCCGCCGTGGTTTCGGATTTGGGAGAGGTTTCGGGTTCGGTAGAGGCTGGGGTGGTTTTGGGGGTTATGCACCCTACCCGGCCCCGGGAGCAGGAGCCTATCCGGCTATGGACCCCGCGGACGAGAAACAGGCTCTCCAGGAGGAGCTTGGCGCCCTGGAGGCAGAGATGAAAGCAATAAGGGAACGGCTGGACAGTATGGAAAAGGATGTCTGATCCGCTACAACCATCTCCTTTTCTTCGGGACCCGGTCCTGATGGACCGGGTCCATCTGTTGTAAGCAGGCATCAAAAATCCTTTTTTACATCAGGAGGACCGAAAAAATGAAGATAGCAGTAGCTACCGAGAACGGCAATGTATGCCCCCACTTCGGCCATGCCCCTACTTTCAGGATCTTCGAGACTGACGGAAAAAGCATAATTGGCCACCAGGACCACCCGAACCCGGGTCACGCTCCGGGAGTGCTGCCCCGATGGCTTTCGGAGATGAAGGTGGAGGTGATTATTGCTGGCGGGATGGGACCCCGGGCCGAGGATCTGTTCCAGGCAGCGGGCGTAAGGCCAGTGATAGGAGCAACGGGTGATGCCGGTGAGGCCGCAAAGGCCTTTCTCGAAGGTACCCTTGAATGCGGGGACAGCGCCTGCGGCCACGTTACCGGCGAGGGCCATTCTCACTGATGGAACGAAAGGCACTTAAGGTCGCGGTTGCCAGCGGAAAGGGCGGCACGGGCAAGAGCTGCGTGGCCGCCTCGCTACTGGTCACCATCCCCGGACTCCTGGGCGCCGATGTCGACGTTGAGGAACCCAATCTGGCCCTGCTTCTGGGGGCTGAGGCATATGCCTCCTCCCTGGTGGAGACCCCCTGGCCGGTGATCGATGACGGCCTGTGCGACCGCTGCGGAGAATGCGTAAGGGCATGCCGCTTCGGGGCGCTCTATATGTTCGGCGGGGCTTCACCGTCTCCCAACGACCTCTGCCACGGCTGCGGGGTCTGCTCCATGGTCTGCCCAAAAAAGGCGATCTCCGAGACCGGAAGACCCGTGGGAGAGGTCAGGCTATGCAGAAAGGGCGACCTCGAGATCTTTGAAGGGCGGCTCCGCGTAGGAATGCCCAACCCCGTACCCGTGATAGGCGCCGCCATCGAGGCGGCGCTGGCAGAGGGTCGGGATCTCGTCATAGATTCTCCTCCGGGGACTTCCTGCCCGATGGTGTCCGCGGTGAGGAAGGCCGATGTTGTGGTTCTGGTAACGGAGCCGACGCCCTTCGGCTATGCTGACCTTGACCTTGCGCTGCAGGTGATCCGTGACCTGGGCTTGCCGGCCATGACGGTGATCAACCGCGCCGACCTGGGAGAAGCTGATATCGAGGGCCTCTCCGGGAGGTACGGCGTCCCCGTTGCGGCCAGGCTGCCCTTCTCGAGAACGGTGGCTGAATCCTACGCCATCGGTGATCCGCCTGCCCTGATCGATCCTGACTGGCGGGAGGCCATGGTCGGGATCTGGGACAGGGCCAGGAAGGTGGCTGGAAGATGAAAGTTAAAGAGATTACCGTCGTCAGCGGCAAGGGGGGAACTGGAAAGACGTCCCTGACGGCTGCCCTTGCGGCGCTCGCACCCGGGAAACTGGTGCTCTGCGATGCCGACGTGGATGCGCCAGACCTTGAGATACTGCTCCACCCCGATCCTCGGGGAGAGTTCCCCTTCATGGGGATGCAGACAGCAGGGGTCGACAGGGACAGGTGTATCGGGTGCGGGAAGTGCAAAGAGGTCTGCCGCTTCGATGCCGTTGTTATGGCTGACGGCAGGGCCCTGATAGACAAGACCTTCTGCGAGGGGTGCTCTGCCTGTACTTTGGTATGCCCCGCCGCCTGCATTGCCATGGAGGACACCAGGCAGGGGACCTGGTACGTGGGAGAGACAGCCCGGGGCCCCATGGTCCACGCCAGGCTGAACCCGGGGGGAGAGAACTCCGGGATGCTTGTCCAGCTGGTCAGGAAAGAGGCCAGGAACATTGCCGGGGATAAGGGTATGGAGACCATCCTCACCGACGGCCCCCCCGGGATAGCTTGCCCGGCCATTTCCGCCGTGACCGGTGCCGATATGGCACTGATAGTCACCGAACCAACACTGTCCGGAAAACACGACATGCTCAGGATAGCTGATCTCTGCCGGCGCTTCGGGACAGCGGCGGCAGTGGTGCTGAACAAGGCGGACCTCAGTTCAGCGGGATCGAAAGAAATAGAAGAGGCCTGCCGGGATAACGGCCTGCCTCTTCTCGCTTCCATTCCCTTTATTCTCGACGTGGTCCACGCCGTTTCACAGGCGAGGATACCTTCCGATGAGCTAAAGGATCACCTGGGGACTATCTGGAGCCGTCTGGGGGGTATGTGACCAGGGAAGCAGCAGCTGAAAGGACCCTGGTGGCCATCTCCTCAGGCTGGTTCTCCGAACGGTACTCCTCGAGTTTTCCCGAATCGGCCAGGAGTGTTATCTGCCTGTCGATTGGGAGACTGCCCAGTTGCGGGATGTCCCACCTTGAGCGTACTTCCTCCATGTGGCTCGGTCCGAAGAGGTCCCAGCGCTCCCCGCAGTGAGGACAGACAGCGTGGCTCATGTTCTCGACCATGCCCACCAGCGGGACGTTCATCATCCTGGTCATGTGCATCATCTTCTCGACGATGCGGGTGGAGATGTCCTGGGGTGTTGTCACCATTACCACCCCGTCAAGGGCAATGGTCTGCATGACGGTGAGGGGAGCGTCTGAGGTCCCCGGCGGAAGGTCTATGACAAGTATCTCCGAATCGACCCAGTCGGTGTCGTTCCAGAACTGGCCGATCACATTGCCGATCAATGGGCCGCGCCAGACCACGGGTTTCGAGGTGTCCTCCATGAAAAGGTTCATCGACATGATCCTTATGCCAAGCACCGGTGATACAGGGGGGACGATGCCCTCCGGGGTGCCGTGGGGCATCTCCGAGACTCCCAGCATGGACGGTATCGAGGGCCCTGTTATGTCGGCGTCGAGGAGTGCGGTCTTGTGCCCCAGCCTGGAGAGACCTATGGCAAGAAGAGCCGAGACGGTGCTCTTTCCGACACCTCCCTTGCCGCTGCCTACTGCGATGATATGCTTGAAACCCCCTCTTGTGGGGACAGGCATGGAACACGTTGCAGGATCCACTGTGCAGGAGCCCTCACTGGGGCACCCGCTGCATTTTTTATCGCTCAACTGCGCCACCTCTTCCTAGTTAAGGGGGATCTCCTTCAAAGAACCTTTCTTGTACTGTTCGAAGGCCTCTTTGCAGGATTGTCCGCTGGATTCGAAGGCGCGGATATTGGCAGCCTTCAGTGCCATTGTAGCATTGGGTCCGAGCCTCGGGGCGATAAGGGCCGAAACACCCCTTGAAGCTATCGACTGGACGGCCATCCCGCCTGCTCCGTGGGATGCCTTTGTGGCTTCGTTGGAAATTGCCTCCAGGAGTGAGCCCTCCCCGTCGACGATGAGAAAGAATGGGCACCTCCCGAAACGCTCGGCTACAGGGCTTTCAAGGGTCTGACCTTCGGATGCTATGGCGATCTTCATGTTGAACCTCCATTATGAGAATTGTTATCATTAGCAGGGATTACTATAGTACCCTGACCGGAAAGGGTCAAGGAGGGAGAGAGCGAGAAAGCCAGCTGATCTTTTATTGATATTCACTATTGACAAAAAGTTTGGGCATGCTAACATTCTTGAAGATAAAAACACCAGGAGGCCTCCATGACTACGATGCTTTGCGCCTTAACTAACGGACAGACCGCGAGGATTACCGCACTTCCCCAGGGGATGAGCGGCCGCAGGCTAGAAGCACTGGGCCTGAGGCCCGGCAAGATAGTTACCAAGGTATCGGGAATGCCCTTCTGCGGTCCCGTAACGATAATACTTGACGGAAGGCAGATCGCCATAGGACACGGGATCTGCTGCAAGGTCGCCGTGGAACCCCTGGCAGGAAGGAAAACCCCATAGCAATGCTTTCCAAAGGTTGCGCCAACTGCCCCCCGGGCGGATGCCTGCGCAAGTGTCCCTACTCCACCCCTGAGGGCAGGAGCGTTGAAGACAGGAAGGTCCTCCTGGTAGGCAACCCCAACGTGGGGAAGAGCGCCCTCTTCACCCGTCTGACAGGAGTTCATGCCTTCTCCTCGAACTACCCCGGCACAACTGTTGGTTTCACCGAGGGGTACCTCCGTTTCGAGGGGGTGAGGTACCGCCTGATCGATGTCCCGGGCGCCTACACCCTGGAGCCTACCAACGAGGCCGAGGAGGTCGCCAAAAGGATCATAGAGGAAGGGGCCAACGTCGTGGTGATAACCGTCGACGCCACCGCTCTGGAGAGAAATCTCAACCTGGCCCTGCAGGTCCTCGAGATGGGACACCCCTCTGTTGTGGCCCTGAACATGGTCGATGAAGCACGCCACGAGGGGGTCAACATAGACATACCAGCCCTGGAGAGATCGCTGGGAGTGCCCGTGGTGGGCACCGTCGCCGTAACAGGGCAGGGGATCAGTGAACTGATATCACGTCTTGGCGAGGCCAGGCCCGGCATAGCCGTGCCCAGAGCTGACCGCTGGGCCCGTATCGGTGAGATCACCGCCTCGGTACAGACCATGGAACACAGGCACCACACCATAAGGGACCGGATCGAGGACCTTTCGGTCCATTCGGGGTGGGGGGCTCTTCTGGGTGTTTTTGCCGTCCTGGGCAGCTTTACGGCCGTGCGAATAATAGGCGAGGGCCTTATTGATTACCTGCTAGACCCGATCTTCAACGGTCTGTTCATGCCCGTCTTCGAATGGCTGGGACCCCTTCTCGGAGGGGAGGGCTCCTTACTGTTCAGGACTCTTATCGGAATGCTCATCGACGGGAAGATCGACCCGGAACTCAGTTTCGGCCTTCTGACCACGGGGCTCTACGTCCCGCTGGTGATGGTGCTTCCCTACGTTGTGGCCTTCTACGCGGTACTCAGCTTCCTTGAGGACGTAGGCTACCTCCCCCGATTCGCAGTGCTCTTCGACGCGCTTCTCCACAAGGTGGGCCTCCACGGCTTCGCCATAGTCCCCAATCTCCTGGGCCTGGGGTGCAATGTACCGGGTATCATGGCGACCAGGATCCTTGACTCACCCAGGGAGCGCTTCATCGCCTCCACACTGATCTCCGTGGCCATACCCTGCGCGGGGCTTCAGGCCATGATCATAGGAGCCCTCGGCGACCTGGGGGGGCGGTACGTTCTGGCCGTATATGCTACGCTTTTCGCTTCCTGGGTCATCCTGGGCAGGATACTGCACAAGCTTCTCCCGGGTTACAGCCCCGAACTGGTGGTGGAGATACCGCCCTACAGGATGCCTTCATTCAAGGGGATCGGCATGAAGCTCTGGTTCAGGATCAGGGGATTCCTTATCGAGGCCATCCCAATGGTGCTGGCGGGAGTTTTCGTGGCCAACCTGCTCTCCACCTCGGCTTTGATGGAAAGCGTATCCACCTTCCTCTCCCCGCTCTTCAGGGGCGTACTGGGCCTCCCGCCCGAGACGGCCGGACCGATCCTGCTGGGTTTTTTGAGAAAGGATATTGCCGTAGGGATGCTCATTCCCTTGGGGCTGCAGCCCAACCAGATGGTAGTAGCCGTGGTCACCCTGGCCATGACCTTCCCCTGCATAGCCACCTTTATCGTACTGTTGCGTGAACTGGGACTAGCGGACATGCTGCGTTCCATCGGGATAATGCTTCTGGCGGCACTGACCGCCGGAGGGATTCTTAACGCCCTCTTCGCCCTTGTCTCCTAGAGGTCCTCTCAGACCAGCGGGAAAGCGGCCCTGAAGCCCCCGGAGAGCTCTTCAAGAATCCAGGGGGTGTCGAAGATCTCCGCAAGAAGCACTTCATCCACCTTCCTTGGCGACGGCGGCTCTACGAGGAGGCCGTCTTTGAGGAATACGATCCTGTCGGCGAACCTGAGAGCGTAGTTTATGTCGTGGAGGGACACAAGGATGCCCTTTCCCTCCTTCCGCAACACCTCGAGAAGACGGAAAACGGCGATGGCGTGCCGCGGGTCGAGGGCGCTGACAGGTTCGTCCAGGAAAAGAATATCCGTCTGCTGGGCGAGGGCTCTTGCTATGGCCACTCTCTGGGCCTCCCCGCCCGACAGGTCCGTCACCAGCCTCTCACCGAAGGATCCCAGGTCGACTGCCTCCAGCGCTTCGGCCGCCACCAGGCGGTCCCCGGCGGACAGCCTGGCAAACCTGCCTGCCAGGGGGAAGCGCCCCATTAGAACCGTCTCCATGACAGAGAAGGGCATCATGAACCCCGTCTGCTGCGGCACAACGGCTATCCTTCTGGCGACCTCCCGCCTGGAAAGGGAGTCCAGATCGTCTCCCTTGACAAGGACCCGGCCGGTATCCCTTCTGCCTACGCCCGCTGCGGCCGCCAGGAGGGTGCTCTTGCCGCTCCCGTTGGGGCCGAGGAGCGCTACGACCTCCCCGGGCATTACCTGAAGGTCGATCCCTTTAAGGACCTCCCTTGAACCGAGAGTGACCCTGACCCCCTTAAGTGACAGAAGGCTCATTATCTTTCCCTCCAGAGCAGGAAGCAGAAGATCGGTCCTCCGATGAGGGCGGTAATTACCCCCACCGGAAGCTCCCCCAGAGAGCGGGCAGCGGTGTCAGCAAGCAGCAGGAGCAAGGCACCCCCCAGAATGCTCAACGGAAGGAGCCTGAAATGCGCCGGGCCTGACACTATCCTCACCAGGTGAGGGACCACTAGGCCTACGAAACCGATGACGCCGCTCATGGATACCACAACTGCCGTAGCAAGGGAGCTGCCCAGGAGAAGAAAGCCCGAGGTCTTCCTGTCGTCCACACCAAGGGACCTGGGGTCGGCTCCGGAGGACATGATGTCAAGGTCACGGGCCCAGAAAAGGCCCAGGACCAGGATCGCCAGGGCCGAGGCGGCACCCCAGGCTACATGTTCCCACGAGGAAAGAGAAAAACTCCCCAGAAGCCAGAGGACAATGATCCCCACCTGGTCGCCTGCCAGTGCCTTGATAAGGGTGATACCAGCACCGAGTATGCTGCCCACTATGACACCGGCCAGGATCAGGCGGGTCGGGGATGCTGTTTCACCGGCCCCCCTCCCAAGGATCCAGACGAGCCAGAGGGCGCCAATGCCCCCGATGAAGGCGAAGGCCGAGACGAAGGGGAGGCCAAGCGTGATCGCTAAGGAGGCACCGAGAGCAGCGCCGGTGGCCACACCCAGGGTGTAGGGTTCCGCAAGGGGATTTAAAAGGACACCCTGAAAGATCACACCGCTGCCTGAAAGAACAGCTCCGGCAGCTGCGGCCGCCAGTGCCCTGGGCAGGCGTATGGAGAGGACTATCACCGATCTGGGGTCCGATGAAGGGATACGACCCGATATGACCCCGAGGACATCACCCCGGGGTATGGGGACCTCGCCCACGGAGATGACCCACAGAAGACAGATGGCAAGGAGGAGGGAAAGGACAACAACGGAGAGGATCAACCCCGCCCTGGGCTTCATTGCTCCTCTTTCCCTGGCCCGGGGCCCTGGTCCGAGATCTCGTCGCAGAGGTATGAGACCCTCTGAAGGACCCTCTCGGGGGTTATATCGTACTTGCCCGAGAGCAGGACGGCGCCCGAAGCGCCTGCACCATCTGAAACACTCCCGATTTCAGCCCGCTGGACCTGGAGGTCGAGCAGCTCCGAAATAGTCCCGAAGGCACCGCCAAGGTCCTCTTCGGTTCGGGTCGTAGTTGATATGCTGATCCTCCCCTTCTCTCCCATGTCCCGAAGGATGGCCGATACGGCAAGCATGGGGAGCCCTCCTGCAAGGAGGATATCAGGACCACCCATGGCTCCTGCGGTGATGGCCGTTGCGGTCACCAGGACAGGATCGCCAAGCTCGGTGGCCGCCTCGAAGCCGTGTCCTATCATGTCTCCGGGTCGGATCCCCAGTCTGGAAGAAGCCCTTTCCCACGGAGAAGACCCTTCTTTACCGGAGGAGAAGTCTTCCAGGACGTCGGCCCTGTAACCAAGGGCCCTGAGGGTGAGCCTGGAGGTGACCCCGTTACCGGTACAGGATTCCCCTATTACCAGGCGCTCGCAAAGGCCGGCAAGAAGTCTTCCCAGGCTGAAACCGCTGTCCCAGAGAAGTTTGGCGCCGGGAACGGCTGGTCCCGCCGCCGGGTCCCCGCCTGGTCTGGCACCGGTCTCCATATAGGGGCATACCGGGGCATCGATGGAGCCACAGCGGACGACCAGGGTAGGGAAGTCGGCCAGGAAGCGGGCCGCCCTGGAGATCAGGACGGGGTGTGTGAGGGGACCTCGGCAAAAACTTGAGCGCATCGCGGGGGTGGTGATCCCCCACCAGATGAAGTCGGCCTCGGCCCTGGGGGAGAAGCGACAGAGTTCTGAGGGGCCGGCTGCTGAGTTCCCCGTCAGCAGGATGAACAATTTCCATCCCCCTTTTTCATGAGCGAGAGGGCTGCCTGGAGGTGTTTGCAATCGCCCCTGTTGCGGAAGGAAGGGCAGCTGCAGGAGCGGTGCCTTACATCTACGGCGTAGTCGGCGCTCCCGTGGGCGATGAAGATCGTATCACAGACACGTTCAAGGTTCTCCGGAGGGAAAGAAGCCATCCCCTGGGCCGGCGAGAGGAAGGCCTTGTTGGAGAGGGCGTCGGCCATGGAGTTCTTCTCCCTGGGGACCCATTCAAGGGCCGCTCCTGTGGCACGGACTAGATCCTTCGCCCTTTCCGCCAGAGGACGGAGACGCTCCTCGCGGACCTTCCACTTGCCCGTCACCTGGGAGACCACCAGACGGCTGTCGCCGCGAACAGTGATCTTTTTGAGACCTCTGGATGCGATCTCCTCAAGGAGCATTATCAGGGCTTTATACTCGGCTTCGTTGTTGGTGCCAATGCCCAGAGCCCTGGAGAACTCCCAGATCACCTTGCCGTCTTCGCTGACGATGCAGGCTCCGGCTGCCGATTCGCCCGGATTTCCCCTGGAGGCACCGTCAAAATAGGCTGTTGTCATGGTTTGCATATCCCCTCGCATGAAGTCTTCTGGGAAAAGTATAGCAGAGGGGCAGTATCAAGGGCGTGAGAAGTGAGAGGTGAGAAGTGAAGACGTAAATCGTGAATCGTTAATCGTAAATCGCAAGATCAGCGGCGTAAACAGTGAACAGTGAACGGTCAACGAAAAGGGCAGGATCAGAAGCAGTAGACATGAGACGAAGAATCCAGAACCAGGGCTGGTGCAACAAAAAGGCCCGGAGGATAAGCCTCCGGGCGCAGAACCAACCGTTCACTGTTTACGCAGTTATCTACTGCCCAGCCACCTTGCTGGAGAAGAGGAAGATGCTGCTGTCGGGGCCCATTCCCGGGAATGCCGTGGAAAGGGTCTTTCCCTGCCACGACTCCTTTGCTGGGGCAGCGTCCTCTGCCTCGATGGTTTTCGTTTCCGACATATACCAGTTGCCTGCGCTGTCCTTGTGCCACATATCAAGCCCTCCGATCAGGTCTGCTGAAAGTTTTGTCGTTGCTTTGTTATCTCCTGACCGATGGCTGCATCTTATTCGAAGGACCATGTGGCGATGAACCCCCTGTAAAAGATAAGTTTGAAGTCTGAAGCGTTAAAAACTTTTGATCAAAACAAAAAAGCAACAACCGCTGTTGCAGATCCCGGCTGGATCGTTAAAACACCGGGCAACGATCTGGTACTCACGATGTCAAAGTATATCCGCTTTCTGAGTTTTGTCAACTAGAGTTTACTTATTTTCATAAAATAAACCAACTGGGCCTCAGAGTAACGGTCAAGTCGGGGCTTTTTCACGATAGAATATAGCCTGGAGGCTATACTATGATGGTTTTTCAGGAGGTAAAAGGTTTGGGTACGTTCCTGATCTTTTTCATGATCTTCCTCATGGGTTTCCTCTGGTAGCTGGGGCTTGCCTGTGACAGCATCATCCGCTCCCTTGGGGAATGTTCAAGGATCAAAGAAGAACTGATATCTTTCTCCGGGAAGACCGGGGCAGCAGGAGAGACCTACAGGCTCAGCAGAGACCTGAAAGAGGCCACTCGAGAGGCTAAGAGGGAGATCCGCGACACCGTTTCGGAGAGGATCATAGCGAAGTTATTCGGTTTTTTTAGCCCCGCAGAACAGGCGGACCAATACGCCAATTTTTCCGATCTCGCAAGGGGGGAAGAGAGATGTACGGGAAGTTTCTGCACGTCGATCTTGGATCGGGATCTTTCAGGGACCATGTGGTCCCTGAAGAGATCGCAAGGAAGTACATAGGAGGAAAGGGTCTGGGAGTCTACCTGCTGGATTCCATGATGGCGCCCGGAACGGGGGCACTGGACCCCGGGAACGTCCTGATCTTTCTGACGGGGCCCTTCACGGGGACCGCTTTCCCGACCTCGGGGCGCTTCGTCGTGGTAACCAGGTCGCCGCTTACCGGCATGTACGTCGACAGTCATGCCGGCGGACACTTCGCAAAGGAACTGAGGATGGCGGGCTACGACGGGATCATCGTCACCGGCAAGGCGGACAGACCTGCCTATCTCTGGCTGGAAGACGGCAAGGCGGAGCTCCGGGACGCCTCGGACCTCTGGGGAAAGACCGTTGACGACACTGTCTTTGCAGTCCGGGAGAAGACCGACGGTAACGCCCGAGTAGCGGTGATAGGTCCTGCGGGGGAGAACCTTGTTCCCATTGCCACCATAACCATGGACAGCGACAGCGACAAGTCCAGAGCCGGTGTCGCTGGACGGGGCGGCACCGGGGCGGTCATGGGAAGCAAGAACCTCAAGGCCATAGCCGTCAGGGGAACCGGCAGCATCCCAATCGCCGAGGAGGGCCCCTTCAGGGAACAGGTGGCAGAGATAGTCAAGGCAATAAATGCCAATGACCAGATCCACACTCGACGTATAGTGGGGACGTCGTCACTGGTGGAATCCATGAGCCGAACGGGCATTCTGCCATCGTACAACTTCCAGCAGGGTTACTTCGTGCCCATCTACGGGCTGGTCTCGACTAACCTCAGGCACTATACCAAGAAGGACGTGGCCTGCTCCAACTGCCCCATCATCTGCGGCAAGGTCCTTGAGGACGACGGACACCCTGTCAAGGTGGAGTACGAGTCCATCGCCCTCCTGGGGAGCAACAACGGTGTTGGGAAGATGCCCCTGCTGACAAAGGCCGTAAGGATCTGCAACCAGCTGGGACTGGACACCATATCGGCCGGGGGCATAGCGGGTTTCGCCATGGAGTGCCGGCAGAGAGGCATCCTCCCCGAAGCGCCGGAGTTCGGCGATGCCGAAGGACAGGCTAAACTTCTTGAGGACGTCGCCTACAGGAGAGGTCTCGGAGAGGTCCTGGCCAATGGGGTAAAGGCCGCCGCCGCGGAGATCGGCAATGACACGGACCACTTCGCCATCCACGTGAAGGGGCTTGAGCTTCCCGGTTACGAACCCAGGGCGACCTGGGGAATGGCCCTGGCCTACGCCACCTCCGACCGCGGAGGCTGCCACCAGAGAGCCTGGACGGTGCTCGGCGAACTGGACGGGCACCTGCCCCGCTTCTCCACGGAGGGAATGGCAAAGACGGTCAAAACGGTCCAGGACGAGAGAGCAGCAGCATATTCGCTGGTGGTATGTGACTTCGCTCCTTACGCCCAGGAGAGGGCTTTGGCCTGTCTCAGGCACGTAACCGGCTGGGATATCAGCGAGGAGGAATACCTCACTGCCGGCGAGAGGATCTGGAACCATATCAGGATGTTCAACATCCGTGAGGCAGGGATCTCAAGGAAGGACGATACCCTGCCGCCGAGGATGTTCGAGGACCCGCTTCCCATGCCACCCAGGGGTGAAGAGAAGGTATCCCTCAAGCGTGAGGACTTCGACAGGATGCTTGAGGAGTACTATGAACTGAGAGGATGGGACAGCGACGGACGCCCCAAGGCCGAAACGGTTGAGAGACTGGGGATCCAGGTGCGAATTTGACAGGAGGTGATCTCTGGATATGTGGAATCTGGGTTTGGTAGGATTCGGCAACGTGGGTCAGGGACTGGCAAGGATTCTGGAGGAAAAGCGGTGTACCCTCAGGGAGCGCTACGGTTTCGAGTGCAAGGTGACCTTCATCGCTGACCCGGTGAAGGGTTCGGTTCTGAACTCCGCCGGCGTCGATCTGAGGTCCATTCTCGAGGAGATCGATAAAAACGGGACCCTGAAGAACCACCCCGACGCGACTGAGAAGGACACCCTCTCGCTGATCAGGGGGGGTTATGCCCAGGTGATCACCGAGGCAACCTACACGGACCTCACCACAGGAGAACCGGGCGTAAGCCATATCAGGACCGCCCTGGAGAAGGGCGTTCACGTGGTATCCACCAACAAGGGCCCCGTATCGATCGCACTCCCAGAGCTGCTGGCCCTGGCCGAGAGCACGGGGGTCTCCTACTTTTTCGAGGGCGTGGTAATGAGCGGAACTCCGACGCTGAACCTTGCCCGCGAGGCCCTGGCCGGCTGCGACATCACGGGAGCCATGGGTATCGTCAACGGGACCACCAACTACATCCTTTCCCGGATGGAAGAGGGCATGGACTACGACGAGGCCCTGAAAAAGGCCCAGGAGCTGGGTTATGCCGAAGCGGACCCCACCGGTGACGTGGAGGGTTGGGACGCGGCGGTGAAGGTCCAGGTGCTTGCCAAGGTCATCATGGGTGAACCGATAAAAGTGGAAGATGTGGATCGCAAGGGGATAACGGATATCACGCCGGATGATATTGCCTCTGCCAAGGGCAGGGGTGCAAGGATAAAGCTGATCGCAGAGGTCGGAAGGGATGGGGGCAAGCTGGTCGCGAAAGTCGCTCCAGGGGAGGTCCCCCTGACCCACCCTCTGGCGGGGATCATGGATGCCACCAATGCACTTACCCTGGTCACCGACCACCTTGGAGAGGTCACTATTGTGGGACCCGGTGCCGGGAGGGTGGAGACCGGCCAGGCCCTTCTGACAGACCTTCTGGCAGTGAACAGGATACACGGAAAGGATTAGAAGGGGCCCGAAAGGACAGGGAGTACCGAAACTGCGCCGGGGCGGACGCCCTTGGCCTGAATGGTGTTCAGAAGCAGCCTGGCCGATAGTGTGCCCAGTTCGAAGGCGGGCCAGTAGAGCTTCCAGGCCCCGGAAGGGACCACGGGGCATCGCCTGGTGGCGCAGACAACGGCAATACCCTCTGAAGAGGATCCGTTCCGGGGAGGAAGGAGACCGTCAAAGATTCTGACAGTCCCTCCTCCCCTTTCCGTATCCCCCGGCAGGAGAACCTGAATGCCGGGGAAAAGGGGGTTCTCCCCCTGGAAGACCTCGATCTTGCGGCCTTCAGCCAGCCGGGTCAGCTGTGAAGCGGCGGAACCGATATCGACTGACACTGAGGCCCCTCCGGCCCTGGTTCTGCCCACGGTAATGGAAGGGATGCCGGCGTCAGGTTCCGGTTCACCGTCAAGCCAGACGAATCCGTCGACCCTCCTCGAGAGGAGCCGGTACATGGCGTTTCGCCTCTGCTGCGGGTCGCCCCCGGTCGCGCGGAGGATGAACTCAATACCGTGGCGTGAGAGCACCCTCTCCAGGCCGGCCAGGTATTCACCTGCCCAGGGGGAGGAGATATCCCTCAGGAAGACACCGACCGTGTCACTGCTGCTGCTGGAGAGACCCCTGGCAATGGCATCGGGGCGATAGCCCAGCTCCTTTACGGCCGCCCAGACCTTTTCGCTTGTGGAAGGGCTGATGCGGGAATCGCCCCGGAGAACCCGGCTGACCGTCGCCTTGTTGACTCCAGCTGCCTTGGCGACGTCGGACATGGTTACGCGCATGGGAGAGAACCTCGGTGGAAGATCGAAAGGCGTAAACGGCACCTAGTCGCTTTCGCTCCGGGCAGCGCGAAGCCTCCCGAGGTGATCCAACGAGGGACTGGGTCAACGGTGAACGGGAAACGGAAAAAAGACACAAAGTGAGAGGCGTCAGAAGAAAGATTTGAGGAGTTAAAAGGAAAACCTGAAGCCAGTGCAAGGCTAGAAATTTTCCACCACAGAGAGCGCAGAGGAGTGCGAGAGAGAGGAAAACCTGGGTCTTTTTGCGGGTTTAAAAACCACTCACGTGTTACCAGGTGCCCCAAGAGGTAGCGAAAGGGTGCCAGTAACAAGTTATGCCCCTTTTCACCAAAGACAAGTGACCTGGCTGGCGAACCGCCATCGCAGGTCAGGACGAAGAGGGCCGCAGAGGGTAAATTTTGCGGGAAATCCAATTTGGTGTTGCTGTTAACAGTTAACCGTTTACCGTTGACCGTTGACCCAGTCCCTCGTTGGATCACCTCGGGAGGCTTCGCGCTGCCCGGAGCGAAAGCGACTAGGTGCCGTTTACGCAGTCGATCTTTCTCTTCCTGAAGTCTTACTCCTGCTGCCAGAGTTATTGCATGCAAATGCTTAAATTCAAGGTCTGACCCCAAGGCTTTACTTTCCTGGTTTATACAGCAAAAAGATTTTCTCTGCGGCCCTCTGCGTCCTCTGTGGTGCAAGTTCTCGGGTCTGGCCTCGATCCAGGGGTTTTTCATCTCACTTCTCACGTCTAACTTATTACGCAATATGCCCTTACTCAAAGCACCCGCCTCCGATGAACTCCCTGAGGATGGAGTTGTCAGGGACGTAATCGGCAGGAATATAGGGTATGAATCGAAGGATATTGAGTAGACGAGCTGCCTCGCCGAACTCTGGCGAATCCTCCCTGACGGTCCTCAGCATCGGTTCAGCGTAGCCCTTGAGGACGGCGAGTTCGTAGACCAGCGCCGAGTTGAACATCTCGTCTGCAAGCTCCTGGTAGGGGAAGATGTACCTCTGAGCCCCCCTGATAACCGAAGGCCACTGCGCAAGGGTCGTGGATGCGCTCTTGCCCCTGAGCCGCCGGTCCCTGACGAGCCTCCTCAGGAGCCTGTTGTCGGTGGTGCTGGTCCTGTTGTGCCTGTCCAGGCTAATGCCGGTGAGAGGCGAGATGTAGACGCTGAACTTGATGTCCGCCGGTATCTGGCTGGTGATCCTGCTGTTGAGCCCGTGGATCCCCTCGATGATAAGGATGTCGTCTTTGCCCATCCTTACCCTGGGACCCTCTTCACGTTTGCCGGTAAGGAAGTTGAATCGCGGGAGGGTAACCTCCCTGCCCTCCAGAAGATCCTCAAGCTGCCCGTTAATAAGCTCCAGGTCCAGGGCTTCGATGGCTTCGAAGTCGTAGTTGCCTTCAGAGTCGCGGGGGGTCTTCTCACGGTCCAGGAAGTAGTCGTCCAGTGATACCGCCAGGGGCTTAACTCCCATGGCCCGGAGATGGATAGAGAGCCTCTCCGCAGTTGTGGTCTTGCCGGACCCCGAGGGACCGGAGATGCAGATCAGTCTCTTCTTGTGCCCTGCCGTTATGCGTTCGGACATACTGTTGAGCTTCTGGCTGTGAAGGGCCTCGCTAACCAGGACGAGCTCTCTGGCCTTGTTGTCGATCACCTGGCTGTGAAGGTTCTCCATGGTCTTTACCCCGAGGATCTGTAGCCAGTCGCCGTATTCGTTAAATACGTCGGCCAGCTTCTCGGCGGGGGTAAAGGGGGGAAGTTCCAGGGGATATGCAACGGTAGGGAACCTCAGGACCATCCCTTCCCGGAAAGGGACCAGCTCCCAGGAGGAGAGGTAGCCGGTCGAAGGTGCCAGGGGGCCGTAGAAGAAGCCGTAGACTCCGTCGCACTGGTACAGGTTCACCGGATCCACTCCTGCGTACTTGAGAAGATCCGCCGTGTCGGGCTCGTTCTGCTGCAGAAGTATCCTCTCGGCGGAGTCGATGCTGAGGACCTCCCTCCTTACGGGAAGGTCCCTGCGGATGATATACTCCATCGCATCCCGGACCAGGCCCGTCTGTTCCGGCGAGGCCGGTCCTGACTGGAGTTCGCAGTAGTATCCGTCACTGATGGAGTGGCGTACCGATATTCCGTCGCCGAGGGCTCCACGGCAGGCCAGGGATAGGGCAAAGACCAGCGTGCCCCTGTAGACTGACATTCCTTCGAAGGAGGAGGTGTCGACGAAATCGATAAGTGAGTCTTCCCTGAGAGGCCAATCCAGAGGTCTCAGGTAGCGGTTCACGTGCCATGCGACGATCTTCCTGTCGCATCCGGCACCCAGCTTCTGCAGAAGGTCCTGGCCGTCGACGGGGGGGTCCAGGCTGTAGGAGCCCCCGCCGGCTATCTCGACCGAAATGGACATATTCTAGGAGGACTGCCCTTCCGCGGCTTCCGGCTGGGGCGGCTCCTCCTCGGCTATCTCTTCAATCGCAGGTGCCTGTCCGCCGGGTTCCTTGCCCTGGACCACTTCCAGCTCTGGAGTTCCGGCCCACTCATGGAAGGAGGAGTCGTAGTTCCGGGCCTTGTCGTAGCCGGCCATCCTCAGAACCATAACCAGGTGGGCCGCCCTTACGCCGGCGGTGTCGTAGACCACTATCTCGTCCTCGGGGTCGAGACCGTAGCTTTTGAATATGGCGTCGAGTTCCTCCACTTCCCGGACGGTCATGTCGGGTTTGAAGACGACGTCATAGGGGATGTTGATCGCTCCAGGGATATGCCCTCCCCGGCGCTCCTGGAAGATCCTTCCTCCTTCATACTCGAAGGGGGTCCTTGCGTCTACAACCTTGACCTCGCCGAGCTTGGATGCCAGCCAGGGAGTGGTGACCTTGTAGCCTCCCTGGAAGGAGGCTATGGAGAAGGCCACGGCCCTGGGCTTGGTCGCCGTCGTTGAGGCTTTACCGCCCGCGGCGAGCCAGGCATTGTACCCTCCGTCAAGAACACGGACGTTCTCTATCCCCGAGAGGCGAAGTATCCAGGCCACCCAGCCTTCCTGCCCCCAGCCGCCGCAGTCGCCGTAGACCACGATGGGCTTCTTGCCGTTTATCCCGAGAGCGCCGATCTTTTTCGCAAGGGTATCCTTGGGAAATATCTCTCCCCAGCCGGGATTGCCCGGCTGCCCCTTCACGTTGGCGAAGTAGGTCCATTCAGCGTTCGCCGCCCCGGGGATATGTCCCTTGGCGTAGAGCGTGGAAGCCCTGGCGTCGACCAGGACAACACTGGAAGCGTTAGCTTTTACCCATCCGGCGTCGACGAAGAGGGTAAATTTCGAGGGAGCCGTCTCCGTGGCCAGCGCGGCGGGAACGAGGCACAGAAGGAGAGCAAGGGCAAGCAGAGATGCTTTTCTCAAGATCATCATCCTTTCCTTTGGATGTTGGAAGGTGGGACCGGTTACAGGTCCTCAGATGATATTCTAACCGTTGCAGGCCTTCCCGGTCGATGGGGAAAGTACGTAAAAACCAAATGCGTGAGATGTAAGACGTGAGACGTGAGACGGAAGAGCGTAAGCCCGGGGAGACAGGAGTCAGGCTGCAGGCAGCAGGAAGGAGAAAAACCCGTGAGACGTTAAACGAAGAGTCAAGTGCGTAAACGGTAAACGGTGAACGGTAAGGACAACTTTTCAAAGCTTTTTGTGACACCGTTTACTGTTGACTGTTTACCGTTCACGCCTTTTGATCTTCCGAGTCACGAGTTACAGGTTTACTTCCTGTTCGGGTCCCACCTCTTGGCGAGGCCCTGGGTGATGCGGTCGATGACAATACCCATGATAACGATGGAGATGCCGGCCTCGAATCCTCTTCCGACGTCTATACGGTTGATGGCCATGAGAACTTCCTGGCCCAGGCCGCGGGCTCCGATCATGGACGCTATTACGACCATGGCCAGAGCCATCATGGTGGTCTGGTTGACACCGGCCAGGATCGAAGGCATGGCAAGGGGTATGCGTACCTCCTTGAGAAGCTGCCACCGGGTCGCGCCGTAGGCCAGCGCCGCCTCCTGCACCGGCCTGGGTACCTGCTGAAGCCCCAGACATGTGAGCCTCATCACAGGAGGAAGGGCATAGATCAGTGTGGCTATAACGGCCGGGACCTTCCCCAGGCCGAAGAGCATCATCGCCGGGATCAGGTATACGAAGCTGGGCATGGTCTGCATGGCGTCCAGCACGGGCTTGATGAATTCTGCGAAGTATCTCGCCTCAGCCATGAGAACGCCCATGGGTATCCCGATGGCAAGGGCTATCACCACCGATGTTATTACCAGGGCCAGCGTCTCGAGCGCCAGGTGCCAGAGTCCGAACATGCCGATAAAGATCGGGAGCACCGCGAGAACAATAACAGGAATGATCTTCCTTGTGGCTATCCAGGCCATGAGGGCGATGAAGGCTATGTAGGCCCACCAGGGGATTGAGACAAGAATGCCCTGCACCCACAGCAGAAGACTCAGTATCCCGGATGAGAAACTGTCGAAGGCCGATCCGTGGGTGTTCAGCAGCCATTTAATGGCGCTATTAACGCTCTTCGCAACTGAGTATTTGAAGGCTTCAGGAAACATCAGGGGTCCCCGCCTTTTCAGACTGCGCAGCCAGCGCGGCCATCTGTTCGTCGGTCTTCCGGATCTCGTCACGCTTGTCCTGCACGAACCTCGCGACATAATCGTCGGCCGGATTGGCAAAGACCTCAGGAGGTCTGCCTATCTGGACTATCTCGCCGTTTCGCATTACCGCCATGCGGTCACCAAGGCGCATGGCCTCGTCCAGGTCATGGGTAACGAAGAAGATCGTCTTGTGTAGTTCCTCCTGGATCCGGACCAGTTCATCCTGCATCTCGCGCCGGATCAGGGGATCGAGACCGCTGAAGGGCTCATCCATAAGCAAAAGGGGTGTGTCCGCCACCAGGGCCCGGGCTATCCCAACCCTCTGGCGCATCCCTCCGCTCAAGGAAGCAGGATAGTAATCACCCCACTGCTCCAGCCCCACGATATTGAGCGTCTCGCGAGCCCTCTCCCTGCGCTCCTTCTTTGGAATCCCCCGAAGCTTCAGGCCAAAGGCAACGTTCTCGATGACAGTCCGGTGAGGGAGGAGTCCGTAGTGCTGAAAGACCATGGCTGCCTGGTTGCGTCGGAATTCCGTCAGTTCCTTCTTGTTCATGGCCGTTACGTCCTGGCCGTTGATCGTCACGCTGCCCCAGGAAATGTCGACAAGCCTAAGAAGACAGCGTATCAGCGTTGATTTTCCGCTGCCCGAGAGACCCATGACAATAAAGACCTCGCCGGGTTTAACGGAGAAGGTTACATCCCTTACGGCGACGACCGAGTCGCTGGACTTGTCCAGCGACTCGACCATCTCTTCGTCTTCGACGTTGAGATCGATATCCTTTTTCGAATAGACCTTCCAGAGTTCCTTTACATCAATAACGTTCTCCGCCATGGGCGTCTACTTGCCTGCAAGGGCTGCCTCGACTTTCCCGGCCACATCACCGGGGAGCCATGCCTTCCAGACTTCCTTGTAGTTTTTGAGGAACCAGATAGCCGCTTCCTCGACAGTGGCTTCCTCCTGCTGCATGTAGGCAAGGGCTTGGTTGTTCTGGGCAAGGGTGGTCTCGTATTTTTCGAGGAAAGCAAGGATCTCTGGGTTCTTTTTGGCAAATTCGGCGTTGATCCCAACATGGACCCTGGCTGCGGGGAAAGCGCATGCGAACTTGTTCTCCTCGTTCCAGAGCTTTTCGTCGTATTCGGGTTCCTCCAGCAGGGTCATGTCCAGCATGCCCATGATCCACTCCGGCTCCCAGTAGTAGGCAAGGACAGGTTCGCCCTTCTCATAGGCAGAGACTATGGCAGTCATAAGCGCTGTCTGGGAACCCGGATCGAAGTTGATGAATGTTTCGGTGAGGTTGTAAGCCTCCAGTTTCTTCAGGTTGATGTCGTGTACGACCCATCCGGGGATAGCGTTGTAGAACCGCCCCTTGTCTGGGGTCTCGCGATCCTTGAAGAGCTCCCAGTACTGGGGAAGGTCAAAGACCGACTTCAGGTTCGGGGCCATGGGCTCGATACCGCGTTCCTTGTCACCCTTGATCATGTAGGTGGGTACATACCATCCCTGAGGGGCATCAGGGAAAACCGACCCAAGGTCAAGAACCTGTTTGTTTTCCTCAACGGCATCGGTGTACCACTCGAGAACGTTGTCTATCCACATCTCCATGGCTACATCGATGTCGCCCTGCTGAAGGCCTGTGAGCCCTGGAACGGATTCAGCGAACATGTAATCCGGCGAGAAGCCGTAACCATGTTCCAGGATGAAACCGGCAACCCGGTTATGCATCTGGACACTGCTCCAGCTGAAATCGACCATGACTACATTCCCGGCTGCTGATGCGGCGGGGATCGAGGTCAGCCCCACCACAAGGGCAAGGGCAAGGATCAGAAAAGTTTTTCGTCCTGCTTTCATGACAAAATCCCTCCTTTGGATTTACACATGCAGAAACAGAAGATGGGGGGAAATCCTCGAATTGTTCCGACCCCACGAGGGTCGTCAAAGGTACCGTTTCCGCGGGACTCGCGGAGAACAGAAGACAGGAACTCCACTTGAAAAACGACAGAATGATGCTTGGGAAGAGTTGTGAAATGTTGTCCGACACAACATTTCACATTGAATAGCCGGTACCTATACCCCCCGGACCAGGTTATGTTAGTTGAATCCGGGGAAGTTGTCAAACGTTTGTATGCAAAATAAAGTTTCAAATTGCCTGAACATTTAGTCTTATTGCGAACACTTGCACAAAGGGTCTACCTGGTATATAAAGTGTACTGGGTGGTCCACCGAGGAGGGAAGATATGATCGAAAAAAGACTTCGCCACACAAGGATATACGAACAGGTGGTCAACGAGCTAAAGGAGCTGATCGCATCGGGCGAACTGCTGCCGGGAGACCCGCTCCCCCCGGAGCGGCAGCTCATGTCGGAGATGGGTGTGAGCAGAAGCTCCCTGAGAGAGGCCTTCAGGGTCATGGAGCTGCTGGGGCTTATCGACAGCGTCCCTGGCAAGGGGCGTTTTGTCCGAAAACCCCGGGGAGAGACGGCCGATTCCAGGAACATGCCGCTGGAGGACGAGGCCGTGCTGGAGCTTATGGAGGCCCGGAGAGCCCTGGACCCGGCAATTGCCGGAGCGGCGGCGATGCATGCCATGCCTTCGGACCTGATGAAGCTGCGCAAGGTTCTCTCCAGGACCGAGAAAAACCTGGAGCACATCGAAAAGAGATCCCAGGACGATTTCGATTTCCACCTGATGCTGGCAGAGGCTACCCACAATTTCGTGTTCATCAATATAGTGAAGATGACCTTCAACCTGATCATGGCCACCCACGAAAGGATCTACTCCCTGCTTGCAGACAAGGAGGCCTTCTTCAATGAACACCAGACCATTTACGAGGCTATCATCGATCATGACGTGGCAAGGGCCCAATCGCTTTCGGCGGGGCACATAGAGAGGATCTACAGGACTTTACAGGAAGGGCTGGCCCTTGAGGTCAAGTAAATAGATAGAGGCGCTTGAGTCTCAAAAACCATTGGAGGGATGGAACATGAGAGACAGGATCGTGAAGATGATCCCCGAGATCGACTGGATCCAGGACAAGGAGCTCAGGGAAAAGGTCGTAGCAACCATCGAGGATGCGCTCAAGACCGGCGGATGGGAGCCGGAAGATATGGACAAGATCCCCTTCACACTGCTCATCCCCGACTGCCCAGCCTCTCTCAACGTCCACAACAGGGGCGTGACGAGAATGGCAAAGGTTATCTACGAGGAGTACAACCCCCTCTACAAGGACAACGGCGGGTTCGAGCTTGACCATGACACACTTATCGCCGGCGCGATCCTCCATGACGTTGGCAAACTGGTGGAGTACGAAAAGAAGGACGGCAAGGCAGTGAAGTCCCAGATGGGCAAGGATCTGCGCCACCCCTTCTCCGGTGTCGGCCTGGCCATGCGTAACGGCATACCCTCGAGGATCTGTCACTGCATAGCCGTTCACGCCAAGGAGGGCGACGGCGGGTATCGCTGCCCGGAGGCAGTGGTCATCAACAAGTGTGATTTCATCAACTTCGAGACCATCAAGTCGTTCCTCGGGCTTCTCTAGCAGGAACGATCCAAAACAGGAGGTGCGTGACCCATGGGCAAAACGATGATCGAGAAGATCATCCGGCGGGCAGCCGGCAAGGAGGTCAAGGTCGGAGAGAGGGTCTGGTGCAATATCGACCTCTCGACGGCCCGCGACTTCGGCGGCGCCAACTGCGTTCTGCAGTTCGAAGAAGTCACCGACAAGAAGGGCAAGGTATGGGATCCCGACAAGGTGGCCTTCACCTTCGACCTTCAGGCTCCATCCCATTCGGAGAAGGTCTCGACAAACCAGAAGATCATCCGGGAGTTCGCAAAGAAGCAGGGCATCAAGAAGGTCTTCGACGTGGACTGGGGTATCGGACAGCATGTTCTTCTTGAGAACGGCCTTGTAAAACCCGGCGACGTCATCCTCGGGACAGACAGCCACATGAACCTCCTCGGGGCGGTGGGCGCCTTCGCCACCGGCGTTGGGAATACCGACATCGTGGCATCGTGGTTCGAGGGGACCAACTGGTTCCGCGTGCCCGAGACGATGAAGATCACCGTCAACGGCAAGTTCGCAAAGGGCGTCTGCATGCGCGACCTGCTGACGCACATCGTGGGGACTCTCGGCGCCGACGGAATGTTCTTCCTGTCCACCGAGTTCTACGGCGACACAATCGAGAGGTCGTCCCTTTCGGACAGGATAACCCTCTGCTCCATGGTCACCGAAATGAGTGGCAAGATAGGGCTCATAATGCCCAACGGCAAGGTCCTCGACTGGCTGGTTGAGAGGGCCGGCAAGGAGGTCGTGGACAGGGTCAAGAGCCTTTCAGCAGACCCGGACGCCGTCTACTGCCAGGAGCTGGAGTTCAACGTGGACAACCTTGAACCCATGACATCCTGCCCAGACGCGCCGGACAACGTCAAGAAGGTCCGCGAGGTCGCCGGCGAGCACGTTGACCAGGTGCACATCGGCTCCTGCTCCAACGGCCGTTTCGAGGACATCTCGGCAGCATTCGAAGTCCTCAAGGCTTCAAAATCCAAAGTGGCTCCCGGAATGCGCGCCATCATTACCCCGGCTACCCGGGAAGTAATGCTTCAGTGCGCCGAGGCCGGCTACATCCAGAAGTTCCTCGAGGCCGGGGTCATCTTTACCAACCCGACCTGCGCGCTATGCACCGCCGAGCACTACGGGGCTCTCCCGAGCGGCGACGTGGGCATGTCGACCACCAACAGGAACTTTATCGGCAAGGTTGGCAAGGGAAGCCATACTTACCTGGCAAGCCCGATGACCGCAATGGCCACGGCCATTCGCGGAAAGATAACTGATCCCAGGGATATCCTCGGATAGGGAGGGGACGACTGATGGAAAATAAAGTCCTTCGCGGAAAGGCCTGGGTCTTTGGTGATGACATCGACACCGACCTCATCTACCACAACAAGTACCTGGCCGAGACAGATCCCAGGAAAATGCCGCAGTACTCCTTCGAGTACCTGCCCGGCAAGGAGAATTTCGCAAAAGAAGTCAAGGAAGGCGATTTTGTCGTCGCCGGGACAAACTTCGGATGCGGTTCATCCCGCGAGCACGCCGTCTACTGCCTCAAGTACGCCGGAGTACCGGTGATCCTGGCCGAATCCTTCTCGCGGATCTACTACCGCAACGCCATCAACAACGGATACCCGGTCCTATTCGTCAAGGGGCTCAGCCAGGCGATCAAGGATGGGAAGATCAAGGACGGCGACGATCTCGAGGTCGACCTGGAGAAGGGCGAGATCAGGGATCTCACCAACGGCAACTCCTTTCACGGCGACGCTGTGGCGGACCTTGAGATGGACATCATGAAGGCCGGCGGCCTCATCGAGTACCTCAAGGAAAAGGCCGCCAGCAAGTAGGAGGGAGAGGTCGGCATGGGAAAGACATTCGCTGAAAAGGTTCTTGGCAAGGCAGCTGGGGAATCCGTTTCGGCCGGGCAGGTCGTGATAGTCGAACCTCACTTCTGCATGAGCCACGACAACGCGGCACCGATCTGGGGAACCTTCAAGAAGATCGGCGTTGACAAGGTATGGAAACCTGATCACCTGGTGTTCATCCTTGACCACGCCATTCCGGCACCAACAGACAAGCACGCGGAGAACCACAAGCAGATCCGGGAAGTGGTCAAGGAACAGGGCATCAGGTACTTCTACGATGTCACAAGCAAGGGCGGCGTCTGCCACCAGATCATGTGCGAAGAGGGCTTTGCACTGCCCGGTCTGGTCATGGTGGGAAGCGACAGCCACACCTGCACCTACGGCGCCTTCGGAGCTTTCTCCACGGGTATAGGCCGAAGCGAGATGGCAGCCACCTGGGCTACGGGTCAGATATGGTTCCGCGTCCCGGAGTCGATGAAGATCACCGTCAAGGGCAAGTTCAACAAAGGAGTATCCGCCAAGGACCTGATACTCAAGATCGCTGGCGATATAAAGGCCGACGGCGCTGACTACATGTCCATCGAGTTCCACGGCCCGGCCATCGAGGAAATGTCCCTGGCGGAGAGGATGACCCTCTGCAACATGGGGATCGAGATCGGCGCGAAGAACGCCGTATGCCCCCCTGACCAGAAGGTCCTGGATTTCATCAAACCCATCGCCAAGACGGACGAATGGGAGGCCATGTGGGCCGACGAAGACGCCGTATACGCACAGGAGCTCAACTACGACCTGGGCGACATCGAGCCATGTGTTGCCAAACCCCATACCGTCGACAACTATGCCCCCATCGGGGAAGTGAAAGGCACACCCGTTCACCAGGCGTTCCTGGGAAGCTGCACCAACGCCCGCATCGAGGACCTGCGGCTTGCCGCGGATATCCTGAAGGACAAGGAAGTTGCGGTAAGGACGATCGTTATTCCCGCTTCATGGTCGGTCTTCCGCCAGGCCATGAAGGAAGGGCTTATCGATGTCTTCCTGGACGCCGGGTGCGTAATCACCAACCCGGGCTGCGGCCCCTGCATGGGCAACCACGAAGGGATCCTGGCGCCGGGCGAGACATGCATTTCGACAGCCAACAGGAACTTCAAGGGACGTATGGGCAACAAGGAGAGCAACATCTACCTTGCCAGCCCGATGACAGTCGCTGCCTCCGCTCTCAAGGGCGAGATCTCCGATCCCAGGGAGGTGCTTTAGGACCATGAAGATCACCGGAAAGGTCTGGAAATACGGGGACGACGTCAACACCGACGTCATTTTCCCGGGCAAGTACACCTACACCGTCTCTGACCGCGCCGAGATGGGCAAGTACGCCCTCGAGGATCTCGACCCCGAGTTCACCAGGAACGCACAGGCGGGGGACATCATCGTTGGTGGAAAGAACTGGGGCTGCGGCTCTTCCCGTGAGCAGGCCGTCACATGCCTCAAGGTAAGGGGCATCGGCGCGATCATAGCAAAGGGTTTCGCCAGGATCTACTACCGCAACGCCCTCAACGAAGGGCTGCCCATCGTGGTAAGCCCGGAAGCGGTGGACGCGCTTGAGAAGGGTCAGGAAGTCACCATCGATTTTGACAGGAGCGAGATCGTGACACCCAAAGGGACCTTCAAGTTCCCGCCCTACCCGGATTTCGTGAAGGGTCTGATCGAGGACGGGGGGCTGATCCCCCACGTGAAGAAGAGTCTGGGGCTTTAAAAGACCGTAACGCGTGACTCGTAAC
>JAAYDT010000052.1 GCA_012729145.1 Synergistaceae bacterium | reverse complement strand
GGGGTCTACAGCGAGATCATCCCCTGGGACAGCAGCCTCGAAGCCGTTATGGCGAAGAAACCCTCTGGTCTCGTCATTTCCGGAGGACCGGGCACTGTCCTGGAGGATGACTCCCCCTGGGTCCCCCGGGAACTGCTGGACGGAAGGTTCCCTGTCCTCGGGATCTGCTACGGGATGCAGCTGATAGCCAGGATCCTGGGCGGAGAGGTCAGGAAGGGGGAGCTGGCGGAGTACGGAAGGGCCAGGGTCTTCCTTGAGGATGAACGAAGCGGGGTCCTGAAAGGTCTTCCGGGGGATCTGGAGGTCTGGATGAGCCATTGGGACTACGTTGAGATCCCCCCTCCGGGTTTCGTGGTGACTGCCAGGAGCGAGTCTGGCATGATAGCGGGCTTCCAGGGCCCCGACTCGAAAATATCTGCCATTCAGTTCCACCCCGAAGTGGCCCACACATCGGGAGGAATGGACATCCTTGCAAACTTCCTCTTCGGGATCTGCCGGTGCGGGAAAACCTGGAGCCTCGAGGACTGGATCGGCTCGACCGTCAAGGAGATCCAGGCCACCGCAGGTGAGGGGCGCGTGGTCTGCGGTCTTTCCGGAGGAGTAGATTCGACGGTAGCCGCTGTTCTTACATCGAAAGCCATAGGTGACCGCCTGGAGTGCATCTTCGTAAACAACGGTCTTCTCCGCCTGAAAGAGGCGGAACAGGTAATGGAGACCTACCGTGGCTCCCTGGGCCTGAAGGTGCACTACGTTGATGCCACCGACGATTTCCTCTCGGCTCTGGAGGGGGTTACCGAGCCTGAGGCAAAAAGGAAGGCCATCGGGGAGACCTTCATCAGGGTCTTCGAGCGGAAGGCCAGGGAGATCGGAGGAGCCGACTGGCTCCTGCAGGGAACCCTCTACCCCGACGTGATAGAGAGCGGCCACAAGGGAAAGGACGCAGCCGTCATCAAAAGCCACCATAACGTGGGAGGACTTCCTGAAAAGATGGACTTCCAGGTACTTGAACCCCTGAGGGATCTCTTCAAGGACGAGGTCAGGAAGATAGGGGCCATGCTGGGAGTGCCGAAGGAGATCCTCGGGCGCCACCCCTTCCCGGGGCCGGGGCTTGCAGTCCGCTGCCTTGGCGATGTGACCCGCGAGAGGCTCGATACTCTGAGGAAGGCCGATGCCATCTTCGTATCCGAGATCAGGGATCAGGGGCTCTACGACAGGATGTGGCAAGCCTTCTGCGTACTTCTCCCGGTGAGGACAGTAGGTGTTATGGGAGATATCAGGACCTATGCCGAGGTCATCGCACTGAGGGCCGTGGAGTCCCCCGATGGCATGACAGCAGACTGGGTGAGACTTCCCGGCGAGCTGCTCGACAGGGTATCCAGGAGAATATGCAATGAACTTGGCGGAGCAAACAGGGTGGTCTACGATATCACCGGGAAACCCCCCGCGACCATTGAATGGGAGTAGACCCTCTCCAGGTCTGCAAATGAAAGCGGAAGAAGGAACGGAGGTGTCAAACGGTCTTGGATAACGAGGTGACGTCAAGACCCCAGGGGCAGTGGGGAGTCTACCTGCCCTTCATAGTGGCCTTTGCAATGCTCTCCATGCTCTCTTATATCGTCTCCTTCCCTCTCTTCAGACCCCTTGCCTGGTCGTCGCTGCTCTCCTTCTTCGCCTACCCTCTTTACCACCTGATCTACATGAGGGCTTTTTCGGGGAAGTGGTCCAACCTTGCTGCGGGAATAACGACGGCGGCGATACTTTTTCTCCTGGTGGTTCCCGCGGGTCTCATGGGCACCCTGATAGCCAGGGAGGGTATCAAGGTCTACGGTAAAGTGGCGGACCTTCTTCTGCAGTTCGAAGGAGCGGAGATGCCTTCTCTGCTGGAGATACTACCCAAGGGGCTTTCGGCCAGGCTTGCCCCATACATGGAGCACTTCGAATTCATCGGCGACGCCTTTCGTCAGGCTGGAAGATGGTTTGCCTCAAACATCGCCTCAGCCTCCAGGGGTTTTCTGGGCAACGCTTTCAGGATGTTCTACCAGCTGATAGTCATTGCCGTGGCCTCTTTCTTCATGCTGAGGGACGGCCACAAGATCCTCGGCTACATAAAGGAGATCCTCCCCCTCTCCTCCGAGGAGAGGGATGATATCTTCGGGAAGGCAAAGCAGATGCTCCAGTCGGTGGTCTACGGAATAACCTTCACCGCTGGAATCCAGGCCTTTCTGGGCGGGTTTGGATGGTGGTGGGTGGGACTGCCAAGTCCGGCCCTTTTTGCGGGAGCCATGTTCCTCCTGGCCATGATCCCCTTCGTTGGGACGCCAATGGTGCTTCTGCCGGGGGCGGCCTACCTCTTTGCGGTCGGAAAGATCGGTCCTGCCATCTTCCTCGCGATATGGGCGCTACTCGTGGTGAGCACCATTGACAACTTCATCAGACCACTGTTCATATCCGAGGGCAGCAAGGTACACATTCTTATTGTCTTTACCGGGGTTGTAGGCGGGCTGGCCGCCTGGGGTTTCATTGGTCTCTTCACCGGACCGCTGATCCTCTCCATGTTCTTCTTCTTCCTGGACAGCTACAGGAGGATCTGGCAGCGCATGAGGGGAGATAACCAGGAAAATGAAAAGTGAACGGAGGTAAGACGCTGTGCCTTTTATAATTGCCGTTAGCGGTTTCAAGAACAGCGGGAAGACCACCCTGTGCAGGAAGCTGTTCCCCCTTCTGAAAGATGCCGGGCTCGATGTAGCCTACGTCAAGAGGACCCATGAGGAGGTCCTCTCGCCTGAGGGGACCGATTCGGGCCAGCTCGCGGAGGTCTCCGGGGCCGTCGCGCTATGGGGTCCCGACGGATTGCGGATAGAGGACAGCAGAAAGGACCTGGACCCAGGCTCCCTGGCGGCACGGTTCTTTCCAGGCAGGCACCTCCTCCTTCTGGAGGGGGGAAAGAACATTCCCTTACCCAAGATCTGGGTAGGCAGCCCTGAGGCTATCCCGGAAGAGGTCTCGGGGGTGGTGGCCTTCTACGACAGGGACAACCCGTGTGAAAAAGAGAGACACTTCTGTGCGGGCCAGGAGAAGGAACTTGCCCGGCTGGTGCTTGCAATGGTCCGCAAGGCCGAGGCCTCCCCCGCCGAGGTATATAGCCGCGAGAAGAGGATCCCCGTCAAGGCCTTCGTGGGTGAGTTCATAGCCGGCGCTCTTTCGGGCATGCTAAGGTCTCTCAAGGGGGATTTCGACCCCGAAGAGGGGATAAGCGTCCATATAAGGTCCCTTCCGGGAGAATAGGGCCAGTACGGTCGCATATCCATTATCCATCTTGCGGTTAAGTGCTAGGGTGTCTATAATGTTGTTCGCTTGCCGAAAAAGGCAGCGATCCCGCTTTATCCGGCGCCCGCCCAGGAGGCGGGCTGTCTTTTGCTGTTCAAGACTTCATATGATACGGGGAGGTTCTTTGAATGTTGGCACAGATCGTTTGGATTTCCGGAGGGGCCGGGCTTCTCGCACTTGCGTTCGCCCTTTTCTCGTCGGGGCGCATCAATTCTTTCGAGGTAACCAATGACAGGGTGAACGAACTTTCCGGGATCATACAGAGGGGTTCCATGGCCTTTCTCTCCAGGGAGTACAGGGCGCTGATCCCCTTCGTAGTGGTCGTCGGAGGGATCCTCTGGTTCAAGATAAGCTCCGCCACTGCCATCTCCTTCCTTCTCGGGGCTCTCTGCAGCGGCCTTGCGGGCTTTGTGGGCATGCGGGTGGCGACCAGGGCCAACGGAAAGACGGCCTTTGCCGCCGGGCAGGGGATGAACCCGGCGCTCAGGATAGCCTTCACCGGCGGAACAGTAATGGGAATGTCCGTCGTCGGCATCGGCATAATCGGCATTATTGTCTGCTACTGGCTCTTCAAGGATCCCAACGTCATAACCGGCTTCGGTTTCGGGGCCAGCTCCATTGCCCTCTTCGCCAGGGTCGGCGGCGGTATATACACCAAGGCCGCCGACGTCGGTGCCGACCTGGTTGGCAAGGTTGAGGCCGGAATACCCGAGGACGACCCCAGGAACCCGGCCGTGATCGCCGACAACGTCGGCGACAACGTGGGCGATATCGCCGGAATGGGCGCGGATCTTTTCGAATCCTACGTCAACTCCATCATCGCGGCCATGGCCATAGGGCTTGTGGCCTTCGGTGACACCGGGGTAGTCTACCCCCTGCTCCTCGCTTCCCTTGGCATACTCTCCGCTGTCCTGGGGACCTTCTTCGTCAGGGTCCGCGAGGGCGGTGACCCCCAGCTGGCCCTCAGGATCGGGACTCTCGCGACGGGAGCCTTCATGATAGGCGGCTCCTTCTTCATGACCAGGGCGATCTTCGGGGACATCACTCTCTTCTGGGCAGTCATGTCCGGAGTCGCAGTGGGTGTCCTTATCGGTCTTGTTACCGAATACTACACCTCCTCGTCCTACTCGCCGGTCCAGAGTATAGCCTCCGCATCCGAAACAGGCTGTGCCACCAATATCCTTGCAGGTCTCGGCGTCGGCATGAAGTCAACGGCGGTTCCCGTTCTGCTGATCTGCGGGGCCATCCTGGTGGGCGTCAGGTTCGGCGGATTGTACGGGATCGCCTGCGCAGCCGTGGGAATGCTCTCTATCACCGGGATGTCCCTCAGCGTCGACGCCTACGGACCTATCGCCGACAATGCCGGAGGCATTGCCGAGATGAGCCATATGCCTCCCGAGGTCCGCAAGATCACGGACAAACTTGACGCCGTGGGCAACACAACAGCTGCCATCGGGAAAGGCCTGGCCATAGGTTCAGCCGCGCTTACAGCTCTGGCCCTCTTTGCGGCCTACGCCACGGCAGTCGGTCTGACGGTAATAGACATCAACAACCCGAAGGTCATGGTGGGCCTTTTCATAGGAGGCATGCTCCCCTTCGTGTTCAGCGCCATGACTATCCAGGCCGTGGGCCGGGCCGCCTCACAGATGATCGACGAAGTGCGGAGGCAGTTCCGTGAGATACCGGGCATAATGGAAGGGACCGCCGAACCCGAGTACGAGCGATGCGTCGATATCTCCACCGGTGCCTCCCTTAAGGAGATGGTAGTACCCGGCTTCCTGGCCGTGATCAGCCCTGTCGTTGTGGGCCTGGTCCTCGGGGCCGAGGCCCTGGGCGGCCTCCTTGGCGGATCCATCGTTACGGGCGTGATGATGGCCATCTTCATGTCCAACGCCGGAGGCGCCTGGGACAACGCCAAGAAGTTCATAGAAGAGGGGAACTACGGAGGAAAGGGCTCCGAGCCCCACGGGGCAGCAGTCGTGGGCGACACCGTCGGGGACCCCTTCAAGGATACCGCCGGCCCCAGCCTCAACATCCTTATCAAGCTCATGTCCGTTGTAGCGCTGGTGCTGGCCCCGCTGTTCATTTAAGGGCAGCCCCTTCGCCCGGGCAGGAACAGACAAAGGATCCAACGGACTCGATATCGGCGGGGGAGGGCACCCTGAGGCCCTCCCCCGTCCTGTCCTTAGAGACGAACAGGAAGGTGGTGCCGTTTTGGACCGTGATGCCGTCAGGAACATCAAGGACCGTATCGACATCGTCGAGTTCATAGGCGAGACGGTGCAGCTGAGAAGGGCTGGTAAAAGCTTCAAGGGACTCTGTCCCTTCCATTCCGAGAAGACCCCTTCCTTCCATGTCTCTTCCGAACGCCAGACCTATCACTGCTTCGGCTGCGGCAGGGGCGGGGATATTTTCTCCTTCGTAATGGAGAAGGAGGGAATGACCTTCCCTGAGGCTCTGACCATGCTGGCCGATAGGGCGGGTGTTCGACTTGAACCCTACGGAGGGCGGAGGGAGAGCACGAGCGGGGTAACGGGGGCCATGGAGGCTGCCCTGGCCTTTTTCAGGAGATCCCTGACCGGGCCAGGAGGCGAGAGCGCAAGGAAGTACCTCGAGAGAAGGGGCATCGGCTCATCCGATTCGGCAGCCTTCGAGATCGGCTGGGCGCCCCCTTCCTGGGACCTGCTCAGAAAGGATCTCGAGACCAGGGGGATCCCCACCGGGGAAGCAATGGCCGCGGGGCTCCTTGCCGAGAGCAGCGGAAGGACCTACGATCGCTTCCGGGGGAGGATCATGTTCCCCATCAGGGATGTCCAGGGTAGACTTGTCGCCTTCGGCGGACGCCTGGTGGACGGCGAGGGCGCAAAGTATATAAACAGCCCAGAGAGCGAACTCTACAGCAAGAGGAGGATCCTCTATCTCCTGAACTCCGCCAGGACGTCCATCCGTGAGAGGGGCCGCTCGATCCTTGTCGAGGGCTACATGGATGCCATCAAGCTTCATATGGCAGGATTCACTGAGACGGTAGCCTCCCTGGGGACCTCCCTCACCGGGGAGCAGGCGAATCTTCTGAAGAGGTTCGGCGACCAGTGCCTGATCTGCTACGATGCCGACACGGCCGGTCAGGAGGCCACGTTAAGGGGGATGTACGTCCTCCAGAAGAGCGGACTTGATATCAGGGTCGTGGTGCTTCCTTCGGGGAAGGATCCCGACGATATCGTCAGCGGCGCTGAGGGCCCGGAACGCTTTGCGGGTCTTACAAGGAGATCCGAACCTCTCCCCCTCTTCCATATCAGGGTCAAGAGAGCAGATCTGGCAGACGAGGCACGAAGGACCGCCGCAAGGAGGGAGATCATCGAAGGACTTGCCGGACTCCCTCCGCTGGAGGCTAACAGGCATATCTCCCAGGTGGCCCAGGGGCTGGGCATACTGCTGCCGGAGATGATCGATCTCCTGAGAAGCGCACGAAGATCGGCCGCCAAAGTTGGGGAAAAAGGCATTTCAGCCCCTGAGAACGTATATGTAAGTAGGGAGAACGACAGGACCCGGGAGGACAGGCCTCCGGACCCATGGGAGGCGGCACTCTGCTACCTCCTCTGGACCGACGAGCGGAAAAGGTCAGCGGTGGATCCGCCTTACGTGTTGTCGCTCCTGTCGGAGGACGGGGCCAAGACCGTGGCTCTGTCAATACTCTCAGGAGACAGCATCGAGGAGCTTAGGTCGAGATGGGCCGAGGCCGATGACCCCTACCCCATGAGACTTATCTCCACTGGCTGGGCACACTGCGAAAGGAACGGCGAGAGCGGCGAGATCTGGGAGATCGTGGTTTCCGCCCTCGAGTCGAAGAGATCCAGGGACAAGTTTGCCTCTCTCAAGGAGAAGCATGCCAGGGGCCAGGCGACCCCTGAAGAGATGAAAGAATACCTGGAACTTGCAAGAAAGCTAAAAGGAGGGACCGGTAAGAGATGACCGAAGCTGGGAAGAGCCCTGAAGAGATGGAGAGCCACGATACTGGCGATGAGACCGTAGCCAGTCCCAGGGAGGTGGCGAGGTACATTGAGAGCTTCAAGGAGCTCCTCCACATGGGGCGCGAGAAGGGTTTCGTGACCTACGACGACATCGAGAAACATATCCCCGGGGAGATGATGAACGAAGAGACCCTGGACAGTCTCTATTTCAACCTCAACGAGCTCGGGATAGACCTGGTGGAGATGGAGAAGACCAGGGGAGATCTCCGTGACGAGGATTCGGCCCCCGCAGCGGAGTACAATGAGGAGATGGGCGTCCTGGAGGACCTGCCCCTTTCGGACCCGGTAAGGATGTACCTGAGGGAGATAGGAAAGATCGCCCTGCTTAAACCCGAGGAGGAGGTTGAGCTGGCGAAGCTCGTTGAAGCCGGCGATCCCGTCGGAAAGAGCAAGCTTGTGGAGGCCAACCTGAGGCTCGTGGTAAGCATAGCCAAGAAGTACATTGGCAGGGGAATGCTTTTTCTGGACCTTATCCAGGAGGGCAACCTGGGACTTATCAGGGCCGTTGAGAAGTTCGACTACCGCAAGGGTTTCAAGTTCAGCACCTACGCCACCTGGTGGATCCGCCAGGCCATAACCAGGGCCATTGCGGACCAGGCCAGGACGATACGCATCCCCGTCCACATGGTGGAGACCATAAACAAGCTTATCAGGGTCTCCAGGCAGCTAGTCCAGAGGCTCGGCCGGGAACCGACCGCCGAGGAGATCGCTGCCGAGATGGCCATCGGCTCCGAAAGGGTCGAGGAGATACAGAGGATCGCCCAGGAACCGGTCTCGCTGGAGACTCCCATCGGTGAGGAGGAGGACAGCCAGCTGAGCGACTTCCTGGAGGACAAGAACCTTCCGAGCCCAGAGGATGCTGCGGCCGTCCAGCTCCTGCGGGAACAGCTCGAGGGGATGCTCGAGGAGCTTACCGAGAGGGAGAAGGAGGTTCTCCGGCTGAGGTTCGGCCTGGAGGATGGGCATCCCTATACCCTCGAGGAGGTGGGGAAACGCTTCGGGGTCACCCGCGAGAGGATAAGGCAGATCGAGGCGAAAGCCCTCCGGAAGCTAAGGCACCCTAGCAGGAGCAAGAAGCTAAGGGATTTTCTCGATTGAAAATCCCTGATCGGATCTGTTCCTCTTGAAGCAATGATACAAATCATTTGTTATAATAATCACGGGGGATTGTTCCTGGAGGCACAAGCTTGCGAATAGACCGCTTTCTCAAGTTGTCCCGGATCGTCAAAAGAAGAAGCGTTGCCCAGGAGATGATAACCCACGGGGCGGTAAGGGTGGGTGGCACCGAGGTCCGCCCTTCGAAGGATCTCAGGTCCGGCGATGTGGTCGAGGTCGCTTTTCCCAGGAAGATAATCACCCTCAGGGTGATATCGGTTGATGAGTCCCTCCTCAAGCGGGGAGGAGAGTGCTTCGAGGTCACCGATGAGAGGAACGTCCCGGGCGATCAGCGTCCGTGGTGAAAATAGCGTTCATGAGTGATCTTCAAGAATGTCTGGAGGCAGATCAGTGAACAGCTGTGCCTTCAGGGGACAGGCCATTTTCAAGGAGGCAGGAATAATGAAGATAGCTGAACCGACAGTCGAACGCCTTGTGCTTTATTACAGACTTCTTTCGCAGCTACACAACGAGGAGCGCAGGGTGGTCTCCTCCCAGGAGATCGGAGAGATGCTGGGCCTGAAGGCAAGCCAGGTGAGGAAGGACTTGTCCTACTTCGGGGAGATCGGCAAACGGGGAGTCGGCTATCATGTGGACCGTCTGTACCAGCACATCAGCAACATCCTCTCGCCCAACCGGGTCTGGAAGATCGCCCTTGTGGGCGTGGGGAGGCTGGGTGAGGCTTTGTTGGGTCACAAGGCCCTCAGGAGCGACAAGTTCAAACTGGAGGCCCTGTTCGACAACGACCCTTCGAAGGTGGGACAGGTCATCTGTGGCATTCCCTGCTATGACTCAGAGGAGATGACGGAGATCATCCGCCGGAAGGAGATAGAGGTCCTGATCCTGACCGTGCCGGCAGGGGCCGCCCAGATCTCCGCCGACAGGGCGGTGGCGGCAGGGACGGTAAAGGGGGTCCTGACCTTTGCGACCACTGCAATATCAGTACCCGAGGATGTGCTGGTCTACCGGGTGGATATATCCGTTGAGCTCGAAAAGCTCCTCTTCTTCCTGAAGGGTTCCGTAGCCTGAGGGAGAGATCCGCCGGGGCAAGTGTTCCGATTGTAACTACGACGTGATAGAATGTTCAGTGCGAAAATATTGCGTAAAGAACAAGCATAGAGAGGGAGGCGTGGCCGTTGCAGGCACAGGGTGGACTTATGGGTATGCTCCTGCCGTTGGGAGTTTTCGTCGTTATCTTCTATTTTCTGATCATCAGGCCCCAGAAGAAGCGCCAGAGGAAACACGAGGAGATGCTGGCCTCGATACGCAGGGGCGACCAGATCGTTACCGCCGGCGGTTTCTTCGGCGTTGTGAGAGAGGTCAAGGAGGACAGCTTCATTGTTGAGATCGCCGACGGGGTCAAGGCAAGGATCCTCAAGGCCTCCATCCAGATGAAGAAGCACGAGGGAGAGGCCGTTGAACCTTCGGTATCCGAAGACCTTGCCGGCTAGTCCACTTCCGGCCAGGGCTTTTCTTGGAAAATAGAGGTCCAGTCAGGGCTTCCTTCGGAGTGGATGCCGGGCATCCGCTCCGTTTTTTATGAAATGCTCAGCTGAGGGTAGAGGCATTCACTCGCCTTTACCCGACTGATAGAAGGTTTCAGATAGGGGAGGAAGGCATATGCTCAAAAAGGATCGTTGGCGGCTTGTCCTTGTCGCGGTAGTGGTAGTGGCCGCCCTGCTCTCCGTCTTTCCCATTGGAGGGAGGATCCGCCTGGGGCTGGACCTCAAGGGAGGGGCCCACATTCTGCTCCAGGCCCAGGGCACTTCCGAGAACCCGCTGACCGATGACAGCATCGAGCGGCTTCTGGCGGTTCTGCGGAACAGGATAGACCAGTACGGGGTCACCGAACCGGTTATACAGAGAGAGGGAAGTGACAGGGTAATAGTGGACCTTCCCGGAGTAGCCGATCCAGAGGCGGCCCTTGAACTGATCGGGAAGACGGCGTTGCTTGAGTTCAGGCACGTCCATGAATCTACGGGAACGGTCCCTCCGGGCCCGCAGAGGCCAAACTACGACACCCAGGAGGAGTTCCTGGAGGCCCAGGCAAGATGGGAAGCGGTCCGCGAGCAGTTCGACAGGGCCGCCGAGGCGATGCGACTCAGGGCGGACGAGGACCCGGATATGATAATGTCCAGGAGCGATGAGGGTGAAGCCTACCTCCTCGGCCGGGCCTATGTGAGCGGCAATGACCTCGAGGACGCCAAGACCGACTTCGACAACCTTGGGCGACCGGTGGTCACGCTCAAGTTCAGCACCCAGGGAGCAAGACTTTTCGACGAGGCGACGGCGGCCAATGTGGGCAGACAGATAGCCATCTGCCTCGACGGGAAGGTCATCTCGGCACCGGTGGTCCAGGAACGGATCAGTGGCGGCAATGCCCAGATCTCGGGGCGCTTCTCGACGGCCGAGGCGCAGCGGCTGTCCATAATGCTCAGGGCCGGCGCTCTCCCGGTGGCGGTGGAGATCCTTGAGAACCGCTCCGTTGGACCCACCCTGGGATCGGACTCCATCAGGTCCGGACTCCGGGCGGGCCTTATTGGTGCTCTTCTCGTTCTGGTATTCATGCTCCTTTACTATCGCACTCTTGGAATAGTCGCCGACATTGCCCTGGCGGTCTGCATGCTGCTTGTATTCGCGGGGCTCATCAGTCTTAAGGCCACTCTCACCCTTCCGGGCATCGCCGGGATCATTCTGACCCTGGGCATGGCTGTAGACGGGAACATCCTTATATACGAAAGAATGAAGGAGGAGGTTGCAGGGGGGAAGACACCCTATGCGGCTGTGGACTCAGGATTCCGCAAGGCCATGACCACCATCCTTGACGCCAATATTACGACCCTTATCGCGGCGGGGGTGCTCTTCTACTTCGGCACCGGACCCGTAAGAGGATTCGCCGTGACCCTGTCGATAGGGATCGTTGCCAGCGTCTTCAGTGCCGTAATAGTAACCAGGGCCCTCCTGCATCTTATCCAGTCACGGAGCAGAGGAAGGATCAACATTGCAGCATCGGGCGAAAGGGGGAAGAGGTAATGCTTTTCAGGATCAAAAAGAGCATTGACTTCATGGCCTTCAGGAAGATCGCCCTCTCCCTCAGTCTTGTCCTGCTGGTGATCAGCCTGGGATTGCTGGCCTTAAAGGGGTTGAACCTGGGTATCGATTTCACCGGTGGCAACCTTGCCCAGATCGAGTTCTCCCAGCCCGTGGGAGTGGCCGAGGTGCGTGACGCCCTCTCTGCCGCGGGGCAGGATCAGGCGGTCATCCAGGCTTACAGCGACAACGGGGTTCTGGTAAGGATGAGTTCCTACGAAGATGGCACAGCCCAGGAGATACTCTCCGCGCTCCGGTCAAGGTTCGGAGAGATCGATGTGCTGAGGCTCGAGAAGGTCGGCCCCGTGGTAGGAGAAAAGCTGCGGCAGCAGGCCTTCGTTGCCCTGGCTATTGCCCTGGGTGGAGTTCTTCTCTACATTACGGTCAGGTTCAGGTTCCGTTTCGCCGTGGTCAGCGTTGCCGCCCTTGTCCACGATACTATCATCACCCTGGGTGTCTTCTCCCTTCTGGGCAGGGAGGTATCCCTTCCATTCATTGCGGCGATCCTGACCATAGTGGGTTACTCCCTGAACGACACCATCGTCGTTCTCGACCGTGTAAGGGAGAACTGGAAGGGCCTGAGACAGAAGGGCATAATCAGCCTTGTGAACCAGTCAATAAACCAGACCCTCTCGAGGACCATTAATACGTCACTTACGACATTCCTCCCGGTCCTGACTCTTTTCCTCTGGGGCGGTCCGGTCATCGCCAACTTCGCCCTTGCACTGCTGATCGGGATATTGGTGGGTACCTTCAGCTCCATCTTCATCGCAGGGACCCTCCTGGGCGAATGGTACTCAAGGTCACCCGAAAAGGCATGATCATCTGACAAGGTCCCGTCACACATCAGAAGGGCGGAGAGGGCGCAGGCCCTCTCCGCCCTTTTTTCCCCCCGCACAAGGACCCAGGTGAAAGCCATTCGCTGTCCAGTGATAATATTCGGGTGACAATGTCTTAGTTGATCTTGCTGTTTGCGCGGACCATGCCTTTTTGACGGAAGATGGGTGGAGGTATAGTATAATAGATGTTATCTACATTACGGTGAAAATGCGCATGGGCACAGATAATTCGCCAGAGGGAGGGATTACTATGTCTGTTGCCGCTTTTGACCGTCTGAAGGGTTACATGTCCTCCAGGCTTCTTGAAAAGATCGTGCAAACATCTACTTCCGGCGACGAAGAAAAACTTGCCGAGCTCTTCGAACTCCTTTCAAGGCTTGCACCGGCACGGTACTACAGGGAGAGTTTCCTGGACCTGGCCCGGATGACGAGGGAAGATCACCCCATGACCAGGGTCTTCAGGAGGATATTCACGGACCTTCACCCGAACTGCAGGCAGAAAGCCATCAGGAACTTCTTCGTGAACTTCCTCCTCGTCGGCAGGGGTATCAGGGACAGGAAAGAGGCCGAACTGGGCCTGCACCTGCCCAATTTCATGGTCGTCAGCCCAACCATGAGGTGTAACCTGAGATGCAAGGGGTGCTACGCGGCAGGATACTCCAGGGAGGACGAGCTCTCCTTTGAAAGGCTCGACAGCCTTATAGGGGAGGCCAAGGACCTGGGAATGTTCTTCTTCACCTTCTCCGGCGGTGAATGCTTCGTAAGGCCCGACCTGCTGGATCTCTGGGAGAAGCATGATGATTGTTTCTTCCATGTCTATACCAACGGGACCCTGCTGGACGATGCCGTCGTGAAGAGGCTGGTAAGGCTTGGAAATGTGGCCCCCATGTTATCCGTCGAGGGATCCAGGGTGGAGACGGACATGAGGAGGGGGCCGGGGGTATACGACCGGGTCATGGAGTCTTTCAGCAGGCTCTCCAGGGCGGGGGTGCTCTTCGGCTTCAGCGCCACCTGCACCAGGTCCAGTTCCGACTACATAGCCTCCGACCAGTTCCTGGAGTGGATGCTGGATCTGGGCTGCAAGGTTGGTTGGTTCTTCCAGTATATCCCCACCGGGGACGACCCGGACCTGAGCTATATGGCCACCCCTTCACAGAGACTGACCCTTCACCGGAAAGTTACCGAATGGAGGCAGAAATACCCCATATTCCTGGGCGACTTCTGGAACGACGGCCCTTTCGTGGACGGATGTATGGCAGGGGGGGAGCGCTACCTCCACGTGATCTCCAACGGCGATGTCGAGCCATGTGTCTTTGTCCATTTCGCAGTGGACAACATAAACGACAGAAGCCTCCTTGATGTGATCCAGAGCCCCTTCTTCCAGGATATCAGGGAAAGACAACCCTACGACGATGACAATCTCCTGTGTCCCTGCATGATAATCGACCACCCCCAGGTCCTGAGGGAAGTAGTAAGGACCCATGGAGCGAGGGCTACCCACCCGGGATCGGAGCGTATCCTTACTGAACTGTCTGAGGGCCTGGACAGCTATTCCGGGAATATCCACGAGCTGTTCGATCCCCTCTGGGACGGAGGGGGGCGTGAGAGATACCTGAGGAGCCTTGAGAGGGAAGACAAACCGCGCCCCCGGGGACGTTTGAATAAAAGATTGCAAACAGAGCAGAGAACAGGATAATCTAGTCACGGTACAGGATACGTAATTCCCGGGAGGGGTGAGGAGATGAAGAGTTACGCCCTTGCAATAGCCATGGCGATGCTCCTGGCGGCAGTATATGCTTTTCAGAACACCGGTGAGATCCTGGTCAAGTTCCTTGTGTGGGAACTGTCGTTCCCGCAGGGCATATGGGAGGTGATGCTCTTTGCGGCGGGGGGAGTGCTGATGTGGCTCGTCTCCCTCTTCGCCATGGTGGAGAGCAGATCGAAATACGTCCGGCAGATAAAGGAAAAGGATGCCAAGATCAGGGAAATGGAAGGTGAGAGATCCTCGCTCATGGAAGCCATCAGGCACAGCGGCCCTCAATATGAGGCTGAAGCCCAGATAAGACATTCCGAGGTCACCCACGAAGAGCCGGCCGAGGAACCTGGAGTGGAACAGGAAGGGCAGTGATAGGGAGAATACCCGTCTCCCGGTTGATGCTCCGGGAGGTGGACGATGACGCCAGGACCCTTGCAGAGAGCGTACCCTGCTCACCCCTGACGGCCCTCCTGCTGAAGATGAGAGGAATTTCAGAGGATGATCCCCACGAGGCCCGGGCACAGCTGAACCCGGGCCTCGGCGATTCGATGGGCCGACTGGACCTGGGCCCATTCTCATCCCCGGCGGGAGACCTCTGGAGAAGCCTTGAGGGAGCGGAAAGGGTTGTTGTTTACGGGGATTACGACGCTGACGGAGCATGTGCGACAGCGCTGGCCATGGAACTGGCCCTTGCCGCCTTTCGTGAGGTCAGGTATTTTATTCCCCACAGGCATCGTGAGGGCTACGGGGTCCACGAGAAGGTCGTCCGGGCAATTGCCAGGAACGGTTGCGACCTTTTGATCGCCGTTGATTGCGGGACCAGGGATATCGCGGCACTGAGGGCTGCCCGGGAGGCAGGCATCCCCGTCATTGTCTTCGATCACCACTCCCCGGGTGAGTCTCTGCCCGAAGGAGCCCTGGTCGTCAACCCCCACGCCGGAGGCGGCCCTGAGGCCAAGACCCTCTGTGCGACAGGTGTCCTTTGGGCATGGGCGAGAATGGAGGGGGTCGCCGCCCCTGAGTGGATCGACGCCAGAACGGACCTGGCGGCCATTGCAACCCTGGCCGACCATGTGCCTCTGGGAAGGCTGAACCGGGCGATCGTCTCCAGGGGAATGGAGGTTATCAGGATGTCCGGAAGGCGCGGTCTGGGTGCCCTGATGACCGAGATAGGGTGTCGCCTGGAAGAAGTCGACGAGGAACTCCTGGTGATGAAGGTCATCCCCTGTCTGAACGCGGCGGGAAGGCTGGGACTGGCGGATATATCCGTCGAGGTCCTTCTCGGCGGCCAGGGGGTGGAGGACAATGTCAGGGAGCTTGTCAGGCTTAACAGGAAGAGACAGTCCCTTGCAGGAGAGATCCTTGAGGAAACACTTCCAAGGGTAAAGGAGGGTTCCTCTCTTGTCTTCAGCGATTTCTCGTGGCCAGTGGGAGTCCTGAGCGGGGTAGCCAGCAGGATCTGTTCAGAGACGGGAGTCCCTGTGGCGCTTGCATCTCTCTCGGGGGATCATGTAAGGGGGACCCTGAGGGTCCCCCAGGGAGTGGACGCGCTGAAGGTCCTTGAACCCCTGGCCCCTCACCTTCTTTCCTGGGGTGGGCACAGGTTCGCAGCCGGGTTTTCCGTGTCCCGTTCGGAGTGGGTTCATGTGAGGGACCTGATGGAGGATATCCTTCTCTCTGCGAGTCCTTCGCAGGAGACCGTGCAGGCCATAGTCTTCCCGCCGGAGATGCTCACCTCGGAGGAGGTCAGGTCCATGCGCTCCCTGGGACCCTTCGGAGCGGGGAACCCTCACCCGCTGTTCTTTGCTCCTGCAGGGGGAAGCCTGGAGATCAGGCCCCTGGGCAGGGACGGCAGACACGTGAAGGTCGTTTCGGGAGGGGGCGAGTTCCTTGCCTTCGGCGGTGCGGTCCTCTCCGAAAGCATACGGAACTCCCGCGGGTGGACCTTCAGACCGAGGATCAACAAATGGAGGGGGCAGAGCAGGGTCGACCTTATCATGGAATCCATTGCCGTCTTTGAAGGCGCCGGCAAGGAAGGATGCGGTCCTTGAAGGAAGAGAAGAGGATTATCAGCGAAGTGGTGGGGCTGGAGGGATCGATGAAAGCCGATCCTGGTGAGACCAAAGCCCTGCGTCTGTTGAGGGACAGTTTCGTCGGTCGTTTCCCCGAGGAGTCGAGGGTAATGTCCGTCAAGATGGCCTGGCACGAGTTCTGGGGCAAGGCTTCCCGGTACCTTAGCAGGGATGACCTGGTCCGATGCGGGGAGGCCGTTGTCTTTGCCTCCGAATCCCATGGGAACCAGACCAGGCTGACAGGGGACCCCTATATCATTCACTCCATAGGCGTTGCCTCGGTGCTGGCCGACATGGAGCTGGACACAGACACCCTGGTGGCTGCCCTCCTGCACGACGTCCTTGAGGACACCGATGCTGGCCAGGAGGTGATCAGGGAGAAGTTCAGCGAGTCCGTCCTGGTGCTTGTCGACGGGGTTACCAAGCTGGGCAAGCTTCCATTCAAGTCCTTCGAGGACTACCAGGCGGAGAACCTCAGGAAGATGTTCCTTGTCATGGCCAAGGACATCAGGGTGGTGCTGATAAAGCTGGCAGACAGGCTTCATAACATGAGAACCATCCAGGCCCTCAGGAGGGACAAGCAGGTCAGGATAGCCAGGGAGACCCTGGAGATCTATGCCCCTCTAGCCCACAGGCTGGGTATCTACCAGATGAAAAGGGACCTGGAGGACCTCTCCTTCAAGGTCATCGACCCGGAGGCCTTCTTTGATATAAGAAGAAGGGTCAAGAAGAAGCTCCCCGAGAGAGAGGAGATCATAAAGCAGGCCATCAGCATCCTGAAGAGACGTTTCGAAGAGGAGCACATCGCCGCCTTCATTACCGGCAGGGCAAAGCACTTCTACAGCATCTACGAGAAGATGCGAAGAAAGAACATATCCCTGGAGGAGCTCTTCGACCTCCTGGCTCTCAGGATCACCGTGAAGGATGTGGCGGAGTGCTACAGCGCCCTGGGCATAGTCCATACCATATGGAAACCCCTCCCGGGGCAGTTCGACGACTACATAGCAAACCCCAAGAGCAACCTCTACCAGTCCCTTCACACAGCTGTGCTGGGTCCCAGCGGGGAGCCTCTGGAGATACAGATCAGGACCAGCGAAATGCACTGGATAGCCGAGTACGGGATCGCGGCCCACTGGAGGTACAAGGAGAAGAGGCACAAGATCGACAAGCTTGACGAAAGGCTCTCCTGGATCAGGCAGGCCCTCGAGTCCCAGTCCGAAGGGAGCGAGGCATCGGACTTCATGGAGCACGTCAAGGCTGACGTTCTCTCCACGGACGTCTTCGTCTTCACCCCCAAGGGGGACGTTCTCTCCCTTCCAGGGGGAGCTACCCCGATAGACTTCGCTTATGCGATCCACACCGAGATCGGTCACAAGTTCGTGGGGGCCATGGTGAACAACCGGATAGTCCCCATTGACTACCAGATACAGAACGGGGACATAATCAAGGTCCTCACCTCCCCCCAGGGGCACCCGTCCAGGGACTGGATGAAGGTGGCCCGGAGCAGCAAGGCCAGGAGCAAGATAAAGTCATGGTTGCGCCAGGCCGAAAAGACAGAAAGAGAGGAGAGGCTCGAAAAGGGCAGGGAGCTGCTTCTTCGTGAGGTCCAGCGCCGGGACGGCGGCAAGAGAGAGGAGATCCACCTTTCGGGCTCTATCCTGAAGAAGATCGCCAGCGACCTGGGGTATGGGCATGGGGACGACCTTCTCGCGGCCATTGGAGGGGGAGGCCAGGGGGCTTCTTCGGTGGTCTCCAGGTATCTGGAGATCGAGAGCGCCCAGGCCCAGCCCGGGCAGGAGCAGGAGATAGAGGAGGCAGGAGAGGAGGTCGCAACACCCAAGCGGGAGCTCGACACGGAGATCGTGGTTGAGGGCAACCGCGGGGTGATGGTGTCCCTCGCCAACTGCTGCAAGCCCGTCCCTGGCGACGATATCGTCGGGTATGTAACGAAGACCAGGGGTATAACGATCCACAGGATCGACTGTCCGAATGTCACCGATCACCCCGAGGAGCGGAAGGTTGAAGTATACTGGGGCGATCTGCGTTCTTCCCGGTACCAGGCACGACTGAAACTTGAGGGAGCCGACAGGCCGGGTCTGTTCGCGGAAGTCGCCCAGGCCATAACCGGGCTTGAGAGCTCCATAACACAGGTAAGGGCTTTCGTGGCCGGTAGCGACAGGGGCCGGATGATAATCGATCTCCAGGTCAGGGACCTGGAGCACCTCTACAGGGTCATTGCGAAGCTCAATTCCATCAGGGGGGTCATCGAAGTTCTCAGGGGGTGAGGGTCCCGATGCGCGCGGTTGTTCAGAGAGTCGCCAGGGCGAAGGTCCTGACGGATAATAAGGTGGTCGGTTCCATTGGGAAGGGCCTTTGCGTCTTCCTGGGCGTGGCCCCGGAGGACGGCGAGAGGGAAGTGGAGTGGATGGCGGAGAAGATCACGAACCTGAGGATATTCGAGGATCTCTCAGGCAAGATGAATCTGTCCCTGGTCGACGAGGGTGGAGCCATGCTGGTGGTCTCCCAGTTCACCCTCTACGGGGACTGCCGCAAGGGGAGGCGGCCCTCATTTGCTTCGGCCTGCGAGCCTGAAAAGGCAAACAGGGTATACGAGAAGTTCATCAGGTCCGTATCATCCAGGGGTGTCCCCGTCGAGAGCGGGGTATTCCAGGCCTTCATGCAGGTCGAGATCTGCAATGACGGGCCCGCAACACTTATCATCGATACTTCGGGGGGTTGCTGATGCTGCTGGAGAGATTCCCGCTTGGGCCTCTGTGGACCAACGGATACCTGGTCTGGGACGACCAGGGAAAGGGTTTTTTCGTCGATCCGGGAGGTGATCCCCGGGAAGTTCTTGTCGAGATCGACAGGAAGAGTATCGACCTGGAGTTCATCCTCCTCACTCATGGCCACGCGGACCATATCGGCGGCCTGGGTCTCATCCGTACCAGGGCCCGGCAGGGTGTCATGGTCCATGAGGATGATGCCATGATGCTTTCTCGGCCGGAGTCGAACCTTTCGGCCTTCGTCGGTAACGATATCGAACTTGCGCCGGCGGAGAAACTGCTCAGGGATGGTGACGTGGTCCGGGCAGGCCGTCTGACGGTGATGGTCATCCACACACCGGGGCATACCATGGGCAGCTCCTGTTTCCTGGTCGGGGAGGAGGGGGATGACCCGGTCCTCCTCTCCGGGGACACACTCTTCGCAAGGAGCGTGGGCAGGACGGACCTCCCCGGTGGTGACGAGAGGGTGCTTCTGGCCTCGCTGGAAAAACTGTCGTCGCTCTCCGATGAAACGAGGGTGCTCCCTGGGCACGGGCCGGAGACGACCATAGGTGAGGAGAGAAAGCACAACCCCTTCTGGCCGGGGGGATCCATGTGAGGCTGGCCTTTTCCTCCCGAACGGAGCTTCCCAGGGAGAGGATAGAGCGACTAGGGCCGCAGGTCCTTTCTCTGGCGGAGATCATAGCGATACTCCTGAGAACCGGCGACAGGGGCAAGAATGTTCTGGACCTGGCCTCTTCACTGGTGGAGGAGTTCGGAGGCCTTCAGGGGCTTTCCAGGACCTCCTTCCGGGAGTTCATGGAGATAGGGGGGCTGGGGAGGGCCAAGGCGGCCTCGCTTGTAGCGGCCCTGGAGCTCGCCAGGAGACTTTATGCAGAGGAGAAGGCCGCAGAAGAGGGCGACCCCCGGGAGTCTTTCCGTTCACGTCTTGCCCGCTGGAGCGCCAACCTTGCCGACGAACCCAGGGAGTTCATTGTTGCGGTCTTCACCGACCGCAGAGGCAAGGTTATCGAGGATGACATGATATCCTGGGGCGGCCTGGACGGGGCCGTCCTGGACCTGAAGTTCCTCCTCAGGAGGGCCGTCCGCCTTGATGCACAGGGAGTGCTTTTGCTTCATAATCATCCTGACGGAAGCCTTAATGCCAGTGTCGAGGACAGACTGCTGACTGAGCACGTGGAGAGGAAACTGGAGGCACTGGGGATGGATTTTCTGGGGCATTTCATTACCGCCGGGGGCGGGTTGGCTGAAGTGCGGGGCCGGCCCACAGAAGGCGGCCGATCTTGCGAAAGTTGGTGAGGTAGAAGTGTTCGGTTCGATCTCCGGTATTTTCGGCAAGGACATTGGCATCGACCTTGGAACGGCCAACATCGTAGTCTACGTCAAGGACAAGGGCGTGGTCATTGACGAACCCTCGATAATAGCCTATCGCAAGGCCAACAGGCGGAGCGCCAAGGAGATAATAGCCTACGGGGGGGAGGCCAAGGCCATGGCCGGCAAGACCCCTGTCGGGGTTGAGACGGTACGTCCCCTCCAGAACGGCGTGATCGCTGATTTTGACATGACCGGGGCACTGATCAGGCACTTCCTCTCGGAGGCCAACAACGGGATCCGTCCCATGGGACATCCAAGGGTCATCATCTGTGCCCCCGTGGAGATCACGGAGGTGGAGCGCAAGGCCTTCATAGATGCGACCCTTGACGGAGGCGCCCGGGAGGCCTACGTCGTCGAGGAACCAGTGGCGGCGGCCATCGGCGTGGGGCTCCCCATAGACGAACCCCGCGGGAACATGATCGTTGATGTGGGCGGCGGTACCAGTGAAGTGGCGGTCCTCTCCCTGAGCGGGGTGGTTGTGAGCAACTCCCTCAGGGTGGCCGGAGACGAGATGGACAACGCCCTTATCAACATGATGAGGCAGAACTACACCCTTTCGATCGGCTCCGCGACCGCCGAAGAGCTGAAGAACACAATAGGTTCGGCAATGCCGATGAACTCCGAGAAGGAGTTCGAGGTAAGGGGCAGGAACCTTAAGGACGGGCTCCCGAGAGGGATCAGGATCTCCAGCACCGAGGTCCGAGAGGCCCTGAACCCTGTAATTACTCAGATCGTGGAGATGGTCAGGGAGACAATGGAGCGGACCCCGCCGGAACTGGCGAGGGACATAGCCGACCAGGGGCTGGTCCTTACAGGCGGCGTTGCCCTTCTGGAGGGATTTGACAGGAGGATCTCCCAGGACCTGAACGTCCCTGTAATAACGGCCGAGAGACCACTCTTCTCGGTGGCAGATGGAATTGGGAAACTGTTGGACCAGTTTGATTTCATGAAGAAGGTCCTCGTATCGGTGGGCCACGGGGTCCGGTGACGCCTCCGCGGCCGTTCCTGATGGACAGGGATCTTTCCAGAACAGGGGTGTCGGATTGCTTAAGGGAGTGACTTCGGCATGGCTTCACGGCCTGGCTGCAACTTCGATAGCATTGCTCTTTCTTGCCGTATCTCCCGGGTCACCTGTGGTCGACAGGGCGGTGGAAGTGACGGCCGTCGTCCTGGAACTGCCTGAACGGCCCGCCCTCTGGGCCCGTCATATGGTCTCCGAAGGCGCTTCCTGGGTCGGTGGCGTGAGAAGGCTTCAGGGAAGGGTACGATCCCTGGAACTCGAGAACGCCCGGCTGCGAGCCACCCTGGAGGAGAGGTCCGAGCTAAGGGTCACATCGGGATCGGGGCTCGTCCCTGCCCGGATCGACATCAGACCGCCTGCTCTCTGGTGGAACGAGGTACGGATCGACAAGGGCTCCCGGGACGGTATCGAGGAGGGGATGCCTGCCCTCCAGAGGGGTTTTCTGGTGGGGAGGGTCTCAAGGGTCTTTCCCGACCACTCCTGGGTGGATATTCTGACCTCTACGCATCTTTATGTACCGGTGGTCATAGATGAGACCAGGGACCTGGGGGTCCTGGCCGGTAACGGAAAAGGAGAGATAGACCTCCTTTACATTCCCGAGTACAAGGTCCTCCGTCCGGGTATGCGCATAAGCACCGCTTTGGTCAGCGATATACTTCCCGCAGGGATACCTGTGGGAGAGATATCCGAAAAGGAACCCGACATCGAGGGTGGATTCAGGGTATACCATGTCTCTCCAGGCGCCGATATCTCGGTTATGGACTCCCTCCTCATCATGACCGGGGAGGGAAGGCCCTGACATGGTCCCCGTTATCTTTTCCTGGTACGTTCAGGACCTTTTCCAGGTGCTTCTTTCGGGGAAGTTCCTTGTCCCCGATATCTTCCTGGTCTTTTTGATCTACAGGATGACCAGAGAGCCCAAAGATGTTCTTTCGGTGGTCTGGCCGGCTTTTGTGGGCGGTTTCCTGTGGGACCTGAGATGGACTGCTCTTCCCGGACTTACCGCCGCTATCTATTCGCTTATCGCGGGAGTCTGCGTGGTGGTCTGGAACCAGGTGCCCGACTCGGGGAGGAATGCCAGGCTTTTCCTGGTCCTGGCGCTTTCGGCACAGATCCTTGCCGGTCTCGTCCGGTTCATCTCCTGGGGGTCCTCCAGGGGAGCCCTCGTCGAGGCTTTGGCCTTCCAGCAATTCTCGGCCCTTCCGGTGGTAATTGTGGCGGCCCTCGTGGTGGCAGCTGGAGTGGACAAGGATAATGTCAAGCGATAGGATCTCCCTCCCTACCAGGCTCAACGTATGGAGGGCCATTATAATGGTCTCCCTGGTGGTCCTGGTTGTGGCCCTTTTCAGGCTCCAGGTCCTCCAGTCCGACCTCTACGTCAACCTTGCCGCCAGGAACAGGCTTCGGCTCGTCAGGATGCCTCCCGCCAGGGGGAGGATACTTGACGTCAACGGGACTGTTCTTGCCACCAATGTCCAGACCTTCGACCTGATGGTCTACCCCCTGGACCTGCAGGACAAGGAAACTGCCGAGGAGGTCAGCCGTTTCCTCAAGGCCAGGGGTATCCCCCTGGAAGTGGAACAGATGCTCGAGAGGGTCAGGAAGGAGTTCACCGTACCTTACAGGGCGGTTACCCTTCTTCCCGATCTCACTCTTGCCCAGCTTTCATCGCTGGTGAGCGACCCGGACTTTCCGAGACAGCTCTTCCCCGTTCCTGTCTGGAGGAGGGTCTACCCGGCGGGTCCCCTGGTGGCCCATGTCCTTGGGTACGTCGGAGAGGTGACCAGGGAGGAACTTGAGAGGTTTTCTCCCGGTGACTACCGTGGAGGGGACCATGTAGGCAAGGGCGGGGTCGAGGAGTTCTACGAGAGTGTTCTAAGGGGTACCCCCGGCCAGGAGGCAATAGAGGTGGATGCCAGGGGGCGTAAGGTCAAACGGGTGGGCTTCATAGAACCCGGACAGGGAGAGGACCTGGAACTTGCCCTCGATCTCGGAGCCCAGAGGCTTGCCTCGGAGCTTATGGCAGGCAGGGTGGGGGCGGTCTTCGCCATGGACGTCCATAACGGGAACGTGAAGGTCCTCTTCTCGTCCCCGAACTTCGACGCCAACCCGCTTGCCTGGGGGATCTCCTCGAGAGAGTGGAATGAACTGATGAGGGATCCCGTAAGGCCGATGCTTAACAGGGTGATCGCCGGCACGTACCCCCCAGCTTCGACTTTCAAGGTGGTGCCCGCCTTCGCTGCCCTGGCGGAGAATGCAGTGACCAGAAGAACGACCTTCACCTGCACGGGCGGCATGAGGGTGGGGAACAGATTCTTCCGGTGCTGGAAGAGGGATGGGGGGCACGGTCCCGTTAACGTTGTGAAGGGGCTCCGTGATTCTTGCGACGTTTTCTTCTACCAGGCCGGCCTGAGGACGGGAATAGACGCCCTGGTCAAATGGGGTGCGGTATTCGGGGTAGGCGAGCCTACGGGCATAGACCTGCCAGGCGAGGCAAGGGGCAACATTGCCGGGCCCGCCTGGAAACTGGAGCGTTTCAGGGAGAGATGGTACCCCGGGGATACAGCCAACTACTCCATAGGACAGGGTTTTCTCCTCCTTACTCCGATCCAGCTGGCGAGGATCTACGCTGCCATCGCGAACGGCGGCAAGCTCGTGACGCCGAGACTGCTAAAGGGGGCCAAGACCTCGGTATCTCTGCAGCTGCCAGAGGGACCCCTTGCTATCGTGAAAGAGGGCATTGAGGAGGTCGTTCTCCGTGGTACAGGGCGCAGGGCCGGACAGTACGGCGTCTCCGTTGCAGGAAAAACAGGCACCGCCGAGAACCCTCACGGTGACGACCATGCCTGGTTCGTGGGGTACGCCCCGGTCGAGAACCCCAGGTACGTAGCGGTTGCCCTTGTCGAGGCGGGGCTTCACGGAAGTTCGGCGGCGGGACCCGTGGTGGGCGAACTCCTCGGCTATCTCTGCAGATTCGACTGACCCGAAAGGGGGACCTGATAGATAATGGCCATCAAGGGTGGGAAGGAAGATCTTGAGCTTAGAGGGGAGGGCGGGCACGTAAGACTGATCATCCCCCAGCGATTGAGAGGGAAGGATCTCCGTCTGGAGTCCAGAGGTTTTCTCGAGAAGGCCTCCGGCATCCTCAAGGATGCTTCAGTTGTAGTGGACCTGAAGGGGAGTGGATGGGACAGGGGTGATATCCTGTCCGTAGTAGAGTCTATCCTGTTGCCCGTCGGTGCGTCGGTCCTCTCCTGGTCCCCGGAGGAGGAAGATGTCAGGTCCTGGATGAAAAGAGAAGGTTTTGCCCTTTACCTTTCCGGCACTGAGGAAAAGGCCAGGATGCAACCCCGCCCCCTGGTGGAGAGCCTCGTGATAGACGAATCCCTCAGGTCCGGGAGGAAGATCGATCACGACGGCGACATAATGATCCTCGGGAACGTCAACGAAGGAGCCGAAGTGTTCGCCGGCAGGTCTGTGGTCGTTGTCGGGCGCCTCCGCGGACTTGCCCACGCGGGGTTGACCGGCCCCGAGGAGGCCTTTATCGTTAGTGGACAGTTCGAGGCCAGCCAGGTGAGGATCGGGGACAGGATAAGCTACATGGATGAGCATTGCGCCTGGTGGGGGAAGACCGTCAGTATGAAGGTTGTCGGCGGATCTATAGTTGTCAGGGAGATAGTATTGTGAGCGGCAAGGGAAAAGTCGGCCCATCGGCTGAAATGGAGGAATCTAGCATGGAAACCCGGATCATCGTAGTTACTTCTGGTAAGGGGGGAGTTGGCAAGACCACTGTCACGGCCAACCTCTCCGCCCGCCTCGCCATGGAGGGCTTCAAGGTCGTTGCCATTGATGCCGATATCGGTCTGCGGAACCTTGACGTCGTTATGGGTCTTGAGAACAGGATCGTCTTCAACATGATCGACGTCATCGAGGGTGCGTGCAAGCTCCCGCAGGCCCTGGTGAGGGACAAGCGCGTGGAGAACCTCTATCTTCTCCCAGCTGCCCAGACCAGGACCAAGGATGCCGTTACGTCGGACCAGATGAAGGAACTCTGCGACTCCCTGAGGGGCGAGTTCGATTTCGTCCTCGTCGACAGCCCGGCCGGGATAGAGTCTGGTTTCCGGAACGCCGCCGCGGGAGCCGACGAGGCCCTGGTGGTCGCGACACCAGAGGTGTCCTCTGTGCGGGATGCCGACAGGATCATCGGGCTACTGGAGTCTTTCGGCAAGACTTCCATCAACCTCATCGTGAACCGGGTAAGGCCCGAGATGGTCAGGAGCGGGAAGATGCTCGGGGTCTCGGACGTGATGGAGATCCTCGCCATTGACCTGATAGGCATAGTACCAGAGGATGACAGCGTCGTCGTTTCGACCAACAAGGGAGAGCCCCTGGCCATGACCAACGTCTCTCCCGCTTCGAGGGCCTTCGAGAAGATCGCCGGAAGGATCATGGGGAAGGACATCCCACTCCAGGACATCGACGACCTGGAAGAGAAGGGTTTTTTGGTCAACTTCAGAAAGCTGTTCGGACGTCGCGGAGGGAGGAGTTAGATCATGGGGTTCCTGGACCGGTTCTTCCGCAGGGAAACACCCAGGAAATCAGCCAAGGAGAGGCTCCAGCTGGTTCTTATCCACGACCGGGCCGACATTTCTCCCGGCACGATGGAGCTGATAAGAAAGGACCTTATCAAGGTCATAAGCAACTACATGGTCATATCCGAAGAAGGTATCGAGATGGACCTCGAGAGGGATGGGCGATCCGTCGCCCTGGTGGCGAGCATCCCAGTGCTGGAGGTCAAGAGGAAGCGATCCAGGGAAGGAGATAAATGACCGGACTTGGGGCGCTTCGCGAAGATCTTTCCAGGCTGAAGGATATCGACAGGGTCCTTGTCGCTGCAGTGATCCCACTCCTGGCTATCGGCGTTGTCTCCATCTACAGCGCTCTTGCCGGGAGGGGTGAAGTGGCGGTGAGCATGGCCCTGAGGCAGGTGGTCTGGAGTGTCATGGGGGTTGTGGCCTTCATGATCACCTTTGCTGCCGGGTACGAGAGGATGTTCAGGTACGGCTACTGGCTCTACGCCGGAGCGCTTCTGACACTGACAGCTCTGCTGATCGCCGGATATACCGCCAAGGGGGCCACAAGCTGGTTCGACTTCGGTGCTTTCCGTTTTCAGCCATCGGAACCGACAAAACTGGCCCTGTCGATCATACTTGCCGTCTTCCTCTGCCGTTACCCGCCCAAGACCCTGGTCAACATCCTGGGGGTCCTCCTCCTGTCATCTTTTGCCACTGTCCTGGTCCTCCTGCAGCCCGACCTTGGGGGAGTGATAGTCTACGCCTTCATGATCTTCGTTGCCCTGGCGGTGGCCGGGACTCCCAGGAAATATTTACTGCTCCTGGCAGGGATAGCGCTTCTCTCGCTGCCGGTCGGATGGTCAATGCTCAAGGAGTACCAGAAACTGAGGATGCTCGTCTTCCTGAACCCCTCCATAGACCCCCTCGGGGCCGGGTACAACGTCATACAGTCCCGCATAGCCGTCGGCGCCGGCGGTCTTTTCGGGAAGGGGTTCCTCCAGGGCTCCCAGAGCAAGCTCCATTTTTTGCCTGAAGCCCATACTGACTTTGTCTTCAGCGTCTTCTCCGAGGAGTTCGGTTTCGTCGGTGCCTCCATCGTCCTTTTCCTCTTCGCGGTCCTGCTGTGGAGGATGATAAGGACAGCGGCGAGATCGGGCGACCAGAGGGGGAAGATCCTGGTGGCGGCGATATCGGCCTGGATATGGTTCCAGATCTTCGAGAACATCGCCATGACAGTCGGGATCGCCCCGGTGACCGGTCTTGCGCTTCCCTTCATGAGTTACGGAGGGAGCTCCCTGGTCTCCCTGGGGGCCGCTCTCGGCCTTGTCCAGAGCGTCCATGTTTCGGCGAGGCCCCAGTATGAGTGAAGAATTCATGGAGGCGTTCTGATGCCCTTTATATTCGACGAACTGGAAGACCCCATCTGGCAGATGCTCTCATCGGTGAAGAGACCCTCCAGGTATGCCGGGGGCGAGTGGGGTGCCGACGGAGGCCTTGTCGAGGGGGAGGAGAGGTCATCCATCTGTCTTGCCTTTCCCGACGTCTACGAGGTCGGCATGAGCTACCTGGGCTACCAGATCCTCTACAACATGGCATCGGGAATACCCGGCGTCAGGGTGGAGAGGGTCTACTGCCCATGGCCGGATGCAGAGGCATACATGCGCGAGAACCGCATGGCCCTTTGCTCCCTCGAGTCGGGAAGGCCCATCTCTTCCTTCGACGTGGTAGGTTTCACCCTTCAGTACGAGCTGACCAGCACGAACATCCTCACCATGCTCGATCTGGGGGGGATCCCACTGAAAGCCTCCGAGAGGGGGGAGAAGGACCCCCTGGTAGTGGCAGGCGGCCCTGGTGCCTTCGCGCCGGAGCCGCTGGTCCCATTCTTCGACGTCTTCTGTGTCGGCGACGGGGAACTCCTGCTCCCGGACCTTCTCTCTCTCTTCCCGACCAGGTCCAGGGAAGATGTCCTGAGAGGTCTCGCGAAGACGGAGGGTTTCTACGTTCCTGCCTTTCATGAAGGCCGGTCTGTGAGAAGGAGGGTGCTGATGGATCTGGACGGGGGTTTCGCCCCGTCGGGGATGATCGTCCCCTCCAGCGAGATAATTCATGACCGGGTCGGAGTAGAGGTCTTCAGGGGGTGCACCAGGGGTTGCCGCTTCTGCCAGGCAGGAGTGGTCTCCAGGCCTGTACGGGAGAGGTCGCCCGAGAGGGTGGCCGGGATCGCCAGAGATCTTCTGGCAATGTCCGGCTACGACGAAGTCGGGCTGGTATCGCTCGCATCATGCGACTACAGCGGCATCGAGAGGGTGGTTGACCTCCTGGGGCCTGATCTTTCGGCCAGAAACTTCCGGCTATCCCTTCCCAGCCTCAGGATGGACGCCTTCTCGGTCGAACTCGCCGACCACCTCGAGGAACTTGGCAGGGGTGGGCTTACCTTTGCGCCGGAGGCCGGGACCCAGAGGTTAAGGGATGTGATCAACAAGGGTATCACCCAGAAGGAGATGGAGGACACCTTCCGGGAGGTCTTCTCCAGGGGCTGGGACAGGGTCAAGCTTTACTTCATGATGGGGTTGCCGACGGAGACCCTGGATGATATCGAGGCCATAATGGAGATCTCTCTCCTGGCCAGGGACATGGGGCGCAGACTGGGCAAGAGGCCCAGGATCGGGGTCTCCGTGGCGGGGTTCGTCCCCAAGCCGCACACTCCCTTCCAGTGGGAGGCCCAGGCAACCGTGGAGGATCTGGCCATGAAGGGCGGCACTCTCAAGAGAATGGCCAAAAAGGCCGGCATAGGCCTTAACTACCACGAACCGGCCCAGACTTTTCTGGAGGGGGTCATGGCCAGGGGGGACCGGAGGATAGCTGCAGTGATTGAGAGGGCATGGAGGAACGGTGCCCGCTTCGACGGATGGACCGAGTGTTTCGACATGGGAAGATGGATGAACGCCTTCGATTCTGAAGGGGTAGACCCGAAGGAGTACACAGGCAGGACCAGGGGGGTCGAAGAGGTCTTCCCGTGGGAGGTCGTGGACGTGGGGGTATCCCGCGCCTTCCTGTGGTCTGAGAGGGAGAGAGCCCTGTCGGGAGATCTCACTCCGGACTGCAGGGGTGGCAGTTGCAACCTCTGCGGTTGGCAGCAAGATGGCTGCCCCGTCCTGGAGGAGAAAAATGGCCAGGGTTAGGATGATCTTCTCCAAGAGAGGGAGGGTCTGCTTCGTACCTCACGTGGAGATGCCCGCCCTGTTCTGCCGGGCCCTCAGGAGGGCAGGGGCCAGGATAGAGATGACCGAGGGGATGAGCCCTCACCCCAGGATAAGCCTCGGACCGGCCCTTCCGGTGGGCGTCCCTGCCCTGGGGGAGCCTCTGGAGGTTTGGATCGGGAACTGGGAGGAGCAGTTCGGGGGATCTGTCAACAGCTTTCTGCCCCGGGGCGTGACCGTCCTGAGGTATGGTGTCGTCGACGGAAGGCAGCGGCTGAGCGAAGAGTGCACGGCAGCCCTCTACAGGATCATTTTCAGGGAGGGTCAGGCCTTTGAAATCATCCGGAAAATGATCTCCGGGGGGTGGGTGCCTGTCGGCCATACTCTGGACATTTCGGCCTCCGGGAACTGGATCGACGTGGCGGTCTCCTCTCCCGGTCAGACCGGGGGTGGCACGATCGTCAAAAGCCTTGTTAAAGAGGGCGTGGTCGGCTCCTGGAGCGAACTGCTGGTAACAAGGCTTGCCGTGGGCAGATGGTCAGGGAAGAGTGTAAGCCCTTTGCCCTGCGGAGGAGGTGGTCGGGGGTGATCTGCGACAGGAAGATCTTCGCAAATGTCATAGACCCCGAGGAGACGAGGGTCGCCATCGTAGAGGGAGGCCGCCTCAACGAGATATTCGTGGAACGTATGTGGGACCGCCAGCGGAGCGGAGAGATCTACAAGGCCAGGGTCGACAGCGTAATCCCCGGTATGAATGCTGCCTTCCTGAACCTCGGGGAGGGGCGCAACGCCTTCCTGTACCTTGAGGACGCCAGGGGAACGGAGGTCAGGCAGAACCTGGACTTGCTTGTCCAGGTGACCAAGACCGCCAGGAAAGGCAAGGGGGCCAGGGTCACAACCAGGATATCCCTGCCCGGAAGATTCCTGGTCCTTGTCCCGGGAGGTCACGAAACGGGGGTCTCGAGGCGCGTATCGGAGGAACAGAGAGAGCGGTTGCGGGGGTACGCCCGGGCAATAAGGCCCGATGGGTTCGGGATCATAGTCAGGACCGCGGCTGAGGGCGTTGACCAGGATATCCTTGAAGAGGACCTGGAGAACCTCCTCCATATCTGGGACGGCATCTCCCGCATGGCCCGGGAGCAGGATGCCCCCTGCCTTCTCTACCAGGACCTGGGACTGGTGGGGAGGATCCTCAGGGATGAGCCCTTTGGTGCCGTGGACGAGATAATCGTCGATAGCGAGGAGGAGTACCGGAACGTCCTGGCCTTCCTCGAACGATTCCCATCCAACGGTTCCACCCCCGAGGTAAACCTTCACAGGGGCAACATACCCATCCTCGAGTTCTACGGTATAGAAAAGGACCTGGAGTCGGCCCTGGAAAGAAAGGTATGGCTGGGGTCCGGGGCCTACCTCGTCATTGACCAGACCGAGGCCCTTACCGTGATCGACGTTAATACCGGCAAATTCACGGGCGATGGAGATCCGAGGAGCACCATTCTGAGGACCAACCTGGAGTCGGCCCGGGAAGTGGCCAGGCAGCTGAGGCTGAGGGCGCTGGGTGGGATAGTGGTCGTGGATTTTATCGATATGGAGGACGAGGAGGACCAGAGAGAGCTCCTCGACACCCTCAGGGAACTGTTCAGGAACGACCGCTCAAGGGCGAGGGTCTTCGGCGTGACACCCCTGGGGCTGGTGGAGCTCACAAGGAAGAGAGCTCGCTCCGACATCAGGGCCTCCTTCACCAGGGGATGTCCCTTCTGCGGAGGCACGGGCGTGGTCCCGAGGGAGGAGAGCATTGCCATGTCCCTGAAGAGGTTCATAAGAAAGGTGGTCCTTTCAGGGCGCCCCGAAGCTCTCCTTATCGAACTCCATCCGACGGTGGCCTCCTTCGTGGCGGATAGCTTCCTCCCACTCTGGGAGGAGGAGTTCGGGACCAGGCTGTTCCTCAGGCAGGTCCCTGACAGCTCCTGGGATAAATACAGGCTCGAAACCCAGGGTTCTCTGAAGCAGGTCGAGCACAGGATAGACCTTCTGGAGAAGAGGGTGGCAGGAAGCGTTGTACATAGGACGGATCCATCTTAAAGGTTTCAAGAGCTTCGGCGGAAGTCACGAGATAGCCCTCTCCAGCAACTTCACCGCCGTCGTGGGACCCAACGGCAGCGGCAAGAGCAACATCCTTGACGCACTTCGCTGGGTCCTGGGTGACGGCAACCCAAGCCGCCTGAGGATAGTCAGGCAGGGCGACCTCCTCTTCCAGGGGAGCATAAGCCTCCCCCCGGCCTCGTCTTCTGAGGTAATGGTCCATCTCAGGGAGGGCAACAGGGTGAGCACCCTCCGTCGCCGGTTCACCAACGATGACGGCAGCACCATGCTTGTCGACGGAAGAAGGATCAGGCTTATCGACCTCGACGATATCAAGAGGAAGTGGCGGCTGGAAGGGGACCGCTTCGCCTTCATCAGTCAGGGTGAGGTCTCGGAGGTCATCCAGCAGCGCCCCCTCCAGCGGAGGATGCACCTGGAGGCCATCTTCGGGATCGACCTCTACCGGAAACAGAGGGAGGAGGCTATCCAGAGACTGGACGTGGCCACCCTGGAGATGCAGAGGATCGTGACCCTCAAGACGGATCTTCAGACCAGGAAAGAGGCCATCGTCGATCTCGTTATTCGCGCCCGGGAGGCCAAGGGGGTCATCGATCAGCTCGAGCGCGAGAAGAGCCAGCTCTATTGGGTCAAGCGGGCACGCTCCGAGAAGATCATCGACGGGATCAGGAGGGAGCTCTCGGAGCTTGGTGAACAGGCGACAGCCTCCAAGTTCTGGAACTCGGGGTGGAGAAGGGCACTGAACAGGGCCGAGGATGCGATCAACTCGATCTCCGAGGGCAGGGGCTCCATGGCTTCCACCGTCACTGGACTCGAGCGGATCCTGACGGATTCCCGGAGGAAACTTTTCTCCCTCTCTACGTCCCTCGTGGGATCGATGGAGAGAAGGAAAGCCCTGCTGGGGGATATTGCCGGAGAGAAGGATCGTTTTGCCGGGACAGACAAAAGGCTGGAGGACCTTGAAAGGGACGTGGCCAGGGCGGCAGAAGAGGAGAAGGGGGCCTCCCGGTCCTTCGACGACGCCAGGAGGGAATGGGAGCAGTATCGAAAGAGGATCGAGGAGAGGTCCGACAGGATAAGGAGCCTTGGGGAGGAAAGGGCCGCCTGTGAGGCAGCCCTGGAATCAGCCCGTTCAAAAGGAAAGGGGTTTGGCCTTTCCTTACTGGATGTGCTCAGGGAGATATCCCGTTCCGAAGAGAGCGTGAAAGAGGCCAGGAAGGATCTCGGACGGCTCAGGGAGGAGATCCTGCAGAAGAGGTCCCTGGAAGAGGCGGCCGGCAACAGGCAGAGGGACGTCTATGCCGCCTTCCAGCAGGCGGCCGCATCGCTCCAGAAACTTTCCAGGGAGCTATCCGCCCTTGAGGGTGAGATGGAGACCCTCAGGGAGACAGCCTTTACAAGGGTCTATCCGGCCCCGGTACAGCACCTGATGGCCGCAGTAAGGCTTGGCCGGATAGACGCCTCCCCCAGGCCGCTGGCCGACGTCATCTCCTGTCCTGACAGGCTTGTGACCGCCCTGGAGTCCTTCCTCGGGGCAAGGCAGTTCCTCCTCTTCGTGAAGGACATCGACGAGGCGGGGAGGTGTATTGCCCATCTCAAGGCCAGGTCGGCGGGCAGGGCGACCTTTCTCCCCCTGGAGAGCGCCAGGGCCAGGCACCCCATGCGGAACATAAGGGAAGGCCGGCAAGGAATTGTCGGATGGGCCTCGGACCTGGTAGGCATGGAGAGCGAGTGGAAGGAGTGCGTTCTTCATGTCCTCGGTGACCTTCTGATCGTGGAGAGTTTTGACGTGGCCAGGGACCTTGTAAGGGAGGGGTTCCGGGGGCCGGCGGTAACCCTGGAGGGGGATGTGTTCCAGCCCGGCGGAACAATAAGCGGGGGAAAGACCACCAAAGGTGCCGGTGCCATTGAGATCAGGAGGAACCTCCAGGAGAAGGAGAAGCAAGCGGAGAGCCTGAAGAACGAAAGGTCGCGCCTTGAGGAGGAGATCGCGGGGCTTGAGAAGGAAGAGAGGGATGCCTCGGAGAAGCTGAGGGTCCTGTCAGAGGAGAGGAGGGCCCTGGAGGACCGAAGGCGGTCCGGGGAAGCTGCTGAGGCTGAGGCCGCAAGGGCCCGGGCCCTTGCTGATGAGAGGAGAGCGGGGATACTGGCCGCCCTCTCCTCCTGCGGAAGGGAGTACCTTGATATCCGGTCCAGGCTGGAAAGGCTGAGAGAGAGCTCTTCCGAGGAGCCTGAGACCTCCCGGGAGCTTGATCTGGTCAAGTCCCTCGAGGAGAGCAGGTCCAGGGCGGAGGTGGCAGCCGAAAGGCTTGAGACGGCCAGGAGGTTGTTCACCATGGTGCAAGATGAGCACCGAAGATCCTCATCCCGTCTCGAGGAGTTGGACAAGGGTCTTGAAGACCTCGTCCTGGCCGAGAAGTCGGGCAAGAGAGAGCTCGCTGAAGAGGGAAGGACCTATCACGGCATATGGGTGAGACTCCAGGAGGCTCTGTCGGGAATGAAGGACCTTGTGGAAGGACATTCCAGGGCCCTGGCCTCAAGGGAGAGGATCCTGGAGAGATCAGCCTCGGCCGCGGCCAGGATGGAGAGCCTGGATTCCAGGATGCGCCAGGCGAGACAGCGACTTGATTCCACAGAGGCGGAGATAGCGGAGTCGATCGACATGTGGGAGGAGAGGTTCCCCTACCCCGGTGAGGAGAGCATCGATGCCAGGGATTACGACAGGACAAGGAGAAGCGTCAGGGAACTCGAGAAGAGCCTGCGGGAGATAGGGGATGTTGACCTGGGGGTCCTTTCGGAGGACGCATCCCTCACGGAGAGGCTGGGCTTCCTGGAGGAGCAGCTCCGTGACGTCTCGACGGGGATAGACGAACTAAGGAGGCTTATCGAGGAGACGGACAGGCAGGCAGGTACGCTATTCTCCACCTCGCTTAAGGAGATAGACAGGAAGTTCTGCGACCTTTTCCAGCGGCTCTTCGGTGGAGGGGAAGCACACCTCAGGCTGTCCGACGAGGATAACCTCTGGGAGGCCGGAGTGGACGTGGTCGCCCGACCGCCGGGGAAAAGACCCCAGCACCTGGCCCAACTTTCGGGGGGGGAGCAGTCGCTGTCGGCTATATCCCTTCTCTTTGCCGCCATGGAGGTTGCCGGAGTGCCCCTGGCGGTTCTCGACGAGGTCGACGCATCCCTTGACGAGGTGAACCTCAGGCGTTTCTCCGAACTGGCCAAGGAATACTCCAGGACAATGCAGCTGATATGCATGACCCACCGCAGGGCAACCATGGAAAGGGCCGACCTGATGTACGGCGTCACCATGTCTGAGCCGGGACTCTCACAGGTGGTGGGTGTAAGGGTGGAGGATTGGGAGTGATGAAGACGACCCGTGACGCTATCCTCTACGGAGAGCTGGTGATCGAACAGCCTGAGGATGGGCCCAGGGTGAGCGTGGACAGCGTTCTTCTCGCCTCTTTCGTCAAGGCCAAAGGGAGGGAGAGGATCCTCGAGCTTGGTTCAGCCCACGGGGCTGTGTCGCTTCTTCTGGCGAGGAGGTTCCCCGACACCGCTATCGAGGGGCTTGAGATCCAGTCCGAACTGGTCGCCATGGCGGAGAGGAACGCCACCGACAACGGCCTTTCAGAAAGGGTGGCATTCAGGGAGGGTGACCTCCGGAGAGTGAGGGAGATCTACGGGGCCCAATCCTTTGCAGTGGTGGTGGTGAACCCGCCCTACGACGAGGTAAACCACAGCCGCCCCAGCCCTCTGGAGTCCGAAGCGGCCGCCAGGCACGGCACGCACTGCACGCTTGAGGACGTGATCATGGCCTCCAGGTATCTTCTCGCCAACAAGGGCAAGCTCTTCATCGTCTTCAGGGCCAAGAGGGTGGCCGAGCTTCTCTGCCTCCTCTCCAGGGAGCGGATCGAGCCCAAGAGGATCAGGCCCGTCTACCCGGCTCCCGGAAGGGATGCTTCGGTGGTCCTCGTTCAGGCTGCAAGGTCTGCAGGCAGGGGAGCAGTGCTGGAGCCCCCCCTGTTCATCCAGAACGAAAAGGGTGAATATACGGGGGACCTCCTTGCAGCCTACAGGATAGGTGACTGAGATGCCCCTTGTTGTGATCCCCACGCCGGTGGGCAACATGGAGGACATAACTCTCAGGGCCCTGAGGGCCCTGAGGGGAGCGGACCTTATAGCCTGCGAGGACACCAGAAGAACGATGAAGATACTCTCCAGGTACGGGATAAGGACCCCCCTTGTCTCCTACCACTCCTTCAACGAGAAGGAACGGACCAGGACCCTTACGGAGAGGCTCTCCCGGGGAGATACAGTGGCCCTCGTATCCGATGCCGGCACGCCCGGGATCTCCGACCCCGGGTATGAGCTGATCAGAAGCTCCCTGGAGGAGGGCTTCGAGGTCGATGTCCTGCCGGGAGCAACAGCCTTCGTCCCCGCTCTCCTGCTGTCGGGGTTCCCCCCACAGCCCTTCCTGTTCGAGGGCTTCCTCTCAAGGAGGAAAGGGGATCGAAGGCGAAGGCTGGAGGAGTTGAAGAGCTTTACAGGGAGTATCGTCTTCTATCTCTCACCCCATGGCCCGGTGAAAATACTCGAGGATATCCACCAGGTCCTTGGAGAGAGGCCGGCGGTGATCCTGAGAGAGATCTCCAAGCTGCACCAGGAGAGGATACCCGGAAGTCTGGCCTCCCTCCAGGTCCTCCTGGGCGAGGCATCCCTGAAGGGGGAGATGGTTTTGGTCACGGGTCCCCCGCCCCGCCGGACTGAGCCGGAGAGCAGTGGCTGGCAGGAGATGGCCCTTGGACTGTGTGAGCAGGACCTCCCCGACAAAGAGGTTGTCAAGAGGCTCTCGGAAGAGTATGGTATTGCGAAAAACAAGATCAAGCAGTTCCTGCACAGCAAGAGGCGCGAAAAGGAGGGCCTTTGAAATGCCGGCAAAATTTTTCTACATAACGACCCCGATCTACTACGTGAACGATGTCCCCCATATAGGCCATGCCTATACCACAATTGCGGCCGATGTGATGGCGAGGTACAAGAGGATGCGAGGCTTCGATGTCATGTTCGCCACCGGCACCGATGAGCACGGTCAGAAGATCCAGCAGGCCGCAGAGAAGAGGGACATGACCGCCCAGCAGCTCGTAGATTCGGTGATGGTCAACTTCAAGAACCTCTGGAAGGAACTGGAGATAACCAACACAGACTTCATCCGGACCACCGAGGCGAGGCATGAGCGGGTGGTACAGTACATCTTCAGCCGGCTCATGGAGCAGGGGGACATCTACAAGGGATCCTACAAGGGGTGGTACTGCGTCCCCTGCGAGACCTACTTCCCCGAGAGCCAGATAGGAGGCGAGAAGCTCTGCCCCGACTGCGGCAGGCCCCTGCAGAACATGACCGAGGAGAGCTACTTCTTCCGCATGTCGAAATACGAAAGGCCGCTGCTTGACTACTACGAGAAGAACCCCGGGGCGATCCTGCCCCAGTCACGCTACAACGAGGTCCTTAGCTTCATAAGAAGCGGACTGAGGGACCAGTCAATCTCAAGGACCTCCGTCTCCTGGGGGGTCCCCCTACCCGGTGATGAGAGGCACGTGATATACGTCTGGTTCGACGCCCTGATCAACTACCTCACCGTATGCGGATACCCCCACAACGGGGAGCTGGTGGAGAAGTACTGGCCCACGGTGAACCACATCATGGCCAAGGACATAATCAGGTTCCACTGCATTGTCTGGCCGGCCATGCTCCTGGCCCTCGGTTTGAATCCTCCTGCCACGGTCTTCTCTCACGGGTGGTGGACCGTGGAGGGCGAGAAGATGTCCAAATCCAGGGGCAACGTGGTGGACCCCTTCGAGATGGCTGCCCTGTACGGCGTAGATGCCTTCAGGTACTTCCTCATGAGGGAGATCCCCTTCGGCTCCGACGGCGATTTCTCTGAGAGGGCGCTGGTGGGGCGCATCAACTCTGACCTGGCCAATGACCAGGGCAACCTCCTCAACAGGACCCTGCAGATGATAGACAACTTCACCGGGGGGGTCGTGCCCTTCAACTCCGGCACCGTGGAGGACCTGGACAGGGAGATCAGGACTATGGCCCTGGCCACGCTCGATTCCTACCGGGCCAGGATGGATTCATACGCCTTCGACGAGGCCCTGAAGGAGATCTGGACGCTTATCAGAAGGGCCAACAAGTACATCGACGAGACCATGCCCTGGAAATTAGGAAAGGAAGGGAACCTCGAGAGGCTTGAACCTGTCCTTAACACCCTCTGCGAGACCCTCAGGTTCACAGCGGCCATGGTATCGCCCTTCATGCCCGGGACCGCCAGGAAGATCTTCGACCAGTTGGGCCTCTCCGGTGATCCGACGGAACTCCTGCTTGATGAACTGGAGTGGGGGAAGATACCTGAAGGCTGCAGGGTCAGCAAGAAGGCAGTTCTCTTCCCCAGAATAGATCTCAAGGAGTGGGAGAAGAAGAAGGCAGAGAGGGACGCCAGGAAGGGAGCCACTCCCGACCCGGGGGATCATGAGGATGAGGTCTCCATCGATGACTTCAAGAAGATCGAGCTCCGCGTAGCCCGGGTCGTCAAGGTCGAGGCTGTGCCCAAGGCCGACAAGCTCTACAGGATGGACCTGGACCTCGGTTACGAGAGAAGGACCATCGTCTCGGGGATCAGGGAGTTCCGTGCCCCCGAGGATCTCGAAGGGAGGCAGATAATAGTGATCTGCAACCTTAAACCGGCCTCTCTTCGCGGGGTGGTCAGCAACGGGATGCTTTTGGCCGCTGAGACGTCCGACGGCAAGAGCCTGGCTCTTTTGACCGTCGACCAGGAGATCGCCCCCGGCTCAAGGGTCCATTGACCCAGCGCATGAAGGCGTGCTTTTTGGGGCCGGGGATCTCCGGCCCCTTTTGATTTTGGAGGAGGTTGCCAATGCCAAGGTTCGTTGACACACACTGTCATCTTGCCATGAAGGATTTCTCCGAAGACCTTCCGGAGGTGATGGATAGGGCCGCAGAAGCCGGAGTTGAGAGGATCCTGGTCGTCGGTTCCGACGAGGCAGGGAGTATCGATGCCTTCGGACTGGTGAAGCGGTCCGGGGCGGGCCGGCTCTTCACGGCGGTGGGTATCCACCCCCACGAATCATCCTCCGCCTCCTCCGGGATCCCCGGAACGGTAGCGGAGATGGTCCGGGACCCCAAGGTAGTGGCCGTGGGCGAGACAGGGCTTGATTTCTTCTACGATCACTCGCCAAGGGACGTTCAGGAGAGGGTCTTCTCGGAGCACGTAGCCCTTGCGAGGAAGGTGAAAAAACCCCTGGTGGTCCATGTCAGGGACGCCTACGGGGAGGCCCTGAAGATACTCCGGAGAGAGAAGGCCGATGAATGCGGGGGCGTGATCCACTGTTTTTCCGGAAGCCTGGAAGATGCCATTGCCGCCATCGATATGGGCTTTTTCATCTCCTTTGCCGGACCCTTGACCTACCCCGGGAATGGTCCTCTGAGAGAGACGGCGGCGGTTCTCCCCCTGGAGAGGCTGCTGTGCGAGACCGACGCGCCCTACCTGTCGCCCCAGCCCAAAAGAGGCAGGCGCAATGAGCCGGCCAATGTAGCCTATGTCTACCAGACCCTGGCCCAGATCAGGGGCCTGACTTTGGAAGTCTGCGCAGCTAATATCAGCTTGAACGCCTCGAGGCTCTTCCGCTGGGGGGCGGAGTGATGTTCGGTTTCCGGATCGACTCACGGTGCCCCGACACCATGGCCAGGATGGGCGAGCTAAGAACCGACAGGGGGTCTGTCCCCACCCCGGTCTTCATGCCCGTAGGTACCAGGGCGACGGTGAAAGCAATGGCCCCCTTCGAGCTCCAGGAGATGGATGCAAGGATCATACTTGCCAACACCTATCACCTCTACCTTCGCCCCGGCCACGAGGTCATAAGGGAGGCTGGCGGACTTCACCGCTTCATGGCGTGGCCCGGCCTTATCCTCACCGACAGCGGAGGTTTCCAGGTGTTCTCCCTCTCCACGCTGAGGAAGATATCCGATGACGGCGTGACCTTCCGGTCCCACCTGGATGGAACCACCCACCTGATGACCCCGGAGCTCTCCATAAAGGTGCAGGAGGCTCTCGGCAGCGATATGGCCATGTGCTTTGACGAGTGCGTCCCCTACCCCTGCTCACCTGAAGATTCGCAGGAGGCCGTCAGGAGGACCCTGCTCTGGGCCCGGAGGTGTCAGGATGTCCACTCGAGGGCGGACCAGGCCCTCTTCGGGATAGTACAGGGTTCGGTATTCGAGGACCAGCGGATCAGCTGCGCCAGGGAACTGGCCGAAATGGACTTTCCCGGGTACGCTGTGGGCGGGTTGTCCGTGGGCGAGCCCCACGGGGAGATGTACAGAATCCTCGATGCAGTGACCCCGGCACTTCCCGAAGGGAAGCCCAGATACCTGATGGGGGTGGGTTACCCGCCCAATCTGGTCGAAGGCGTCGCGAGGGGAATAGATATGTTCGACTGCGTTCTGCCCACCAGGAACGGAAGGAACGGGACGCTCTTCACCCCAGGGGGGAGGATGAACATCAAGAACCTCGAGTACGAGAGGGATTTCAGGCCCATTGACCCCCAATGCGGATGCTACGCCTGCCGCAACTTCACCAGGGCCTATATCCGTCACCTCTTCCGGTCCGGTGAGATCCTGGCCTCCCGGCTCTGCACCTGGCACAACCTCCACTACCTTCTGGACCTGATGAAGGGCATCAGGGGATCGATCCGGTCGGGCACCTTCGCTGACTTCAGAAAGAGGTTCCACGAGGAATTCCGGGAGGGAGGGGAAAGGGGTTGAGGACAGAGGTCTTTGCCGTCGACGGTGTGGAACCCGAAAAGGATGTCATCAGCAGAGCCGCGGGGGTCATACGCCGTGGCGGTCTCGTAGCCTTTCCGACGGAGACCGTTTACGGCCTTGGGGCCGATGCCCTGTCCCCGAAAGCTGTGAGGAGGATATTCGAGGCAAAGGGGAGGCCTGTCGACAACCCCCTTATCGTCCACGTCGGGGAAAGGGATGCCGCGGACAGGCTCGGCCAGGTGGATGAACGGTCCCGAAGGCTAATGGATCTCTTCTGGCCGGGACCGCTGACCCTCGTCATCAGGGCAGCAAGAGAAGTGCCGGCCGAGGTCACCGGGGGTCTTGCAACTGTGGCGGTCAGGATGCCCGCTCATCCGGTGGCTATAGCGCTTATAAAAGGATCCGGGATCCCTATCGCGGCCCCTAGCGCCAACAGGAGCGGAAGGCCGAGCCCGACCACGGCGGAAGCAGTCCTTGAGGACCTCGGGGGAAGGGTAGAGATTATCCTGGACGCAGGACCAACAGTCGTCGGAGTCGAGTCCACGGTGCTGGACGTCACTGGGGATCTCCCCGTGCTGCTGCGCCCCGGGGGTGTCTCACTGGAGGAGTTGACAAGGGCTGTAGGCCCTGTCCTCCCGTCCCCTGGAGGCATTCATGACGCGGGGTCGCCCGGGACAAGGTATCGGCACTACGCTCCGTCAATACCGGTGGTACTGAGGGGCCCCGGCGAGGAGTGGGCGAAGGACCCCAGGCTTTGCCGAAGTGGCGTCAGGATCGCCTACGTGGGAATGTCCCCTTCACCGGTGGTCGCCCTGATCGAGATCCGCTTCGGGACCGTCGAGGGGTATGCAACCGGGCTCTTTTCGGCGCTGAGGGAGCTTGAACGCTCCGGGGCCGATGTGATCCTGGCCGAACTCCCCGCCGAGGAGGGCGTAGGCCTGGCCGTCCGCGACCGGCTCAGGAGGGCGGCAGGGGACAGGGACCGTAACTCGTAACTTGTAACTCGTACCCTGCCGCCGCGCTCGGGGCACCTTGTAACGCGTGACTCCTGACCCGTGACCAGGGAAAACCAAGTCAAAGGCAAAGCCTTTGCACCGCAGAGAGCACAGAAGAAATGACCTGCGCTGGCGCGCCGCCAGCGCAGGTCAGGGTCGCAGAGAAGAGCCAGAGAGAAGAACAGCGAAACGCTTTATGGATAAAACCAGTCAGGTCTGAAACAAAAGCTTTCTATGACCTTTCCCGTTCACTCTTTTCAGTTTACGTCTTCTTGGCCTTGGTCCTGGCCCCTGAAACAAATATTGCGTTTCCCTACCCTTCCTGCGGTCGGGGCACTTCGTCTCTTGCTTTTCTCTGCGTTCTCTGCTGTGAAAGGACCGGGTTTCTCTTATCCTCCGATTTTCTCCTTGCCAAAACAATTCGGCGTTGCTACAATCAACGCCGTCAATACTGGACGAAGGGGAAGTGGCGGAACGGTAGACGCGCTGGCTTCAGGAGCCAGTGTCCGGAAGGGTGTGGGGGTTCGAATCCCCCCTTCCCCACCATATAATTAGGATCAGACCCATTGAAGGATGGGGTGAAACGGTGGTCGCGGTAAGAGAAAACCGAAGGGTTGCGCTGTGCCTATTGACACAGCGCAACCCTTTAGTTATCCTTTGAGTTTGTCACATCTTGTTCCTCCAAATCCCCTAGAGACAGGGAGGTTATGTTTCTCCCATGGCTGAATTCGTTCCCGTCAACAGCAAGCGGCAGCGCCTCACCTTCGGTCGCACCCATGACCTTGTCGAGATCCCGGACATGGTGGCGATCCAGCGAGACTCCTTCAGATGGTTCTTCCAGTTCAACGAGAAGGGCAAACTGATGGATGCCGGGGAGAGGTCCACCCAGGGGCTCCAGGAGCTCTTCGATGAGGTGTTCCCCATCGAGAGCTACGACGGCTCATTTGCCCTCGAGTTCGTCGACTACTTCATCGACCCCCCCCAGATAACCCAGGAGGAGGCATCCCAGAGGGACCTCTCCTGGTCCAGGTCGGTAAAGGCTACCATCCGCCTGGTGAACCGGAAGACAGAGGAGATCAAGGAAGAGGAGGTCTACCTGGGGGATTTCCCCATGATGACCGAGAGGGGCACTTTTATCATCAACGGTACCGAGAGGGTTGTCGTTAGCCAGCTTGCCCGCTCGGCAGGTGTCTACTTCAGCTCCGAGGAGTCCATCCCCGGACAGGAGCGTTACGCTGCCAAGGTCATCCCCGACAGGGGGGCATGGCTAGAGTTCGACATGACCCCGGGTGAGGTCCTTTCGGTGAACATCGACAACAGGAAGAAGCTACCCGTGACGGTGCTTTTGAAGGCCTTCGGTGTCGAGAACAACGACGAGATCCTCAAACTCTTCGGTGCTGTCGAGGAGCAGATCGACCTGGTCGAGGACGAGGTCAGGGGGAGACTTGTCGCCGAGACCATTTCCGACGAGTCCGGCAAGAGCGTCGTCAAGAAGAATGAAAGGATCACCAAGGATATCCTCGAGAAGTTGTGGGAAATGGGTAGGACAAGGGTCTGGGTCTGGAAGACCGACTCAGCCATCGAGGCGACCATGGAGCGCGACCCCACCAGGCAAAGGGACGAGGCCGTTATGGAGATGTTCCGGAAGCTCCGTCCCAACGAGCCGGCCAGGATGGAGAACGCCAAGGAGTACATCAACGGGCTTTTCTTCGATTCCCGCAGGTATAACCTTGGCCGTGTCGGCCGCTACAAGCTGAACCGGCGGCTTGGCCTGGAGATCCCCGAGTCGAGGCGCCTGCTCCTGGTAGAGGATGTGACCCAGATAGTAAGGAAACTCATGGAACTGAGGGATGGCAACGAGCGCACCGACGACATCGACCATCTAGGCAACCGGAGGGTCCGCGCCGTGGGTGAGCTCCTCCAGAACCAGGTGCGTATAGGCCTCCTCAGGATGGAGAGGATCGCCCGCGAGAGGATGACCACCATCCCCGACCTGACCGGGGCCACTGCCAGGGATCTCATCAACGTACGCCCCATATCGGCGGCGCTCAGGGAGTTCTTCGGCTCCGGCCAGCTCTCCCAGTTCATGGACCAGACCAATCCCCTGGCGGAGCTGACCCACCGGAGGAGACTCTCTGCCCTGGGGCCGGGAGGCCTGAGCAGGGAGAGGGCGGGCTTCGAGGCCAGAGACGTTCACTACACCCACTACGGAAGGGTATGCCCCATCGAGACCCCTGAAGGTCCCAACATAGGGCTGGTGACCTCCCTGTCCATCTATTCGAGAATAAACGAGTACGGGTTCCTCCAGGCCCCGAAGAGGAAAGTGGTCAAAGGCAAGGTCACCGACGAGGTGGTCTTCCTGGGCGCCGACGAGGAGGACGAATTCTATATCGGAAGGGCCAACACCCCACTCAACCCCGACAGGACCTTCTCCGAGAAGGAGATCTACGTCAGGGACAGGGGAGACATCGCCGTGGTAGAGCCGGAGAAGGTCGACTTCCTTGACATCTCCCCCAAGCAGATCGTCTCCGCCTCGACTGCCCTTATCCCCTTCCTTGAGCACGACGACGCCAACAGGGCGCTGATGGGCTCCAACATGCAGAGGCAGGCCGTTCCGCTGATCAACGGAAAGGCCCCGATCATAGGCACGGGGATCGAGGCCAGGGTCGCAAGGGATTCCGGTTCCTGCGTGGTGGCGCGCAGTTCCGGCACCGTGACGAGGGTAGATTCCACCAGCATCGAGATCCAGGCCGGCAAGAGCGGAAAGACAGACTGTTACAACCTTGTCAAGTTCAGGAGATCCAACCAGGGGACCATCATTCACCAGAAGCCCATAGTCTTCAAGGGCGACCGGGTCAAAGCCGGGGACATTATCGCCGACGGCCAGGCGGTGGAGAACGCCGAGCTCGCCCTGGGCAACAACGTCCTTGTGGCGTTCGTGTCCTGGGAGGGCTACAACTACGAGGACGCCATTCTGCTAAGCGACAGGCTGGTGAAGAACGACAGCTTCTCTTCCATACATATCGAGGAGTACGAGGTGGAGGCCAGGGATACCAAGCTGGGGCCGGAGGAGATAACCCGCGATATCCCCAACGTGGGCGAGGATGCCCTCAAGGACCTCGACGAAACGGGGATCGTTAGGATCGGCGCCGAGGTCGTGGCCGGAGACATCCTGGTGGGGAAGGTCACCCCCAAGGGTGAGTCCGACCAGTCCCCCGAGGAAAAACTGCTTAGAGCCATCTTCGGCGAGAAGGCAAGGGAAGTCAGGGACACCTCCATGAGGATCCCCCACGGGGAGGGCGGCAAGGTGGTCGCCGTCAAACAGCTCAGCCGCTCCGAGAACGGAGACGAGCTTACCCCAGGGGTCAACGAGGTGGTCAAGGTATACGTGGCCAAGATCAGGAAGATCACCGTCGGTGACAAGATGGCCGGGCGTCACGGCAACAAGGGCGTCGTCTCCAGGATCCTCCCCGAGGAGGACATGCCCTACCTGCCTGACGGAACGCCCATCGACGTGGTCCTGAACCCGATCGGTGTCCCGAGCCGGATGAACCTCGGACAGGTTCTGGAGACCATCCTCGGCTTCATTGCATCCACGCACGACTGGCACGTTGCCACGGCCGTGTTCGAGGGCGCGACGGAGAATGAGATCCTTGACCTGGTGGAGAAGACCCGCCAGGAAAGTTTCCCTGAGCTAACCTTTGACGGAAGGATGCTCCTCTACGACGGAAGGACAGGGGAGCCCATGATGCGCCCTGTCACCGTTGGGACCATGTACATGATGAAGCTTATCCACCTGGTGGACGACAAGATCCACGCAAGGTCCATAGGCCCCTACAGCCTCATCACCCAGCAGCCCCTCGGCGGAAAGGCCCAGTTCGGCGGCCAGCGCTTCGGGGAGATGGAAGTATGGGCCCTGGAAGGCTACGGGGCCTCCCATGTACTCCAGGAGATACTCACCGTCAAGTCAGACGATATCAGGGGGAGGCTCAAGACCTACGAGAGAATAGTCAAGGGCCTGAACCTGACCGATCCCGGGGTACCCGAGAGCTTCAGGGTCCTCGTCAAGGAGCTCCAGGGCCTTGGGCTTGATGTAGAGATCGCCTACGAGGACGGCACTCTTGGGGAGCTCCTTCTCGAGGAGGACGACGAGCCTGTCTCCTCGCCCAGGACCAGGCCGCGGGAAGAGAAGCGGGAAGGGAAGGTCCTGAACATGGACGACGTATTCGAGGACATATTCCCCGAGGAGTTGTCAAAAGGTGGGGAGCAGGAACCTGTTTTTTCGGTCCTGGAAGTCGATAGCGACAACGACCCGGAAGAGGGGGCGGATGAATAGATGAACCGAAGAGGTATTTCAGGGGTAAGGATCAAGCTGGCCAGCCCCGAAAGGATCCGGGAGATGTCCAGCGGAGAGGTCAAGAAGCCTGAGACCATCAACTACAGGACCCTCAGGCCCGAAAAGGACGGCCTCTTCTGCGAAAGAATATTCGGCCCCACCAAGAGCTTCGAGTGCGCCTGCGGAAAGTACAAGAGGAGCGGTCCGAAGTTCAAGGGTGTTGTCTGCGACCGTTGCGGCGTTGAGATAGCCGACAACCGCGTCCGAAGGGAGCGCATGGGCCATATCGAGCTTGCGGCGCCGGTGGTCCATATCTGGTACCTCCGTGGGATCCCGAGCCGTCTCAGCCTTCTGTTGGGTACAGCCACCAAGGACCTGGAGAAGGTGGTCTACTTCGCCCCGACCCGGCGGCGGGAGCCGCTTTACAAGGTTGTCATGGAAGGCAGGCGGACGGACCTGCTCAAGAGAGGCGACCTGGTCTCCGAGTGCGAGGAGAGGATCCACAGGCACTACGACCACAAGTTCAAGGCCGAAGAGGCCCACCGGGTAACCCAGGTTGACGACATACCGGCCAATCCCGGCGACGTCATCCCCGCGAGCCAGGTGGGGATCTACAAGCGCGACTTCGGCGACAAGGTCTTCAAGGTGGAGCCGGCCTTCCGTGTCGTGGAGGCCTCATCCGACGGTCTCTATGCCGAAGGGCAGGTTCTCTCCGCCACCGAGAGGGAGAAGGCCCTTTCAGAACACGAGTCCCTCCAGATGGAGCGGGCAACGGTCGGCGATGAAGAGGGTTTCGTCGTCACCGCAGTGGTCCATCTCCCCTTCAAGAAGGGAGACATTATCTCCTCCAGCGAGTACGAGCTCTTCTACCAGAAGTACCCGGGAAGGTTCGCGGTACTGGGGGAGACGGTGACCATCGAGGATCCCTGCTACATGATCATTGAAGGGAGCAACTCCCCGTTCCAGCGTGGAGACATAATTCTCGAGAGGGAGCAGCGCCTCTGCGCTTCCTATGACAAGGAGTTCGAGGCCGGGATAGGAGCCGAAGGGGTCTTTTCCCTCCTCTCCAGGATCAACCTTAACGAACTGGTGGCTTCACTCCGTGACGAAATAGGAGAGACCACCGGTCAGAAGAAGAGGAAGCTGGTCAAGAGACTTCAGGTCGCCGAGGATTTCCGGAAGAGCGACGGTAAACCCGAGTGGATGGTATTCCAGGTCCTCCCGGTGATCCCCCCCGACCTCAGACCCATGGTCCAGCTGGACGGCGGGCGTTTCGCTACATCGGACCTCAACGATCTCTACCGCAGGGTCATAAACCGCAATAACAGGCTTCGCAAACTCCAGGAGCTCAGGGCGCCGGAGATAATAATCCGGAACGAGAAGAGGATGCTCCAGGAGTCCGTCGATGCACTGATAGACAACGGCAGGATGGGCAAGGCCGTCCTCGGTGCAGGGAACAGGCCCCTGAAGAGCCTCTCTGACCTCCTGCGCGGCAAGAAGGGCCGGTTCCGCCAGAACCTGCTCGGCAAGAGGGTCGACTACTCGGGCAGGTCCGTCATCGTTATCGGACCGAACCTCAAGATCTACCAGTGCGGCGTTCCGAAGCAGATGGCCCTGGAGCTGTTCAAGCCCTTTGTGATCAACAAGCTTGTGGAGCAGGGGCTCTCGCCGAACGTCAAGAGCGCCAAGAGGGCTATAGAGAGAGGACGTGAGGACGTCTGGGGTATCCTAGAAGAGGTTATCAAGGGGCATCCCGTTCTGCTGAACAGGGCTCCGACGCTCCATCGGCTGGGTATCCAGGCTTTTGAGCCCGTCCTCATGGAGGGCAAGGCGCTCAGGCTTCACCCCCTGGTGTGTACCGCTTTCAACGCCGACTTCGACGGCGACCAGATGGCTGTCCACGTCCCCCTCTCGATCGAGGCCCGGGTGGAGGCTCAGACGATAATGCTGTCGGCCCGGAACCTTCTCTCGCCTGCCAGCGGTAAGCCCGTGGTCACACCTACCCAGGACATAGTGCTCGGGATCTACTACGTGACGGCATTGATCGAGGGCAGGAAGGGCGAAGGGATGAGCTTCCTCACCATAGAGGACGTCCTCTCCGCCATGGACCACCAGGTTGTCGACGTCAACAGCAAGATCCGCCTGAAGTACAGGGGCGAGTGGATAACCACATCTCCCGGACGAGTGCTCTTCAACAGCATTCTTCACCCGGAGCTCCGCTACATCAACAAGCAGATGGGCAAGAAGTCCCTGGGATCGCTCATCGACGCAGCCTACGACCGCGTTGGCCAGGAAGCTCTTGTGGAGATGCTGGACAAGATCAAGGAACTGGGGTACCACTGGTCGACCATCAGCGGCATTAGCTTCGGCCTGGGCGATGTGATCATTCCTCCCCAGAAGAAGGACATCGTGGAGCAGGCCCTGGGCAAGGAAGAGGTCCTCTCTTCCCAGTTCGAGATGGGCGTCCTCACCGAGGACGAATATCTAAGACAGAAGGAGACCCTCTGGTCGGAGGCATCCAGGGAGGCGGCCGATGCCATCCTGGCCAACATGGATCTCAGCAACCCTATAAGGATGATGATGGAGTCGGGGGCGCGCGGCAGCAAGAGCCAGGTGGCCCAGATGGCCGGTATCCGCGGATTGATGGCCGACCCTTCGGGCAAGATCATCGACTACCCCATAGTATCGAACTTCCGCGAGGGCCTGAACATGCTGGAGTACTTCATCTCCACTCACGGGGCCAGGAAGGGGCTTGCCGACACGGCCCTCAGGACCGCCAAGTCCGGGTACCTGACCCGCCGTCTAGTCGATGTGGCCCAGGACCTGATCATCACTGCCGAGGACTGCGGTACTGACAAGGGCGTCTGCATAAGGCCCCTCCTGCAGGACGGTAAGATGATCATCTCCCTCGGGGAGAGGATCATAGGCAGGACCAACCTCAGGGATATTGTGAGCCCGGAGACAGGGGAGGTCATAGTTCCTGAAGGAGAGCTTATCGACTCCGAGAAGGCATGGCAGATAGAGAAGGCAGGACTTGAGGAGGTCTGGGTGAGGAGCCCCCTTACCTGCGCCCTCCAGGATGGAATATGCAGGCAGTGCTACGGCATGGACCTCTCTTCGAGGGAGAAGGTACTCCCCGGAGAGACCGTGGGGGTCGTGGCGGCCCAGTCCATCGGGGAACCGGGGACGCAGCTAACCATGCGGACCTTCCACACCGGCGGTGTCCGTATCACCGGGGAGGACATTACCCAGGGTCTCCCCAGGATCGAACAGCTCTTCGAGGTCCGTCGGCCCAAGAAGGTGGCCTTTCTCTCCGACCGCGACGGCTACATATCGGAGATAAGGGAGATGGAGGGCAAGAGGAAGGTCTTCATATCCTCCAGCGAAGAGGGTGTCGAGTCCAGGTCCTCATACAACATACCTGCGTCCCAGCCGCTCCTTGTTGAGGAAGGGCAGCAGGTCAGGAAGGGGCAGCCCCTTACCGACGGTCATGTCGATCCCCAGCAGCTCCTCGAGATCGAGGGACTTGAGGCGGTCCAGAACTACCTGGTGGACAACATCCAGTCCGTCTACCTGTCCCAGGGGGTCTCGGTCAGCAACAAGCACATCGAGGTCATCCTCCGCAAGGTCGCTCCCGTGAACAGGGTGAGGGTGATCGAGGAGGGGGACAGCTCCTTCGTGTCCATGGAGCTTGCGTGGCTAAGCGACCTCGAGAGGGAGGTCGAAAATATCAAAGCCGGCAACGAGCGCTTCCTCCTGGAAGCAGTGAAGATAATGTCCGGCAAGAAGCTCCTCGACGTCGCCGGTCAGGGCAGTCTGGAGTCTGCGCTGGTCTTCAAGGGCCAGGAGCTTGACGAAAGGTCGGTCCGGCAGATACTCCGCCCCGGTTCGGGCGTATCGGAGCTTACCCTCGAGGATGAGGGCGATATCCTCCGCGTGATAGTGGGCGAATCATCCTTCAGGAGGACCATGAGCGGGCTGGAGCTCACAGAGACGGCTGAGCTCACAGAAGAGGAGACCATCCCGTCCGGGACTGCCCTGTCAGGTTCCAGCCTGACGCAGCTCACCCAGGGCTTCCCGCCGAGAATACTCGTCAGGGACGTGGCCATCCTGGAAGAGATGAAAGGCAAGACCTACCTTGCAGAGGACGTCGTGGTGGGAGATAACAAGCTGCTGGATGCTGACAGGGTCATCGACGACCATGCCGCCTCGGTCATAAGGGAGAACAACGTTGAAGCCATAAGGATCTGGAAGTCTCCGGAGACGGTCACCATCTCCGACTCCGTTCAGAAGATGCTCATAGACCAGTACTGGGCAAGGCCCCTGGTGCAGGCTATAGACTCCGACGGGAACTCCGTCACCGACATTCCCCAGCTTATTGACGGTAGTGTAGTCCGGGGACTCGTCGAGGGCGAACTCACCGCTGTGGAGATCGACGGCGAGATCCTCTCCAGGGATGCTATTCTGAGGAAGGTGCTCTCCGATGTCGCTTACGGGAAGGTCCTTCTTGAACCCGTCATCAACAAGACCGGCGAGGTAGTGGCCGACGCCGGCAGCGAGGTCAATACCCAGGTGCTGGAAGCGCTGCTGTCAGCAGATCCCGACGAGATGGTCCTCAGGCCCATATTCACCCAGGCCGAGACGAAACGGACCCTCCAGCGGGTGACCTTTGTCCGAAGGCTTCGCGAGGAGCCGATATGGAAGCCTGTCATTCACGGGATCACCAAGGCCGCCCTGGCCACCGACAGCTTCCTCAGCGCGGCCTCGTTCCAGCAGACCGCCCAGGTTCTTGCCGGTGCCGCTGTCAGGGGAGACGTGGACAAACTCAAGGGGCTCAAGGAGAACGTTATCATAGGGCACCTTATCCCTGCGGGGACTTCCTTCGAAATGTACAAGGATATAAGGGTCAAGGAGACGCCATCTTCCGTGGAGGAACCTCCCCGGGAGGAGGTCATCCTGAACCCATGACATGGGGAAGATAAGATTTTTCTTGACAGTGACTGGTGCCGTTGATATTATTTCCCGGTGTCCTTTTCAAGGGAGGGATTACGTGTGCCCTTGAACGAGTTGGCTGTGCCCAACCGGCTGGTAGGCACAAGATCGGTCAGGAAGGCGATCCAGGCAGGGGTTCTCAGGAAGATCTTCCTTGCGGCGGATGCAAAAGGATCCCTGGTGAAAGACCTTGAAAGGATGGCCAGAGAGTCCGGCATAAAGGTCGAGTGGGCCGAAAGCATGGTGATACTGGGCCGGGCCTGCGCCATCGACCGGGGTGCAGCGGCGGCGGGATTAACGATACGAAAGGGTCCCCCGATCACCGGGGCAGAGGATCTAAAGAGCAATGAATAAGAAGGAGGGAGTTTTTTGCCGACCATCAATCAGCTGATACGCAAGGGGCGTGAAGAGAAGAGGGTGCGCTCCAAGGCGCCTGCTCTCCAGGGCAATCCTGCAAGGAGAGGCGTCTGCACCAGGGTCTATACCGTAACACCCAAAAAGCCTAATTCGGCCCTCAGGAAGGTCGCAAGGGTCCGTCTGACCAACGGTTTCGAGGTCACTTCCTACATTCCCGGAGTGGGGCACAACCTGCAGGAGCACTCTGTTGTGCTGGTAAGGGGCGGCCGTGTCAAGGACCTTCCGGGAGTCCGTTATCACATCGTCAGGGGCACCCTTGACTGCGGCGGTGTCGACGGCAGACGGAAGAGCCGTTCCAAGTACGGCGCCAGACGGCCGAAGTAGGACCAATAGACAGGCTTTATTAGCAGGGAGAGTGTCGAGGACATGCCAAGAAAGGGATACGTGCGCATTCGCGAGATCGAGGCCGACCCCAGGTTCGGGAACCTTGATATAGCCAAATTCATCAACGCCATCATGCTTGACGGCAAGAAGAGCGTCGCCGAGAAGATCATGTACGGTGCTCTGGACCTCGCCTCCAAGAGGCTCAGCATGGAGCCCATAGAGGTCTTCAACAAGGCCATGGAGAATGTCCGTCCCATGGTCGAGGTCCGCCCCAGAAGGGTCGGCGGGGCTACCTATCAGGTCCCCGTAGAGGTCCAGCCCAGGAGGGCCCAGGCTCTTGCAACCAGGTGGATCCTCCAGTATGCCAGGGGGAGGAAGGGCATCCCCATGATGGAGAGGCTGGCCAGGGAGTTTACCGATGCATGCAAGGGCGAAGGGAGTTCCGTCAAGAAGCGCGAAGATACCCACAGGATGGCCGAGGCCAACAGGGCCTTTGCGCATTACCGCTGGTAGAAAGTCTTAGGCCCATTCTGCCGGGTGCGGGTCAACCCGCAACGGCAGCGGGCCGGGTATGGAGAAAACTGAATGAGCTCTATCGATCTGGGGAAAATCAGGAACATCGGTATTGCGGCGCACATTGACGCCGGCAAGACCACCACAACGGAGAGGATCCTGTTCTACACGGGCCGGAAGCACAAGCTCGGAGAGGTCCATGAAGGCGCTGCCACAATGGACTGGATGGAGCAGGAGAGGGAGCGGGGGATAACAATTACCTCCGCTGCTACGACGTGCCATTGGAAGGGTTATAGCGTCAATATTATTGATACGCCCGGCCACGTGGATTTTACCGTAGAGGTCGAAAGGTCCATGAGGGTCCTCGACGGAGCGGTGGCTGTCTTCTGTGCCGTCGGGGGAGTCGAGCCCCAGTCCGAGACAGTATGGAGGCAGGCCGACAGGTACAGGGTGCCCAGGGTCGCCTTCGTGAACAAGATGGACAGGGTCGGTGCGGATTTCCATCTGGTGGTTTCCCAGATGAAGGAGCGCCTGGGGGCGAACGCGGTCCCCGTTCAGATCCCTATAGGCTCCGAGGACGGTTTCAGCGGTGTCGTCGACCTGGTGAGGGAGAAAGCGATAATCTACCACGAGGAACTGGGTGTCGACCCGAAGGTTGTGGATATCCCTGCCGAACTGGCAGAGGACGCGGCCATGGGACGGGATGCCCTCGTGGAGGCAATGGCGGACCTTGACGAAGATGTAATGACCCTCTACCTGGAGGGCAAGCCCGTACCCGAGGATATCCTCAGGAAGGCCATCAGGAAGGCCACGATCGAACTGGCCGTATTTCCCGTCTTCTGCGGGTCGGCCTTCAAGAACAAGGGGGTCCAGGCACTGCTCGACTCGGTTGTGGACTATCTTCCCAGCCCGGTGGACCTCCCTCCGATCAAGGGCGTACACCCCTCGACAGGGAATACCGAGGAGAGGCATCCTGACCCCGATGGTCCACTCTCGGCACTGGCCTTCAAGATTGTGGTCGACCCCTTCGTCGGACGTCTTGTCTACTGCAGGATCTATTCGGGGAGGATCAAGAGCGGTTCAAGCATCCTGAACACCTCCACGGAGGGCCGCGAGAGGGTAGGCAGGATACTCAGGATGCACGCCAACAAGAGAGAGGACATCGAGGAGGCTTCCGCGGGCGAGATAATTGCCCTTCCGGGCCTGAAGGCCACCAGGACAGGGGATACCCTGACCGACGAGAAGAAACCCGTTGTCCTTGAGTCGGTGGATTTCCCGGAGCCGGTGGTCCACCTCTCGGTGGAGCCCATGAGCAAGGCCGACCAGGTCAAGCTCGGCAAGGGACTTTCGGGGCTTTCCGAAGAGGACCCCACCTTCAGGGTCTCCACCAACGAGGAGACGGCCCAGACCATCATCTCCGGGATGGGGGAGCTGCACCTCGAGATCATTGTGGACCGGCTCAAGAGGGAGTACGGCGTGGACGTAAGGGTCGGAAGGCCCCAGGTGGCCTACCGCGAGACGATCAGGAACCCGTCCTCTGGCGAGGGCAAGTTCATCAAGCAGACCGGCGGCAGGGGGCAGTACGGTCACGTGCTTCTTGAGATCGAACCGCTCCCCGAGGAGAAGGGCTTCGTATTCGAGGACAGGATCGTGGGCGGGGCCATCCCCAGGGAGTACATCCCCGCCGTTCAGAGGGGCATAAACGAGACGGTCTCCAATGGCGTTCTGGGTGGATTCCCGGTGATCGGTGTGAAGATCTCTCTCGTGGACGGGAGTTTCCACGAGGTGGACAGCTCCGAGATGGCTTTCCGGATCGCCGCCTCCATGGCCTTCAAGGAGGCCATGAGATCCGCGAACCCCGTCCTGATGGAGCCGATCATGGAGGTAGAGGTAGTGACCCCCGATGAATACGTGGGAGACGTGATGGGCGACCTCTCCTCTCGGCGGGGTCACGTGGAGGGGATGGAGATGAGGGGCAACGCCAGGATCGTCAAGTCCTTCGCTCCTCTTTCGGAGATGTTCGGCTACGCGACGGACCTGAGGAGCAAGACCTCGGGGAGGGCATCCTACTCCATGCAGTTCTCGCACTACGAGGAAGTACCCAGGGAGATCACCGAAAAGCTTATCAAGCACTGATCTGCCCTGGAAAATCATAGAAAGCAGTTATTTCTGGAAGCAATAAACAAGGGAGGGTTTTACAAGATGGCGAAGGAGCATTTTGACAGGACGAAGCCGCACCTGAACATAGGAACGATCGGTCACATAGACCATGGCAAGACGACGTTGACGGCGGCGATAACGAAGACGCTGGCG
>JAAYDT010000051.1 GCA_012729145.1 Synergistaceae bacterium | reverse complement strand
CTCGACGTCATCAGGGAAGAGAGGGGCAACGACTGGCACCTGAAGGCTGAAAGGGTCGAAAAGAGAGAAAACGTCAGCGAAGCGGAGGATCTCGATATCCGGATTGTTTCAGGGACGGGGACCCGATGGGAGGTGACCGCCGAGAGGGGGGTCGTCTTCGAGACCTCCATGGATGTTCATCTCTTTTTTGCTTCAGGGCATATCTCCCACTCTTCAGGGGAGCTGGAATGGAAAGCTCCCAGGGCGGACTGGGACGATAATGCTTCTATCTGGAAGCTTCCCGAAGGTTTTGAGGCCAGGGACAGGCAGGTTGTTCTGGAAGGGTCCAGGGGCGGTATTACGATGTCCGGTTCCGTCGTCGTCGAGGAAGGAGCGGTGGTCACATGGCATGGATCCGCCCGTTGAGGGTTCTTGTTCCGGCATTTGCCTTTCTTTCGTTCCTCTTGTGTCCTCTCGGCGCCGCGGCCGGCGATGGCAGCATAGTGCTGGAGGCTGACAGGGTAGAGTACGACCAGGCCTCGGGGCTTGCCGTTGCCACGGGGAGGGTGCGCATCAGCAGAGACCTTGTGAGGGTCTTCGCTCCACGGATAGAGTATTCAGCCGTGGATCACACCATCGAAGCTTTCTCGGACCCCGGAGGCAGGGTGGTCCTCTTCCACGGGGCCCAGAGGCTGGAGGGGGAACTCCTGACGCTGGACATGATATCAGGTGAGGGTCTCTTCCGGAACGCCTCGGGCAGCTTCCCCGCAGAGAAGGGGGAGATACACGCATCGGGTGCCGACGTGACGACCATCCGTATCAGGGAGGGGCAGCGCATCGAGTCCGTCCCCGGAAAGATCCAGAAGGGACTCGTGGAGGGTGACCAGGTCTACCGGTGGAGTGATGTGGGGTTCACTACCTGCTCCGCCGATAACCCTCACTACCAGCTGGTCTCTAAGCGCCTTGTGGTGATCCCCGGTTACAGGGTGGTAGCTTCAAAGCCTGCCATCTATATCGGAGGCAAGCACCTTCTCTCTTACCCCTTCGACTACGTCATAGACCTCTCTGGGGGAAGCAGGACCCAGTTCCTTCCCCAGGTGATGTACGAAGGTGACAAGGGTCTGGGTGTATCCCTGGGGGCTCCCCTGGTAATGGGTGACGTCAATGTCAGGTGGAAGGCCTTCCTCTGGTCCGAGGTGGGGCTGGAGGCAGTTCTCTCCCTGGACTATCACTACGGTGAAGGGGTTGACTTCTTCGCAGACGCCTCCTACACCTGGGACGGCGATCAGGAGGAAAAACGGTTCCGACCCAGATGGGGAGTCGACTATGAACTCCGGGGGTGGACGGGCAGGTTGTGGTGGTCCCATGCTGAGGGTCTGAAGGTGGAGAAGGACCTGGGAGAGACTTTTGAGGGCACCCTCTGGAGAAGCCCTGAGTTTACCCTGTTCTCGCCCTGGTGGTCCCTTCCGGATCTTGCCGGGAAGTGGCAGTTCAGGGCCACCTGGGGAGACTACGAGAACACTACCAAGGGAGGGACGGAGAGGACAGCTTCTTCAAGGCTGGGGTTTGGAGCTGTCTACGAAGGCGGCGTCAGCCTGGGAAGCATCGAACCCTTCTGGGGGGCCGAGTACTGGTGGTACGACTATGGAGCAGGTGACGGCACCCAGAAGATAGCCATCGCGAAACTTGGTCTTAAGTGGCCCCTGGGGCCGGTCTCGATGACGAGCCTTTGGAGGAAGCGCTGGGTGGACGGAGTGTCACCCATGGCCTGGGATGATTACTCCGACAGCGAGGTCTTCTACCAGAAGGCGACGATCCCCTTCGGCGGTCACTGGAGCTTTACTGTCAGGGCAGGATACGACCTTCGGGAGAGCAGCCTCGACGAGATGTACTATCGACTGAGCTACGAGAGCATGTGCTGCTTCAGGGTTGACCTGGCCTACCGCAATGACCGGGTCGGCGATGACGACTGGGCAGGGCTGGTCTTTATCCTGAACGCATTCCCAAGCCACCCCTTCTTCCTGGGTGCCAGGGAGATAGAGGAGTTCGTGGAATGAAAGCTCAGAACGGGACCACGGTGGCCGTCCTTTTCGGGGGGGACAGCCCTGAAAGGGAGGTCTCCCTCTCCAGCGGAAGGGCCATATGCTCGGCTCTCCAGAACGCAGGCATGAAGGTTGAGCCCCTGGAGGCCCTATCTCCCGGCGAGATGCTGGATATGATCGGGAACTCCACTTCCGAAGTCTTCTTTATCGCCCTTCACGGCTCCTGGGGGGAGGATGGAAGGCTACAGGCCGCCCTGGACCTTATGGGGAGGGTTTATACAGGGTCGGGTCCCACTGCCTGTGCCCTTGCGATGGACAAGAGAGCGAGCAAGGCCCTCTTCGTCATGGAGGGAGTCCCGACGCCTGAAGCGGTCTATCTGCTATCAGACGAAGCAGCTGATGGAGGCGCCGGAAGAAAGACAAGAGAGGCCCTTGAACGCTGGAAGAGGATCGTGATCAAGCCTTCGGGGTGCGGGAGCACTGTGGGGGTGACGATCGTCTTTTCAGAGCCGGAGATAGAGGAAGCCCTCTCGCTGGCTTTCTCTTTTGACCGCTCTGTCATAGTGGAGGAGTACATTCCGGGCCGGGAGATCACCGTTACGGTCTGGGAGGAGGACGGAGAGACAGGTATCCTCCCCGTTATCCAGATCGAGCCCCGCCGGGGGTTCTACACCTACCAGGCCAAGTACACTTCGGGTCAGACAGAGTATCTCTGCCCTGCACCGCTCTCCCTACTGGAGGAGGAACGAGTGGCCGAAGCCGCCGTTGCCGCCCACGGTTCCCTTGGTTGCAGGGTCTTCAGCAGGGTCGACATGAGGCTCACCGACGAGGGGTATCCGTCGGTGCTGGAGGTGAACACCGTACCCGGGATGACGGCCACGAGCCTGGTGCCTAAATCAGCCGCCGCGGCAGGGTGGGGTTTCGATGAACTCGCCCGGAGAATAGTCAGGACCTCCATGGAGTTGAGGTCCAGAAAGACACGTCCTCTAGCCGGGCGGTAGGATGGAAATGTCCGTTATCCTGAACTTCCTGGTACCCCTGGGGACCTTGACTGAGAGTTCCTCACCGACGGTCTTGCCGATAACGGCCTGTCCTACGGGGCTGCTTGCGGATATCTTGTTTGCCGCCGGATCTGACTCCTCCGAGCCAACGATCGTATAGAAGAGCTTGTTGTCGCCGTCCAGGTCCAGGAGGGTCACTGTCGTACCCAGGCCGACCCTTGTGGGATCTATATCTCCCGGTTCCACTACTTTTGCCTTGCTCAGCTGGTACTCCAGCCACTGTATCCTTGTCTCGAGCTTGCCCTGTGCTTCCTTTGCCGAGTGATACTCCGCGTTCTCGCTGAGGTCCCCGAAGCCGCGGGCGTCTTCAAGCATCCTCGCGATCTCCTGACGTCCTTCGCTTCTGAGGGCTACCAGCTCTGCCTTCAGCTTCTCGTATCCCTCCCGGGTCATGACGATATGGTCGGAAACAAAAACATCTGCCATGTACGTACCCTCCCTTCGGGGGGAATATGACTTCCGCTGATGGCGTATTTTAACAGACCGTCAAGAAATGGGCAATATGGGAGGGGAAACCT
>JAAYDT010000002.1 GCA_012729145.1 Synergistaceae bacterium | reverse complement strand
CTGCTCCTCTATGGTCCCCAGCTGCTTCTCACCCGTCTTCGGGTCAATGGGCAGCTGCCCGGACACAAATACCAGGCCAGCGTGAACAACAGCCTGGGAGTAATGCCCCGAAGGCTCCGGGGCACTTGGAGCGTAGATCATTTTCACGACAGAACTCCCCTTTTCCCGACCTCTGTGTTATCTTCGGACGGACGCTTCCAGGTCTACAGACCCTGGTCCTGCATGTAGGCTCTCTCCCTGGCCCCGTTCATTAGCAGTTCCCAGTTGACCACCGCTCTTGTATGCTTCCCGGTGGCCACAGTGCCCATGTGGTCCCACGCCACCAGATCATAAAATATCTTGTTCCCGTCTATCCCCTGCATTGTGGCCTTGAAGCTGACCGTCGTCCCCAGGTAGGAAGGGACCTCATGGATTATCTCGATGCTCTGCCCCACCGTGATGTACCCTTCCGGCAAATACTTGTCGGTGGCCTCTATTGCTACCCTGATGAAAGCCTTGACGCAGGCCGAGGTAGCCAGAAGCTGGTCGAGTTTCGGAGAGAAATTACCCACTGCCTCTTCGGTGGTGACGGTCACCCTGAACTCGTGGGAGAGCCCCGGAGCAAGTAACTTGCCGATATCAAGCATTTCGATCCCCTCCTCTTTGCCCAGAGTCGGTTAATTTCCTGTTTCCCAGATCCGGGTTAGCCCCAATTTTTACGTTCACTTTTCACGCTTCTTTTTCCCGGTGAACGTAAACACTGCAAGGAGAGTGAGCAACTACCTTTGCAGCTACACTCCCCAGGAAGAACCTCTCCAGGTTGCTCAGGCCCCTGTGGCCGATCATTATCATGAAGGCATCCACCTTTTCTGCGAAGGATACGATCTCGTTGTATGGATTCCCGAAGGCGACGTTGACGGACATCCTTTTGGGTTTGGGGGAACCTGAAGACTTAATACGGTCCCTGACGAACTTGCCGAACTCTTCTTTGACATCCTCCTCGCTTGGGGGGACGGATACGGTCTGGCCCTTTGCAGTTATCTCCCGGTATTCCTCCCAGTGGACCACGTGAAGGAAGAACAGTTCGGCGTCTTTCTCCCTTTCAGCATAGTGGAGAGCGTAATCGATGACCTTCTTGCTGACATCACTGCCGTCGATAGCTACCACTACCCTCTTCACTCTGATCGCCCCCTCTCTACTGCTTCCGTTGTTGCATGCCAAACTGAACAGGCAGTATGGCAACAAAAGACCTTATGCGTATTTTACCGCTTTATCTGGTATTCTTGAAGTGCTTCCGGACAAGTCTTCCGAAAGGTTATCTCACATGGGGGGTGTTGTGATGTCAGCGAAAGGATCCAGTTACCTAAAGGGATCGATCCTGTTGCTGTTTATGTTTTTCTCTCCCATGACAGGACAGGCGATCTGTGCGCCCGTCACAGGAGATCCCCCGCAGAAAGTGGAGGACGTATTAATTGCCGATCCTGCCCGTTACAAAGTAGAGTCCTGGGTCAAGGATCTTGACATACCCTGGTCCCTTGTATTCCTCACGGAAGAAAGGACTCTCGTCACGGAGAGGAAGGGGAACATACGACTAATTGAAAGAGGTATTCTGAGAGAAGAGCCCTACACGGTCATAGGAGATACGGCTCACTCCGGTGAAGGGGGCCTGCTGGGCATAACGAAACACCCCCTGTACCCCGGTGAACCATTCATCTACGTGATGTACACCTACAGAGATGGCGGGTCCGTCCTCAACCGCGTCGCCCGTTACCGGGACACGGGCACGACCATGGTGCCGGACCGGGTTATCATTGAAGAAATACCGGGGCATAGCGTCCACAACGGGGGAAGGATCTCATTCGGACCTGACGGGATGCTCTACATATGCACCGGTGACACATGGAAGGCAGGCATAGCCCAGGACCCCGCTAACCTGGGGGGAAAGATCCTCCGGCTGACGCCTGAAGGGGATATCCCCGACGACAACCCCTTCAGGGGCTCGCCGGTCTTCTCTCTCGGGCACCGCAACCCCCAGGGGCTGGCATGGCACCCGGAGACAGGTGACCTTTTCTCCTCTGAACACGGCCCCTCGGGAGAGTTCGGACTCCGCGCCAGGGACGAGATAAATACCATATTCCCGGGGGGCAACTACGGATGGCCCATTGTGGTCGGGGCAGCAGACAATGAGCCCTTCATCGACCCCTTGATCATGTGGCCCAGAGCCACCCCGCCATCAGGCATGGCTTTCTGGGACGACAGTCTCTTCGTAGCCACCCTTCGAAGCCGGGCTCTGCTCAGGATAGAGCTGCAGACCTCAGGAGAGGACTACAAAGTCAAAAAGATCGAAAGGCTTTTTGCCACTGACTGGTCGAACGGCATCTTCGGCAGGCTTCGAGACGCCGTTGCCGGACCCGACGGTGCCCTTTACGTCCTTACCAGCAACCGGGACGGAAGAGGTTCCCCACTACCCGGTGACGACAGGATTCTTAGGCTGACAAGAGTTCATTGACCGGATACTCTTTCAGAGTATGCCCATATGAAAAGACTGGGGACATTGTGTTCGGGGTCGAAAGTAATGGCTACACCAGAATGTTCCCCGTCCCACTGCATGTCAAAAGCTCCGGGAGAACCCTTCGAAGGTGGACCCAGCTCATCCTCGAGGGTTTTAGCCCACGTTTCCCACTCGTCTTGTCCTGAACACCCATGGGCTATTACCCCTTCGAAACGACCTGCATGAAAAATATAGCTGGGACTCCCCCTGAAAAGCAGGTTTTTCCAGCTTTTTGGACCTTTTAACGCGACAGAAAGGGCCAGATCTCCATCCTCCTCGTCAACGATCAAAGGCCCCATAAACTGGAACTCTTCAAAACTCTGCCCCCACCGGTATCCTCCAAATCCATCCGGTCCTTCGAAAGAAGAAGCGGACAGCGCAAGGAGAAGAATTAGGGAAAACCCCAACAGTATCTTCATTTTCATTCTCATAACCATCACTCCACCGGAAAGCTCGAAAAGCCTGATCTTCAACACTGCGCTAGAACCCCATCTCTTCGCCGACGAGAAAAACGTGGATATCCGTCATCGTAGGCTTCTTGTTAAGTATGACAGTGGCGTTGCAGATCCTTCCCGGACCCATGCAATCCATGCACTCTCCTGTCAGGGTGCAGGGGTTGGCCGTTCCCAGCCTCCTGTTATTGATAGGTGCCGCGGTCTGCCGGATCCGCCCAAGACCTTCTTCGACATTTTTGACAACCTTGTTAACCCCTGCCACGACAATTACTCTCCCGGGGCCGAAGATCATGGCCGCCACCCTGTTACCGGTACCATCCACGTTGACCAGCTGTCCGTCCATGGTCACGGCGTTGGTGCCGGTGATGAACACATCGCTCGTGAGCTGTTTTCTCCTGATTTCCATCTTTTCCTCGGGGCTCAGGCCCGGCTTGCCGTGGTTCAGGATGGTGTGCCCTCTGGCCTCAAGCTCCTTAAGAACACCCAGTTCGGACACGGTCCATGAACCCCCCACTCCTATAACCGATCTTGCGGGGACCTCATTCAGGATCTTTTCAATGGCCTCCTTCCTCTCCTTGCAGTAACAGGCCTTGAAATGGTTCTTCTTCAATGCTTCGACGGTCTTTTCCCCCCTGATATCATTGTGCCATTCAAGAAATTCCTTCATTCGCCCTCACTCCTTCGAAATAATGCTGAAAGCCATCTAAAGTGCCAGTACCTTTTCCCCTCTTTTCAGCATTTCAGTAAAAGGTTCCCCCATGTATTTTACTTCGATACCCATCCCCTCAAGCTTTTCAGAAACACCGTAGCTGTCAGTGCATGCCCTGCACGCTTCGACCCTGACCCCGGCTTCGATGATCTTCTCCATGTATATCTGCAGATCCTGGTCCTGGGCAAGAATCCTCCCGGAAGGCCCCCATACAACAAGACGGATCTCTTCCCACCAGCCCCTGGTCTTCGCGTTGAGAACGTACATAAAGACCATTGACAGGGCCACCTCCCTGTCCCCGCTGGTCCAGAGGATCAGCAGTTCCCGGTTCTCCTTCTCCCTGCCCTCGAATCCCTTCAATGTTCCCACCTCCCCGACAAAAGTGGATAATAGTCAAAGGTTCCTTGCGAACCTCAACATTAAATAAATGAAAAGGTCCAAAGCAGGGTCATGCCTGTCGCGATCGCGACCAGAATATTCCTCGTCTTCATGGCAACAGCAAAGGCAGCGATCCCTGCAATGAGCCTCGCAGGAGAAATTTCAAGCCCTGCGGGACCTTTGGCGTACAGGACTGAAGGCGCGATAAGGGCGGCAAGAACGGCTGGCGGGATATATCGGAACGACCTTTCAAAGAATGGAGGGATCTTGCCGAAGGGAACAAAGCAAAGGAACAGGCCCTTTATCACCAGAAGGGCTACGGCAACAACGCCGAAAAGAATATAGAAGTTCATTTACCTTCCACCTCGCTCTCCTTCCCCCTGATAAAAGCTCCTGCTGCCATACCGGAGCCTATACCTATCAGGATCGAGGCCAGAAGACCCGACTGAAGCGGAAGTCGTGGGACCAGCACGACCGAGGAAACGACTCCGGCAAGGACCGAAAACTGCCTGTCCCTGCCCTTGAGGTGGGGGATCAGGAAAAACATGAAGACCAGGGGGATGGCAAAGTCCAGGGAGAGCCCAGCGGGGATAATGGCCTTCAGGGAGAAGCCCAGGAAGATCCCTGATACCCATACAGTGTAGACGGCCAGCGATGAACCGAAAAAAAATGCTGGAAGAAACGGGTTGTCGTCGCTGTTCTCTCTTTCGGCCATAGTAATGACATAAGACTGGTCCGAAAGGAAGAACGCTGCCAGAAGGCGCTCCAGAAAGGTCTTCTCCCCCAGGATCTGAAAGAGAGAAAGACTGTACATGGAATATCTCAGGTTGACCACAATGGCGGTAAAAAGGATTATCGCCGCCGAGGCGCCGGCTCCGTAGAGTTGGACTGCCGCAAGCTGGGCGGTCCCGGCTAACATGGAGAGAGAAAAAAAAGTACCCTGGGCGGCGTTAAGGCCTGCTTCATTAGCTGCCACTCCAAGAACAAGGGCGAAGGGCACAAGACCAATGAAGAGAGGCACCGTACAGCGGGCTCCCCTGAGGAATTCTTTTTTTACATCGGTCATAGTCATCTCTCCTGCAAGACCAAGGGGTTTATAGAACCTCTCAAGCATTATAATCGATACCCATCCAAGTATATTCTTCGTATGCCTCTTCTCCCGCCTTCTCAAGGTGAAAACATTCCGACGGCATGGAGAATGTCATCATTTCCTTTCCCGAAGATCCGGCCCTTTGGCCCTTTTCTTAAAGGGGAGTAGAATGAGAAGGAAGATCAAATGCAAAGGGAGTGGTCAAGGTGAAAGGTTCGTTGCGGCGCTTGTGGGTCTTCCTGGTCCTCTGCATAGCAGTCCTTTCGCTCTCTTACCCCGCCTCCGCTTTATCACCGGCCCAGGAATACCTCCTCGAAGGGTCCTACGCTGTGGAACAGGACGGATGGACACTGGTCCATCTTGAAGGTGTCCCATACAGGATAGGTTTCCAGAGGGGATACCTCACGGCGGAGTCTGCCAGTTACCTTATCATCAGCTACCTGGGACCCGCAGACGATGAGTACCACAGGATGTCCAGGGAGATCGCCGGAAAATACCTCTGGGACCGCATTCCCAAAGAATACCAGGATGAACTCCGGGGCATCGCTGCCGGGCTCAGGGCGAAGGGCTACGACTGGGACGTGTGGGATGTACTCGCCGCCAACGCATGGGCGGACCAGGGCCTCTATGAAGATGCCTGGGAAGAGGACGCAGAGTCCCGATGCAGCGCCTTCATAGCCACCGGCGATGCTACTGCCGACGGGCAGATAGTAATGGGTCACAACACCTGGTGTCCCTACAACGAGGACTTCATGTACCCCATCATCTACGACGTCAAGCCCAGCAAGGGTTTCGCCTTCCGTTACCAGGGAGCTGGAGGGACCATATGGAGCGGGCAGGACTGGTACGTCAACGAGACGGGCCTCATGGTGACAGAGACGTCCCTTGAGAACGATGCCACAGATCCGGAGGGGATACCGGTTATTGTTCGCATCCGGACCGCTGTACAGTATGCCGACAGTATCGACGATTTCCTTGGAATAATGCTCGAGGGCAACAACGGCGCTTACCCCAACCAGTGGCTGATCGGCGACGCAAAGACCGGCGAGATCGCCTCCCTGCAGCTCGGCCTTCACTCCTGGGACCTGGAGAGAACCTTCAACGGGTTCCTGTACTCCTCCAACCATCCTTCGGGGGTCAACTTCAGGGAAGAGGCGGCCTGCGAAGAACCGGACCCAATGAACTACTGCTATGCTCGCTACGTCCGCTGGGGACAGCTCAAGGAAGAATGGTACGGCAAGGTAGATGCGGAGATCGGCAAAATTATGCTGGCCGACCACTACGACACCTATCTGGGAATTGAAAAACCCAGCGCAAGGACTATCTGCGGGCACAAGGAGATCGAGACCGCCGACCCGTCTGAGAGAAAGCCCAGCGGGGCCTACGACGGTAAGGTGACCACATCGGATATGGTTCTTGACGGAATGTCCATGTGGGCCCGCTGGGGTCACCCATGCGGAGAACCCTTCGATGCGGAGAAGTT
>JAAYDT010000050.1 GCA_012729145.1 Synergistaceae bacterium | reverse complement strand
CAGAGGGGCTCCTCAGAACAGCCTCCTCCAGGACCCTTATCTGTTCGGGGGTAAGAGGTCGGTCCTGGAATTTCCTTATACTTCTTCTTTTCCGCAAAAGGTCCAGCACGAACATCATCTCTCTCTCTTAAGGGGTAAATAGCCGTCGGAACGACGAAAAAAGGGGGCGGTATATACCGCCCCCGTCTCTTTCATGGTCGGGCTCTCCGGCATAGAGATGCACTTCCCAGGCAACCACTCCCTAATCCGTCAACAGCCTTTTGCTGCCAATTTGCAACCAGACCTGACTTCCAACTGAACCCGGTCAAACTATCCGCTGCTTTTACTTTCCCTACACCCGCAATTACAGGCCGGAAAGCCCGACTCCGGGGAACACTTCTCCCCGCTATCAGGATGATACACCATTTGTTATTGAAATGCAAGGGGCAAGATCAATATCAAGACGTAAACGGGGGAAAAAGTCTATCTTGAATATTGAAGCGTGAATCGTAAATCCCTTCTCTTCTTACTTCTCATGTCTCACAGGTTTTTGTTCTTTCAGTTCACCGTTAACCATTTACCGTTTACGCCCTTTTGATATCCCATCCTTGTTTTTTCCACCCCTTCGTCTCTTTCATTGTCTTTACGTTCTTTCCATATCTTCGTACTTCTCTGCGGCCCTCTGTGTTCTCTGCGGTGAAAAGGTTTTGCCTTTGACCAGGTTTTCCTGATTCAATTCAAGATTCATTATCGTCGAATTCCCATCCTTGTTTTTTCCACTTCCTCTGATATTGTTTATATGTGAGTAATACCATTCACCGTATTTCCCGGGAGGTCAAGACATGGAAGAGGCCAAACTGCGTCATCTCAAGTCGGTGTCCCTTGCCATCAGACAGGACATTGTCAGGATGGTTTCGGAAGCGGGTTCAGGACATCCGGGCGGATCCTTGTCGATCGCCGATATTGTCACTGTCCTTTTCTTCGATGTTATGAAGCACGACCCTGCCGACCACTGTTGGGACGGACGAGACCGTTTCATACTTTCAAAAGGGCACGCCTGCCCTGCGGTCTACGCCGCATTGGCTGAAAGCGGTTATTTCCCTAAGGAAGAGCTCGTGACCCTCAGAAAAATGGGTTCCAGGCTCCAGGGACACCCCGATATGTGCAAACTGCCAGGGCTGGAAGCCTCGACAGGAAGCCTTGGCCAAGGCCTTTCAATCGCTTCCGGGATGGCTCTCGCCATGAAAATGGACAAAAAGCCAAACAGGGTATTCTGTATCATGGGCGACGGGGAGCTCGATGAAGGTCAGATCTGGGAAGCGGCTATGACCGCCGCACATTACAGGCTGGACAATCTCTGCGGCATCGTCGACAGGAACGGACTGCAGATCGACGGCAACACCGACGACGTAAAGACCCTCGAACCCCTTTCCGACAAGTGGCGGGCCTTCGGATGGAACGTTATCGAGGTGGACGGTCACAATCTTCGCGAACTTTCCGACGCAATGCACCGCTTCCGTCACACACATTTCAGGCCCACCGTCATAATAGCCCATACCATCAAGGGCAAAGGCGTTTCCTTCATGGAGAACCAGGCCGGATGGCACGGAAAGGCCCCTTCACCGGAGCAGGCCAAGGCGGCACTTCATGAGCTTTCACGGGAGGTCATCCGATGAAAGAACAATTTCTTTCTCCGAAGATCTTTTCCCAACCTGAAATGGTCCCCACCCGTTTCGGATACGGTGACGGACTGGTTGAACTGGGGAAGAACAACCCCTCAGTGGTCGTCCTTGGAGCTGATCTCAGCTCTTCTCTCTGCGTAGACCGCTTCAGGAACGCTTATCCCGAACGGTTCATCCAGACCGGGATCGCCGAGCAGGACATGATGGCCCTGGCGGCGGGGCTGGCTCTCTCCGGCAAGGTGCCCTTCGTAAGCACCTACGGGGTATTCTGCACAGGAAGAGCCTGGGACCAGCTGAGGACTACAGTGGCATATGCCAGGCTGAACGTAAAGATCGGGTCCGGACACGGCGGGGTCTCCGTTGGAGCCGACGGCGCAACCCATCAGGCCCTTGAAGACATCTCCATTACCAGGACCATACCGAACGTTACGGTGATAGTGCCAGCGGACTATCATGAGACCTTCAAGGCAACCGTTGCGGCGGCATCTATCTCCGGCCCGGTGGTTATCCGGTTCGGCAGGGAGAAGGTGCCTGTGATAACCACAGACAGGACGCCCTTTACCGTGGGTAAAGCCCAAATTTTCAAAAACGGCACTGACGTCACGATCGCGGCCTGTGGACAGATGGTCTACGAATCGCTTTTGGCGGCTGAAGCACTTGCGAAAGATGGGATATCTGCAAGGGTGATCAACTGCCATACCATTAAACCGATCGATTCAAAAACCCTTATAAGGGCAGCCGAAGAAACGGGAGCTGTTGTGACAGCAGAGGAACACCAGATAATGGGCGGCTTCGGAAGCGCCGTTGCGGAAGTTCTCAGCCAGAATTGCCCTGTGCCGATAAGGATGATCGGGGTCCAGGACACCTTCGGACAATCCGGTGATCCCGACGACCTGATGGAAGAGTACTGCCTCAGGGCAGGATCCATTGTGAAAGCCGCTGTTGAAGCTGTAGGAATGAAGAAAGGGTGATCTCTCCATGTCAGTTCCCTTCGCTGAAAGAACAAAACGACTAGGAACAGAGACGGCTTTTGCCGTTGGTGCCGAAGCGGCCAGTCTGGCTGCCACAGGGGTGAAGGTTTACCCCTTTCACCTGGGAGATCTTAACATCCCTACCCCAGAACACATCGTGGAGGCAGCCAACCGGGCAATCAGGGAAGGCAAGACGGGCTACTGTCCCACCCCTGGTATTACGCCCCTGAGAGAGGCTATGGCCGAGGAGATCTACAGGACCAGGGGGTTCAAAATCGACGCCGACAACGTGAGCATCCAGACCGGCGGGAAACCGGTGATCGGCAAATTCATCATGACCCTCATGAACCCCGGCGATGAAGTACTCTACCCCAACCCGGGGTTCCCCATCTATGAATCGATGATCAACTTCCACGAAGGTGTAGGAAAACCTTACGGCTTCAGGGAGACTGACAAGGGTTTCTCACTGGATCTGGAAGCGATAGAACGTCAGATCTCCCCTCGGACAAAGCTCATCATCTACAACAACTACCATAACCCGACCAGCGCCGAGTCTGACATGGAAGAGATGGAACACCTGGCCGATATCTGCCTTAAACACAACATTTACGTGCTTAGCGACGAGGCATACTTCGACATTCTCTATGACGGTACCCCCAAGAGTATTACCCGATTCCAGGGGCTTCCCGAGAGGACGGTCATCCTCTACACCTTCTCCAAGAAGTTCGCCATGACGGGTTGGCGCCTTGGAGCGGCGATCGGTCCCAGGGAGGTGATCGAGGCCATCTCCCGTTTCAACGTGAACGACGAATCCTGCACAAATAACTTCGTCCAGTGGGCAGGCGTTGCCGCCTTGAGAGGACCACTGGACGATCACCGTAAAATGATCGATATCCTCAGGGAAAGACGCGACACAGCCTTATCCATCCTTAACAACACGAAAGGTATCCACGTCGCTACCCCCGACAGCACTTTCTACCTCTTCCCGAACGTTACGAAGGCTATGGAGAAGTTGGGAATGGAAGAGGTCGAGGACTTCAGGAAGTTCGTCCTGGAAAAAACTGGCGTCTCGTTCACCACCAGGAACCACTTCGGCACACCCTTGCCGGGCGAGACCCAGAAGTACATTCGACTGGCCTACTCGGGGATCGACACCCCCGAGATCATCGAAGGACTCGGGAAGATGAAGGAACTGCTGGGGTAGGAGCGAAACGCGTAAACGGTCAACGCGAAGTCCCGCGGTCTCTGTGGAGGTAAACAGTGAACAGAAGGCCGAAGAGCAAGGCGGCATACCCTCGAGGCAAGCTGAAGGACTTGGTCCCGACAAGGTCCCGAGACGAATTAACGAGGGAGGAGTTTTAACGAGGGGCCTCCGGCCTTCGGCCTACGGGGCGCAACCCAGGCTGAAGGCAACAGGAAGGGCAGGATCAAGGGCGCAACTCTTAACTCGTGACTTATGACTGGGAAAACAGGAGCAGGATCTTGTCATTGCGAACCCGCAAAGAAGCGGGGTGAGGGATCTTTTCAATCCAGGGTCAAGGCCGGGATCTTTCATCCACAGGGTT
>JAAYDT010000049.1 GCA_012729145.1 Synergistaceae bacterium | reverse complement strand
GTTCAGGAGAAAGATCATGCAGGCTTCTTTGAAAAGGACGACCCGACCGAACCCGTGTGTTCCACCCAGGTCCCGAAAGACACTTTCCCGGGAAAGTTCGGTCATGTCCTGATATTGCGATGCATCCAGTACAGATAAGGCATTCAGGGCCGCCGACCTCCGGGTCGGCGGCCCTTTTTTCTATTTCTTTCAAGGAGGGAATATCGTGGAAGAGAGATCGAAGACCAGGATCTGCGTAATTGGTGCAGGAATCATAGGAGGGGCCATTGCAGAAGCACTTACCCCACAATACGAGGTAACAGCCACTCGCCGGAACTGTGACAAGATCAACGGACTTGCCGGGAAAGGTATAAAGGTCACCTCGGACAACCGGGCTGCCGCCGAGGAAGCTGACCTGGTTATCATCTCCGTAAAACCGGTGCAGGTTGTGCCTGTCCTCAAGGAGATCGCTGAAGCGGTCAGGGGAAAGACCGTAGTTTCCTTCGCCGCAGCCATATCGACGGACATCCTCCACATGGCAGCGCCCGAAGCACACTTCGTAAGGGCTATGACCAACATCGCCGTCAGGGTAAGGAAGGGTTACACCCTGTTTTCACTCCAGCAAGATCTCTCAAAGGAGAGGTTTCCAGACCTCGAAAAGGTTCTTTTGAACCTCGGTGAGATCCAGCAGGTGGAGGAGCAGTATCTGGATGTCCTTACGGCAATGTCCGGTTCGGGACCAGCCTATATCTTCACCGTGGTGGAGTCCATGATATATGGAGCCCTCAGGGAGGGACTTCCACGGAATTTGGCACTAAAGGCCGCAGCATATACTGCTATCGGGGCATCCTGTCTCCTCCTGGAAACAGGGAAGCACCCCTCCGAGTTGAGGGACATGGTCCTGACCCCGGGAGGAGTTACCATCGACGGGATATATGAACTGGAAGAGAGCCGGATCCGCACCGCTTTCATGAAGGCCATCGGCGCAGCCTCAGAAAAAGGCCGGACCCTCTCTGAAGAAGCCAGGGCACACGCCCTGAGCGATATGGAATAACATCCTGTCCCTTGATCAAGGGAGCCCCCATCTATCATGACGGATCGGGGCTCTATACAATTCTTTACATTTCAAAAGAGCACCTTAATGGAGTCGATCCTAGAATAATGATTGGAACAGGATTTGAAAGACAAGAGGGATCACCTTTTAAGAAACGGAGGTACACCCCATGAAAAAGATCGTTGCCTTGCTTGTTCTGGGGTCGTTGTTCCTTGGCACGGGTCTCTCCGTTGCAGCTTCTGCAGGGGAGCCAGACCTGGACGGAGTAGTCTACTGGTCCGAGGACGAGGTGAACAGCCTCTTCTCTCCTGACCTGATGAGGACCCTTAACCTTACACCCGGTCAGAGGAACTCCTTCCAGGAGCTTAGAAGCAGGGACTGGGGGTACAGGCAGGATCATCGCTACTCCAGGGACCTTGATGCCCTGTTCAGCCTTGGCCGGGTGATAAGGCCCGGAGGTTCCAGGGTCGTAATAGAGCGGGGGGGTAGCAACAACCTGGATGCCTTCCTTGCGGTCCTGGCCTTCGGAATACTTATCAGCCAGGCCCAGGACAATGACAGGTATTACGACCCCGGCTACGGGTATGATTATGGATACGGTTCGGGCCAGTGGATAAGGATCGACGATTTCCTCTACCTGTTCTTCAGGATCCTGGACATGAACCAGCGCCGCACTTTCACGGTATACTTCGACCGCTGGTACGACGACTATTACTTCAGGCGGGATCACAGGCGGGATTACGAACGGAACTACTGGGAAATGATGAGGGACTGGGACAGAAGGCTCCGCCTGAGCGAAAAGCAAAGACGGGATATGGAGCGTTATTTCAGGGATCTCCACAACCGACAGTGGGAAAGGGACAGACGCTACAGGGACTTTGAGAAGGATTACCTTAAGAGGAACTGGGACCGGGACTCCTTCCGGGATATCGACAAGTACAGGCGTGACCTTCTCAAGCGTCGCCAGGAGAGCCTGACTCCCCCACCTGACTCAAGGGACAGGTTCAGGTCGATCCTTGACGATAAGCAGCGGAGAACCTTCGATTCAATGATCAGTGAAAGGGAACCCCGCCGATGGGACCGTGAAAGGACATCTCCCCCGAAACTGCAGGAGATCAAGTCACCTCCAAAGGTGATCCAGAACAAACCAGCGCCGCCAAAG
>JAAYDT010000048.1 GCA_012729145.1 Synergistaceae bacterium | reverse complement strand
GACCTTCGTGACGAGTCCGACCGGCGGGGTATAAGGGTTGTAATGGAACTTGCCAGGGACGCTAACGACGAAGTCATCATGAGGCAGCTTTTCAGGAGGACCCAGCTCCAGACCACCTTCGGTGTCATAAACCTTGCCCTGGTCGACGGCCGGCCACTGGAGCTCTCCATGATGGCCATGCTGGGTCTATTTCTGGACTACCGCAGGGAGGTCGTCCGTCGAAGGACCGTCTTCCGTCTCCGCAAGGCAGAAGAGAGGGCCCATATTGTGGAGGGGCTCATCAGGGCCATAGACATTATCGACGACGTTATCGCCCTGATCAGAGCCTCGAAAGACCCCCAGGAAGCCAGGGCTGGACTTGTGGGGACACTTGACTTCAGCGAAGCCCAGGCGCAGGCCATTCTGGACATGAGGCTGCAGCGTCTCACAAACCTTGAAAAGAACAAGCTGGAAGAGGAGTTCGCCCAGCTTCTGGCCGACATCGAAAAGTACAGGAGCATCCTGGGTAACCCGGCTACACTGGACATGGTCGTAAGGGAGGAGCTGGCAGAGATCCGTTCCGGGTTCGCTGACGACAGAAGGACGACCATTGTAGATGCAGTTGACGAAGTTTCCCTGGAGGACCTGATCCCGGAAGAGGAGATCGTGGTCGTGCTCTCCAGGGACGGCTATCTAAGAAGGATGCCCCTTGAGCAGTACCGTCTCCAGGGCCGGGGCGGCAAGGGGGTCAAGGGGGCTACTCCGAAGGTGGGAGATGAGGCTGCCATCATTTCCGTATCCTCAACGCACAGGGATATATACCTCTTTACAACAAAGGGACGGGTCTTTGCGGTCAAGGGGCACGCCATCCCCGAACCCAGAACGGGGAAGGGGAGGCTTGCCAGTCAGCTGATCTCCCTTGAGAATGGCGAGTCCGTGGTGGGTATGAAGGACAGCCACCTTCACGGAGCAAAGTTCGTGTTCTTCATCACCGCCAGGGGAGTGGCCAAGAGGCTCCCGGCCGAGGAGCTGGAGAACCTGACCCGGGCGGGCAGAAGGGTGCTCACCGTGGATGAAGGTGATGAGATAGCGAGGGTCCGTTTCTCCAGCGGCAATGACGACATATTCATCGTTACCGCCAAGGGGCAGGCTCTCAGGGTCTCCGAGAGCGAATTCCGCCCCATGGGCCGTCAAGCCAGGGGGGTACGGGGAATACGCCTTATGGGGGGTGATCTTGTCGTTGGATGTGATATCGTCAAGCCCGGTCACCAGGTACTTCTGGTGAGTGAACGTGGTGTGGGGAAGAGGACCTGTTACGACGAATTCATGCCTCACCACAGGGCAAGCGGTGGATGCAGGGCCATGAAGATATCACCCAAGACAGGCAAGATCGTGGGATCCTGGGGGCTGATGCCCGATGACCAGATCATTGTCATGACCAACAGGGGCCGGGTGATAAGGCTTGACGTCGATGAGATCTCCATTCTGGGCCGGACCGCAACGGGATACAGGGTCATCAAGGTGGCAGAGGGGGATGAAGTTGCGGATATCAGCGTCATCAGGACAAGCGAAGAAGAAGGGGAATAGGGGTTGAGACTTGCACCGGAGGGACGCGGTCCGGTTCTCATATCCGGAGGTTTTGGGGTCATTTCGTTTCTTCTCTTCCCCTGGTGGGTGGCTGTCCTGCCTGTAGTTCTGGCGGCTTTCCTTGCCTGGTTCTTCAGGGACCCGGAAAGGTTTCCGCCTGAGGACGTGGACGGATGGGTCAGCCCAGCCGACGGGAGGGTCGTTGAGATCTACGCTTCTGAACACCCCTTTACGGGCAGATGCATGGTGGTAGGCGTCTTCATGTCACCCCTGGACGTGCACGTGAACAGGATGCCCTTCGACGGTGAAGTGGCCTTCCTGGAGTACATTCCGGGGAAGAAGCTGATGGCATTCAACCCCAAGGCGTCGCAGGAGAACGAGAGGTTCTTCATGGGTTTCGAGACCGGATCCGGAAAGGGCATGACTGTCCAGATAGCGGGTTTCCTGGCCCGGAGGATAGTCTGCTCAAGGAAGAAGGGGGAAGTAATCTCTCGCGGAGAGCGCTTCGGCATGATAAAATTGGGCTCAAAAGTTGACCTGTACCTCCCGGAAGGGATGATCCCCGCTGTAAAAAAGGGGGAAAAGGTCAGGGCAGGCGAGACGGTGATGGGAGTGAGGGAAAAAGATGAGGCGTAAGAACAGAGGGAAGCCGGTTCCGATGAAGACGATAATCCCCAACATGATAACCAGCGGGAATATGCTCTGCGGCATGCTCTCTCTGGTCCTGGCCTTTCACGGGCATTTGGTTCCGGCCTCCTGGCTGATTTTCATTGCCGTGATCTTCGATTTCATGGACGGCAAGATGGCCAGGAAGCTTGGAGGTAGCAGCAGCTTCGGCATGGAGCTCGACAGCCTTGCCGACGTTGTCAGTTTTGGGGTTGCCCCGGCCATGGTCATGTACTCTGTGTATCTCAAGGGTTTCTTCGGAGTAACGGGTGCGATCGTCGCGGCCTTTTTCGCGCTCTGCGGAGCGCTCAGGCTGGCCAGGTTCAACGTACACCACGTGGACGGGTCCTTCCAGGGACTCCCCATACCGGCTGCAGGACACTTTGTGGTCTCCTTTGTCGTTGCGGGGATCTATCTCCCCCCGGCCGTTATGGCCGTAATAGTTGCTGTCACGGGTTTTCTGATGATATCCAACGTGTCCTTCGGCAACCTCAAGGCACTGAAGCCCGGTAACATGGACCGCCGGAAGGCGACCTTCCTTTGGGCTTTCGCCTTCATGCTCATTGCCGTTCTCAGGAACAAAGCCCCGCTAGCGGGTATACTAATATACATTGTCAGTGGTTTTGCAGGTGTGGACTGGGGGAAGTGGCTCTCACTGGAGGCTGTGGACGAGGAAAACCTGGCTGAGAGAGACGCCTAGGGTCATTACTGATCGCAGGGGATGGAGGTGCCTTATCGAATGAATCATCTCATTGGCTACCTGGTTGTAGGGGCGATCGCGGGGTGGCTTGCCGGTAAGGTCTGGCAGGGAAGGGGGTTCGGGTTCTTCGGCAACATCGGGGTCGGAGTGATCGGAGCCTTCATCGGGGGGGTCATCTTCAGCTCCATAGGGATCTACCCCATGGGATTTGTGGGTTCTCTCGTTATGGCCTTTGTGGGTGCCATAGTACTTCTTTTCCTTGTAGGTGTACTGAAAAGAAAGTGATACCCCGAAGACGGACGAACAGAGGGGGCCGCGGGAGCGGCCCCCTTTTTCATGATATTTTCTCAAGCCTTGGCCAGATCATGTATATGGCCACTACCGACAGGACTAGGCTTGGGAGCATGAACGAGCCGTTGTAGACAGCAGAGTAGATCCACACGTTGGTACTTTCAGGCGCGTAGGCCGCAAAGAAGACCACGCCTGAAAGGACATGGCATAGGAACCGTGCCAAAGCCCCGAGGGCCAGCCCGGCCCAGAGAGGTCTGCGGCAGAGTGATGCCAGCCCGAGTACGGAAAAGGCCATGGGGTAGTCCAGCAGTGCCTGTACAGGGTGGACGACGTACCCCCCCAGGATGAGCTGGAGAAGGCCTGCCACCGATCCCGCTCCCAGACCAGCCTTCAGACCCCAGCGTAAAGTGAACAGGAAAAGGGGGACGTTCTCCAGGGTTATGGACCCACCCTGGGGCATCCTCCAGATCCTCACATACGACAGGGCCAGCGCCAGCGCCGCTGCCATGGCGCCCTCAACCAGGATCCTTACTTTCCTGTTATTCATTGCTTCCTTCTGTCTCCCTTCCCTTGGTGATCGAAGAGAACCTGTCCTGGTCCGAAGAAAAACGCCCCCCGGGGTTCCGGGGGGCGTACGGGGCAACTTCCTGCTACTGTCCCGCAATATCCCTTCGCCGGCATTACCCGGATCAGGTTCCAGGGGTCGAGACCTGCGTCTCCTCTCAGCCGGATCGTTCCGACTCCCCCATTGCAGTTCTCTTTATACGGCGGGGTGGCAGGTTTGTCAAACAGGATCGGCATGAGAAATGGCTATTGTGGTATCGTCATCTCCTCCGAAAGGCTTCTTTCTTCCCGTTGCAGGTAGTGTTATATTGAAAAAAAAGGAATGGACCTGTATCCATCAAGAGGTGATCTTCCTGATAACTTTCTTCTGTCCCAGGTGCGGCAGCATTTTCGGCGGAACGGTAAGGCCCGTCGGCTGCAGTTGCGGTGCTCCCCTGAAGAGCTCCATCGACTGGACCGACCTGGACATCGACCAGTCCGCTCCGGGTATGGCCCGTTACGCCTCTGCCCTGCCTCCCCTTGACCCCGCTGTTTCCATGGGTGAGGGATGGACACCTATTGTGCGCTCGACCACCGGAGGCCCTTTTTATAAGCTGGAATATCTTTCCCCTTCGGGTTCTTTCAAGGACAGGGGCTCGGTCCTGGTCATGACCGAGGCAAAGGCCCTTGGATGCGGATCGGTCATACAGGACTCCTCCGGTAATGCAGGGGCATCGATCGCCGCCTATGCTGCCAGGTGCGGAATAAAAGCGACAGTAATAGTGCCCAGGGATATCACCGAAGCCAAGAAGAGGCAGATAGAGCTCTACGGGGCCGTCCTTGAGGTCGTGGAGGGAGACAGGAAGACTGCAGCCTCGCTGGCGCTCTCGCTATCGGACAGCACCTATTACGCAAGTCACGTCTGGAACCCTCTCTTCCTGGAGGGAACAAAGACTGTGGCCTTCGAGATATGGGAGCAGCTCCATTTCAGGGCACCCGATGCGGTGGTAGTCCCAGCCGGAAACGGCACGATGCTGTTGGGGGTTTTCAAGGGTTTTAAAGAGCTTCTTCAGCGCGTCAGGATCAAAAGGTTGCCAAGGATCTATGCCGTGCAGGGCAGCCATTGCGCCCCTCTTCATGCCCAATGGAACGAGACGGGAGAGAAGGTCTTCGGGGGCACCCTCGCCGAAGGGATCGCCGTGACGGATCCCCCGCGAATGAAGGAGATGCTCGATGCCCTTCGTGTGAGCAGGGGGGATGTCCTTGTTGTCGAGGACGAGACGATCCTTTTGGAACAGGAGCGTCTTGCCCTGGAGGAGGGCCTGCTGGTGGAGCCGTCGGCCGCGGTGGCTCCTGCCGCAGAGAGGATGCTCCGGGGGGCGGGCATGATATCTTCCGGGGAGACCGTTGTGGTGCCTCTCACAGGGAGCGGGCTGAAAAAGATTCCTTCCAGGCGTCCCAAAAAACAGGCATCCCCTGATGAGGGACGCCCCCTGTTCGACAACTTGGGTAGGAAGATCAGAGGTTAAGCCTGATCCCCAGGCCGATCCGCTGGGCCTTCTCGTAGATGACCCTGGCGGTGGCAACGTCGTGGCTGCCAATGCCCATGAGTACCGCCGCCTTTCTCCCCGGTGTCCTTGGGACCTCAACGATCCCGGCACAGATCTCACCCATGTCGGCAGGGACCTCTTCGGGGTACCCCCTGAAATATGTGCCGGCCCTCTGGGTCTGGAGATACTGCCCCCGGTCGTCGGTGACGAAGAAAGAGGCGCCCGTCATTACCTCCTCCTCGAAAGCGGAGTCGTTGTTCGCCGATACGGCAAGGACATCCTTTTTCAGCCAATCTGCCTTGATGAACCTGTTGGGTTTCCTGTGGACGGGGGTACAGGTAACAATGACGTCAGCATTCTTGACGGCGCTCCTTACATCGGGGCAGAGCTCGATCTCGGCCCCGTGGACCCTGCTCTGCATGTCTTCCAGGTACTTCCTGGCGTTGGCCTCGCTTTTGTCGTAGACTGTTACCCTTCGGAGTCCCTTCATGGTCTCCCTGAGCCCGAGGAGGTTGGTCCGCCCCTGGACTCCCAGGCCGATTATCGAAAGAGTGGAAGCCTTTTCAGGGGCCAGGTATTTGGCAGTGACCGCAGTAGCGGCCCCGCTCCTGTAGGCAGTGATCCACTTTGCGTCCATAACGGCCAAAGGGGCACCTGTTTCGGCATCGTTGATGACGATAAGGCCCATTATGTTCGGAAGACCCTTTTCTAGGTTGGAGGGGTAACCTGATACCCATTTAATGCCCACCGTGTCGGCGGAGCCTGCGAAATAGGCCGGCATCGCGTCTAGGAAACAGTCCTCCCTGGGGTAGACGCCCTGTGAGCTGGGAAGCTGGACAAGCCCCTCACCCTTGAGCTGGAACCCTTCCTCAATAACTTCTATTACCTCTCTTATAGGGATCCTCATAGATTCGATCTGTTCTCCGTTGAGGTAGAGCATGTCCATTGAGATCGCCTCCCTGAAAAGTGCAGTATTGAGAATTGTTTGACCTTATTATATCTACTTTTTCCCTGAGACGAGACCTGGAATGGTATGGAAATGTCGGGTTGGGTAAGTTTATACTGGACGGGCTGGGACAAAAACAGTATCCAGGGGAGAGGAAGACCGATGAGAAAGGCCAGGGAGATCGATGTGTCCCTTGTTTCCGAGGCCGTCAAGGGTCTCTTCATCAAGGCCAACGTATCAATAGGGCAGGATGTTTACAATGCCCTGGTCCAGGCCAGAGACAGGATCGAGGGATCCCCCATCGGGAGATCGGTTTTGGACCAGATCATCCGGAACCACGATCTTGCAAGGACCGAACAGATGCCCATCTGTCAGGATACCGGCATGGCCGTCGTCTTCGCTGACATAGGGCAGGATGTCCTCCTTACGGGGGGAGACCTGTCAGCGGCGGTCAATTTGGGCGTCGAGGAGGCATACCGGGAAGGTTTTTTCCGGAAGTCCGTCGTTGAGGACCCTCTTTTCGACCGGAGGAACACGGGCACGAACACCCCGGCCGTGATCCATACGAGGATCATCCCGGGGGACAGGGTCAAGATATCAGTGACTCCGAAGGGTTTCGGCAGCGAGAACAAGAGCGCACTCAGGGTGTTCACTCCCGCCCAGGGACCGGGGGAGGTCCGGGATTTTATCAGGGATACCGTAGCAGCTGCCGGTCCTGATCCCTGCCCGCCAGTCCTGATTGGGGTCGGAATAGGTGGAACGGTTGAGTCGGCCGCGATAATGGCCAAAAGGGCAACACTCTATCCGGTAGGACGCAGGAACCCTGAAAGAAGATACGCAGCCCTGGAAATGGAGACCCTGGAGGCAGTGAACGCCCTTGGAATAGGACCGGCCGGACTTGGTGGTACCGTCACCTGCCTGGACATCCATATGGATTTTGCTCCCGGGCATATTGCGGGTACCCCCGTAGTGGTCAACATTTGCTGCCATGCGGCCCGGCATGCGGAAGTCTCGATCTAGGGAGGTCCCAATGATGAGATATGCTTCAAGGATAGTGGCACCTCTCAATGATGAAATGGTCCTCTCCCTGCGTTCCGGAGACAAGGTCCTTATCAGCGGGGTCATCTTCACCGGCAGGGATGCAGCTCACAGACGGATGGCTGAAAACATCGCGGAGAACAGACCTCTACCCTTCGATGTAAGGGGGCAGATCATCTACTACGTGGGCCCCTCGCCGACGCCTCCGGGAAGGGTCTGCGGCTCTGCTGGTCCCACGACGAGCGGCAGGATGGACCCCTATACACCACTGCTCCTCGACCTGGGCCTGAAGGGGATGATAGGCAAGGGCAAGCGATCCCCTGACGTAATTGAATCGATGAAGAAGAACAGGGCCCTATACTTTGGTGCTGTCGGAGGGGCTGCAGTCCTCATCTCCAAATGCATCAACAGGATGGAGACGGTGGCGTGGCCGGAACTGGGACCTGAAGCCGTCTTCAGGATGAGGGTCGAGGACCTCCCCGTCGTGGTACTGGTCGACTCTTTCGGAAACGATCTTTACAGTGACGGTCCTGCCGGGTTCCGTCGCAGCGAATAGTCACTGTTTCAATAACCCCCGGAAGGGAGGGTCCGATCTGGAAGGTGGAACAGGGTACCCCCGCTTCTCATGGTGTGGTGATGCCTGCCTGGTGGCCGAGTTCGGCGATAAGATCGACCCCCTGATCAACTCCATGGTCAGGGACCTGGACCTGAGGATAAGGGGTCTTAAGCTTCCATGGCTGGTGGAGACTGTCCCCACTTACAGGTCTCTCGCTGTCTACGTTGATCCCTGGGATAGCCCCCGTGAAGAGGTTGAGCTTGCCGTAACCTCTTTGGCGCGGGAGGTGAAAGCGAAGACCATGCCTTCCGTTGCTGTCGTCGAGATCCCCGTCTGTTACGGCGGCGACTTTGGTCCCGACCTGGAAAGGGTCTCCATGTACACGGCTCTTGGACCTGATGATATCATCCGGCTTCACTCCAGCAAACTTTACCGCGTCTACATGATGGGGTTTACCCCGGGCTTCCCCTACCTGGGTGGCATGGACCCGCGACTTGAAACGCCCAGACTCGAGGACCCGAGAACACTTATTCCGGCGGGAAGTGTCGGGATCGCGGGGAAGCAGACGGGGATCTACCCTATCGCCAGCCCCGGCGGGTGGAACATCATCGGCCGGACGCCGCTGGTTCTCTTTGATCCGGCGGGAGCCAGTCCTTTCCTGCTTGAGGCGGGGATGGAGATAAGGTTCGTTCCTGTGACCGGGGAGAGGTTCGAGGAGATCCTTTCGGGAAATGGAGCGTGACGGCTTGAGCGTCGAGATTATCTCTCCGGGAGTGCTGTCTACCGTTCAGGATCTAGGTCGTTACGGGTTCCAGGCTTTTGGCATGCCTGTCGCCGGCGCCCTTGACCGCTACTCCCTGATGGTGGGCAACCTTGTCGTAGGCAATGACCTCCGGTCAGCAGGGCTGGAGATAACCATCTCCGGGCCGGAACTGCTCTTCCGGTCGGAAAGGCTCGTCTGCATAACCGGGGGAGACCTTTCTCCGAAGATCAACGACCGTGACGTGCCGGTCTGGCAGGGCCTGATGCTGCACGAAAAAGATGTGCTGTCCTTCGGGGGCGCCCGAAACAGGGGAGCCAGGTCCTGGATATGCATAGGTGGTGGGATCGACACTCCACCTGTCATGGGTAGCCGGTCTACCTACCTGAGAGGCGGGCTGGGAGGACATGAGGGTCGCCGGCTCGAGAGAGGGGATATCCTCCCTCTCGGGGCTCCGGACATCTTTTCCAGAAGGGGAGAGGGTTTTGTCGTCCCTCGGGAACTTCGCCAAAACTATATCGAGAGGCCGGTGATAAGGGTCATCCCTGATCCACGGGAAGCTCTCATCGCTCCAGAGGGGGTCGAGTGTTTTTACACTTCTTCCTATAGAATAGGTCCTGATTCGGACAGGATGGGTTACCGTCTTCAGGGGCCTTTGATTCGTCACAAGGAGAGTCCTGACATGATCTCCGATGCCGTTCCGTGGGGGGCGATACAGGTACCCGGAAATGGTCTGCCCATAATCATGATGGCCGACTGTCAGACCACAGGAGGATACCCCAAGATCGCCGGGGTAATTAGCGCCGACCTTGGTCTTCTCTCCATGATGTTGCCAGGGGATCATCTTTCCTTCCGTCGGTGCGCCGTTACCGAGGCCGCAGATGCTTCGAGGGCCCTGAAAGGAGACCTGGAACGGGTCAGGGTTCTCCTGGCTGATCACAGGTCCCGGCCCGGGGCTCCCTCTCTTGGGATACCGGCCGATAATGGGGCGATGCTATTGAAGTTCGGGGGGGAAATTTTTGACGTCACCTGGAGGATAATATGACAGGGCCGCCTCGCAAGGTTGCCCGGGGGAGGATGGGAGATGACTGTTTCTGTGGATCTCAACAGTGATCTCGGGGAAGGGTTAGGCCCCTGGAGGATGGGAGACGACTCGAGGATCATGGATCACGTCACCTCCATCAACATCGCCTGCGGTTTCCACGCCGGTGATCCCGGGATAATGGTCTCAACCGCGGAACTGGCCCTGGAGAGGGGCATTGCCATTGGAGCCCACCCCGGCTACCCTGACCTTGTCGGTTTCGGGAGGAGGGAGATGGGTTGCTCACCCGAAGAGATCTACTCTTTCTGCCTGTACCAGGTCGGGGCCCTTTCGGGCATCGTCAGGGCCAGGGGCGGGAGATTGCAGCACGTCAAGGTTCACGGGGCCCTGTACAACAGGGGGGCAAAGGATGAAACTGTGGCAAGGGCGATCTCCCTGGCCGCCGGGGATCTTGGGGAAGATCTTGTAATCGTTGGTCCTCCGGGGTCCTGCTTTGAGAAGGTCTGCAAGGAGGCAGGAGTTCTTTTTGCAGCAGAGGTGTTTGCTGACCGTGCATACACATCCGACGGTTCTCTGGTCCCAAGGTCACTGAAAGGATCAGTGATCGAGGATCCCCGTGAGGCCGCTACCCGGGCGGTGAGGATGGCGACGGTGGGGGAAGTTCCCACCATAGATGGCGGAAAGCTGAAGCTGAGGGCAGATACGATCTGTCTCCACGGTGACACACCCGGATCGGCAGGAATGGCCTCCATTATAAGATCTTCCCTGGAAGAGGCAGGGGTTAGTGTGCTACCCCTCGGGAAGTTTCTGGGGAAACGGTCCTGATGTTGATCGCAGAAGAGCCATCCCGGATAAATTGAATAGAATTGTCTCGCAATTCAATGAAATGGTTGCATCATTTTGCCTGTTAGGGAATAATATTCCCGTTTGCTTGAAGATTCACGAACGGACCGCAGTTTGAAGTACAGTTCAGTCAATTTTGCCTCAGATCCTGTTGATAGTGAAGACGGCAGTTTGCCGGGAAAGGGGCGTTTCAGAGTGAGTGAAAAGGAAGTCTGCAGAGATTTGCGTGAAGGAAGGAAAGGGTACGACGAAAGGGTCGCCAGGGGGTTGGCGAGACAGCCCGAGATGAAAGAGGTCTTTACTACCGGCGGAGGGATCCCCCTCGAGCGTCTCTACACCCCGATGGATATCGAGGGCCTGGACTACTGCAGGGACCTGGGTTTCCCCGGTTCATACCCCTATACGAGAGGCGTTCAGCCCACCATGTACCGCGGGCGTTTCTGGACCATGAGGCAGTACGCCGGTTTTGCCACCGCCGCCGAGTCGAACGCAAGGTATCGCTACCTTCTTGAACAGGGGCAGACGGGGCTGTCCGTAGCCTTTGACCTTCCCACCCAGATCGGCTATGACTCCGACCATCCCATGGCCAGGGGAGAGGTCGGCAAGGTCGGGGTCGCCATTGACAGTCTGGCCGACATGGAGACCCTCTTCAGGGAGATACCCCTCGGAAAGGTCTCAACATCGATGACGATCAATGCCCCGGCCGCGGTCCTTCTGGCAATGTACATCGCCGTCGGTGAAAAGCAGGGGGTTCCTGCGTCGGAGCTTTCCGGGACCATCCAGAACGACATCCTCAAGGAGTACATTGCAAGGGGTACATATATTTTCCCGCCCAAACCCTCCATGCGTCTCATCACCGATATCTTCGGATTCTGCAGTGACAATGTCCCCAAGTGGAACACCATCTCCATTTCGGGCTACCATATAAGAGAGGCAGGTTCTACAGCCTCCCAGGAGGTTGCCTTCACTCTCGCCGATGGTGTTGCCTACGTTCAGGCAGCGGTAAAGGCCGGGCTCGACCCGAATGTCTTCGGCCAGAGACTCTCCTTCTTCTTCAACGCCCACAACGATTTCCTTGAAGAGGTCGCCAAGTTCCGTGCTGCAAGAAGGCTCTGGGCGAGACTCATGAAGGAACGGATGGGCGTCAGCGAGCCCAAGGCGCTCATGCTTCGCTTCCACACACAGACTGCAGGAAGCACTTTGACAGCCCAGCAGCCGGAGAACAACATTGTTCGCGTAGCTATCCAGGCCCTTGCCTCGGTAATGGGCGGGACCCAGTCCCTGCACACCAACAGCTTTGATGAGGCCCTTGCCCTTCCAACAGAGAAGAGCGTGGGGATAGCGCTCAAGACACAGCAGATAATAGCCTACGAGTCCGGAGCGACCTCCACGGTCGATCCCCTTGCCGGAAGCTATGTCATAGAGAGCCTCACCAGCGAGATCGAGCGTCAGGCCCTGGAATACATTGACAAGATCGAAGAGATGGGTGGAATGCTTGTCGCCATCGAGAAAGGCTACCCCCAGCAGGAGATCCAGGACGCTGCCTATCAGTACCAGAAAGCCGTCGAGAGCGATGAGCGGGTAGTGGTCGGGGTCAACAGGTTCCAGGTTGACGAGGATGGAGGCGGCAGGGAGCTCCTAAGGGTCGATCCCTCTGTGGGGGAGAATCAGGAGAAGGCCTTGAAGGCCATGAAGCAGGGGCGTGACAACGTACTCGTCGGGAACCGGCTCGACGAGGTGAGGGCCGCTGCCAGGGACGAGAACCTCAACCTGATGCCGGCCATGATCGACGCCGTAAAAGTGTACGCCACTGAGGGCGAGATCTGCGGCGTTCTTCGCGAAGAATTTGATGAATACAGGGAGAATATCGTCCTTTAGGGACGTCGGGGATCAGGAGGGACGGAAGATGAGCGAACGCAGGATCCGTGTTATCGTGGCCAAGCCCGGCCTTGACGGGCACGACAGGGGTGCCAAGGTTGTGGCAAGGGCTCTGAGGGACGCAGGCATGGAGGTGATCTACACGGGACTCAGGCAGACAGCTGAGAGCATTGTCGAGACCGCCATCCAGGAAGATGCCGACGCGATCGGGATAAGCATCCTGAGCGGTGCCCATGAGCACTATTTCAGTGAGATAATCAAGCTCCTGAAGGAAAAGAGTGCCGAGGACATAGTAGTATTCGGCGGGGGAGTGATCCCCGAAGGGGATATCCCCGGATTGAAGGAGATGGGCGCCGGAGCCATCTTCGGCCCCGGTACTTCGACGAGCACCTGCATAGAGTGGCTTGAAGAGAAAGTACGGGAGAAGAGGTCAAAGGAGTCCTGAAAAGAACTGAACAGGCAGTGAATGATATGCAACCCTGTTCCAGCCTGGTATCGGTTACCATTGCAAAGGACCAGAGAGCGGGTTCAGAATATCAGGGGGCAGTGCCCCCGCGCCTATTGGAGGGACAGCATGAAGCCTACAGCGATAGATCATATCGGGATAGCCGTTACAAGCATCGACGAAGCTCTCAAGTTCTGGGAGCAGTCGCTGGGGATCAAATGCACCGGAGTCGAAGAGGTGGCGGAACAAAAGGTAAAGACGGCCTTCCTCCCCCTCGGTGATACCGAGGTGGAGCTTCTCGAAGCGACTGATCCGGAAAGCCCCGTGGCCAAATTCATCGAGAAGAAGGGGGAGGGTATCCACCACCTTGCTATCCGGGTCCAGAACCTGGAAGAGGCCCTCGAAAAGATGAAAGCTCTCGGCCTGAGGATGATCGACGAGAAGCCCAGGTACGGAGCAGGGGGTGCCAGGATAGCATTTGTCCACCCCAGGACTGCAGGGGGCGTTCTGCTGGAACTCAGCGAACGTCCGTAGTCGTATCACGGCAAGGAGCCGGGAATATGCCCAAAGGGAGGAAAAGAGATGTCTGAGCGGACGATTGGAGAGCTTTGCGAGGCTTTGGTCAGGCTACGGGACGAAGCCGAGGCTGGCGGCGGCGAGAAGGCGATCGCGAAGCAGCACGAGAAGGGCAAACTGACAGCAAGGGAGAGGATCGATAAACTTCTCGATGATGGAAGTTTTGTCGAGTTGGATTCGTTCGTCGAGCACAGGTGCATCTTCTTCGGGATGGACAGGAAAGCCTACCCCGGTGACGGCGTGGTGACCGGTTACGGTACCGTGGAAGGACGCCTGGTCTACGTCTACAGCCAGGACTTCACGGTAATGGGTGGATCCCTCGGTGAGATGCACGCCAAAAAGATCTGCAAGGTCATGGACCTTGCAATGCAGAACGGGGCCCCTGTGCTGGGGCTGAACGACAGCGGCGGCGCCAGGATCCAGGAGGCTGTCGACAGCCTGAGCGGATACGGCAATATCTTCTATCGCAACACCATTGCCAGTGGTGTGGTACCCCAGCTTTCACTGATCCTGGGTCCCACCGCTGGGGGTGCAGTCTACAGCCCGGCCTTGACCGACTTCATATTCATGGTCGACAAGATAGGCATCCTGCATATAACCGGTCCTGCCGTCATTAAAGCCGTAACCGGTGAGGACGTTACCAGCGAGCAGATCGGAGGGGCCAAGGCTCACAACCAGATCTCCGGCAATGCCCACTTCTTCGCCACCTCCGAAGATGAGTGCTTCTCACAGGTAAGGAAGCTGCTCTCCTATCTGCCTTCCAATAACATGGAGGAGCCTCCCTTCTACGACAGTGGCGACGACCCCTACCGTTGTGACGACAGCCTCAGGGACATCGTTCCGACCAACCCCAACAAGGGCTACAGGGTCCAGGATGTTCTCTCCAGGGTGGCTGACGGTGGAGAATTCTTCGAGGTCCAGCCCATGTGGGCAAAGAACATGGTCACCGGTTTCATGCGCGTCGGCGGGTATGTCGCAGGGATCATCGCAAACCAGGCCGCCATTATGGCCGGCTGCCTGGATATCGACGCATCCGACAAGGCTAGCAGGTTCATTCGCTACTGCGACGCTTTCAACATTCCGGTGGTCACCTTTGTCGACGTTCCCGGCTACCTCCCGGGGAAGGACCAGGAGCTTGGAGGCATAATCAGGCACGGGGCGAAGCTGCTCTATGCATACAGCGAAGCCACGGTGCCCCTTATCACCGTGGTCCTTCGAAAGGCATACGGTGGTGCATACCTGGGCATGTGCAGCAAGGACCTGGGGGCAGATGTGGTCCTCGCCTGGCCACAGGCTGAGATAGCCGTCATGGGCGCCGAGGGTGCTGCAAACATCATTTTCAAGAAAGAAATAGAGAGCGCCCAGGACCCCCAGGCCACGAGAACCCAGAAGATAGAGGAGTACCGGGAGGCTTTTGCCACGCCCTATCAGGCCGCCAAGAGGGGATTCGTGGACAGGGTCATTCTCCCGGAGGAAACCCGCGGCGAGATATACCGGGCCCTTGTCCAGTGCGAGAGCAAGCGGCAGCTCCGTCCCCGCCGCAAGCACGGCGTGATGCCGCACTAGGGAGGTATCAGGATGGAACTTTCCCACATTGCCGACAAGTTCTCCCACGGTATAGGAGGGGCCATAGCGCTGGCCATGATCGCCTTTTCAGTGGTCTTCCTCGTTCTGATCGCTCTTACCCTGATCATAATGGGGACCCGCTACCTTGCGGATCTCTCCGAGCGCAAACCGATGAAGCCGGCCGGCCCCGAACAGAAGGCAGTCCCGGCGCCAGTCGCGCCCTCCGCTCCCGCAGCAGGGGAAGGCGGCGACAAAAACGTTATCGCAGCGGTTATAGCAGCTGCCATAGCTGCCTCCGGCGGAGGCAGGGCCACATCTGTCAAACCTCTTGTGGTAACAGGCAGAGGCAAACCATCGGCCTGGAAGACCGCTGGGAGGATGGACCTGCTGGAGGGGTTTGAATAAAAAAGTAACCGGCACCCAGTCGCTTCCGCTCCGGGCACTGGGTCAACGGTAAACGGTTATTTCGATCTATGTTCAAGGTTTTACCGTTCACTGTTTACCGTTCACTGTTTACCGTTCACGGTTTACGCCTTTCATATTGGAAAGGTGAATGAATTTCAAAAAATTTCGAATCAAAATTTTTTGCAGAATAAATAAGGAGGAAAAAACAAAACCATGTCCAAAAAATACAAGATCACCGTTAATGGAACAGCCTACGAAGTTGAAGTGGAGGACATCGGATCCTCGGCGTCCGCACCGGCCCCTGCTCCGGCAGCAGCCCCTGCGCCGGCTCCTGCTGCGGCTCCTGCCCCGGCACCAGCATCGGCTCCTGCCGCTGCACCTGCTCCGGCGGCGGGCGGAGGCACCACCGTGACCGCCCCTATGCCGGGGAAGGTCCTCAGGGTCGTCACAAGTGTGGGAGCATCCGTCAACGCCGGTGACCTTCTGCTCGTTCTGGAAGCGATGAAGATGGAAAACGAGATCCAGGCCCCTTCAGCCGGGACGGTCAAGGAGATCAAGGTATCGGACGGATCCCCGGTGAATACGGGCGATGTTCTTGTAGTAATAGGCTAGGACTGCAAAAGTCCTTGCAGGGGAGGTTTTCAAATGGGACTTTATTTCAGGGCCCTGGCAGAGATCGGTGAACAGTCCGGTTTTATGGGACTCACTACCGGACACATAATAATGCTGGTAGTGGCTTTGGTCCTGCTCTACCTGGCCATAGCCAAGGGATTTGAGCCCCTTCTCCTGGTACCTATCGCGACGGGATGTCTTTTGGTCAACCTGCCGCTCTCGGGGATCATGGACGAAGGGGGCTTCCTGCGCTACCTTTTCTACGGGGCGGAGCACGAGATCTACCCGGTGATCATCTTCATGGGTATCGGTGCACTCACCGACTTTTCGCCTCTTCTGGCGAATCCTGTGACGTTCTTGCTGGGTGCCGCTGCTCAGCTTGGGGTATTCGTGGCCCTCTTCGGCGCCATGATGATAGGCTTTTCGGTCCGCGAGGCGGCCTCCATCGCCATCATTGGAGGTGCTGACGGACCAACCTCGATCTACCTGACGATGAAACTGGCCCCGCAGATACTTGGAGCTGTTGCCGTGGCGGCGTATACCTACATGTCCCTTGTGCCCATGGTCCAGCCGCCGATCATCAAGTTATTCACCACCAGGAAAGACAGGGCTATCAGGATGGACGCTCTCCGTCCCGTCAGCAAGAGGGAGAGGATCCTCTTTCCCATAGTCTGCACCATGGCGGCCGGGTTGATCCTGCCAGCATCGGTCCCACTTATCGGTCTTTTGATGTTCGGCAATCTTCTCCGGGAGTGCGGAGTTACAGAAAGGCTCAGTCAGGCCGCCCAGAACGAAATACTCAACACCGTAACGATCCTGCTGGGCCTTTCCGTCGGTGCCACCATGGGGGCCGAAAGTTTCCTTACCACCGCCACGATCAAGATCATTATCCTTGGACTGGTGGCATTCATATTCTCAACTGCTGGAGGTATCCTCTTCGGACAGCTGATGAAGGTCCTATCTGGCGGAAAGATCAACCCCATGATAGGTGCGGCAGGGGTCTCCGCTGTCCCAATGGCAGCGAGGGTCGTCCAGAGGATAAGCGCCAGGGAGAACCCGTCGAACTTCCTTCTCATGCACGCCATGGGACCCAACGTGGCAGGGGTCATCGGGACGGCAGTTGCGGCAGGCGCGATGCTCACGCTTCTGACCAACTAGTCCCATCATCTGTCCGCTCCCGGAAAGACATGTCGGCGCGGGATCTCCTGGGTCTCGCGCCTTTTTTATCCCTTCAAAGGTGTTATCGCCCTTGTTGCAGGTTGACCTTTGAGGTAAAAATGTAGCGTCGGGAAAAACTTTCCGGGAGGTATCTCCATTGGATATGAGAACGTTCCTTTCTAACGAGGTCAAACCTGCCCTGGGTTGTACGGAACCCGGAGCTGTAGCCTTGGCCGCCTCCTGGGCCGCAAAGCACGGGGGAGGCCAGATCAGGTCCATTAGACTTCAGCTCTCGCCCAACATCTTCAAGAACGGTCTTCGTGCCGGGATCCCTGGAACGGAAGGCGGAACGGGGAATCTCCTCGCTGCGGCTCTCGGTGCCCTCAAGGGCGACCCGGAGAAGGGACTTTTGGCCCTTGAAGGAGTGACAGGCCAGGACGTAGCTGCCGCTATGGACCTGGTTGATTCAGGCGCTGTGACGCAGACGGTGATGAGGGATGTTCCCTCCGTCTATGTCGAAATGGAGCTCATCGATGACACGGGTAACATCACCGTGATCATTTCAGGAAGGCACGACAGGGTGGTCCAGGTAAGAAAGAACGGCCGGATCGTCAAAAGGCTTCTCGAGGCAGATACCGACAGTGGAGGACGCCCACCCTATATCGAGGAATTACTGGACGAGGACATGGAGGGGCTCTGGAGGCTCGCCGGTGACCTGAAAGACGGGGAGGCGGAGTTCCTTCTCGAAGGGTCCAGGACGAACATGAAAGTGGCCGAACGGGGCCTGGAGAAACCCTGGGGTCTGGGTATAGGCTTCAGCCTTGCCGCCCTGGGTGGGATGGAAAACCTTGCACTCTCTGTGAAGGCCTGGTCTGCGGCCGCAGCGGACGTAAGGATGGCAGGCGGTCCCTGGCCCGTGATGAGCAGCGCTGGTAGCGGCAACCACGGCATTACCGCAATAGTTCCCCCCTCTGTAGCTGCCGGGGCCTGGAGCAGATCCGATCGCGAACTTGCGGAGGCCCTTGCCCTGAGCCATCTTGTTACTGGATTCATCAAGGCCCATACCGGGCGCCTAACTCCTGTCTGTGGCTGTGCCATCGCCGCCGGGGCTGGGGCTGCGGCCTCAATGGTGCGACTCGGCGGAGGAACTCCAAGGCAGGCGGAAATATCCGTTGCCCTGCTCCTCTCGTCCCTTCAGGGCATGGTCTGCGATGGCGCCAAGGGTTCCTGTGCCCTCAAGGTCGGAACGGCCGCAGCCGAGGCCAGTACCTCAGCGATGCTGGTCCTGAAGGGCCTGAAAGATCCTGGAGACCAGGGGATGATCTCCTCCGATTTTGTTGCAACAGCGAAGAACGTGGGCGATTTCAGCAGGGAAGGGCTCATGTCGGCCGATCCTGCGATAATACGCATACTACAGGGCATGGACCCTGCTTCAAGGGACCGTTCCTGACAGGGAAGGGTCAGGAAGGTATTACAAGGACTGGGCAGGGGGCCTGTTCAATGATTGCCTCGCCGGTGCTCCCCACTATAAGCTCCCATAGGTGTCCGTGGACCGAGAGCCCCACCACGAGCATGCCGGGCCTGATATTTTTGACTGTGCGGAGTATCTCCACCTCCGGTTCCCCGCCCAGGATCTCGGCGGTAGTTCCGGGGTTCCACTTTTCGATGGTTTTGCGGACCTCCTCCAGTGCTGAGGCGGCAACCTGGAACAGCTCCGTTGATGTGGAAGGATCGTCCATGGACACGGAGTGGAGAAGGGTCATCGGGACATCCCTGCCTGCAAGGAGTTTTCTGAGCTCCCTGAAGACGGGGTTGGTCCTGAAGGGGGAGAGGTCCGTAGCGACGGCGATCTGGCGGAATGGATCGGGAGGAGGCATTGCGCCTTCGTCCGACTTGTAGACAAGGTGAGGTATGGCCATGAGCCGGAGAGAAGGGACCACCACGTCATCTCTTTCGGCAAAGACGGCGGATATGGAGCATCTCTCCGAGTGAGCCACCTGGGGCAGTATCTCCAAAGGGTCACCGGTCTTGACAAAGGATCTGCTCATGATCCCCATTCCGTGCAACTCTGCTTCGATGGCGTCGAGAGCCTTTTCTGCCTTGTCTATCAAGGGTCCCGTATCAATTCCGCTAACGGGTTCGACAACGTGGACCAGAACTATCTCCGACGAAGGGTCGGCAACGTTGCCGGCGGTCCAGGCAAGGCCCTTCCGGGAAAGGCCGGAGAGATCCAACGGGAAGAGTATCCTTCTGAACATGACGGATGCCCCCTTTAATTTTGTGCTAGACTAAATCAGTTTACCAGACCTTGTTTTGCAGTCAAGGACAGGTCAGCACAGGGAGGACAGCTGTTGAAACTTTCCCAGAACGCCACCTGGTACATACTAAGAGGATTCGGATGTATAGTGAACAGGGCCTCCCATTGTCTCTCTGTTAAGCTCGGAGAGTGGATCGGACTCATTGTCTGGCTTTTCAGCCCTGCCAGGGTGGACAGGGCCGAAGCAAGGTGTGTGAAAGTGCTCCAGGTAGGTGTAACGACAGCGAGATCCATAGTCAAAGAGTCCTACAGGAACCTGGGGAGAGGTTTGGCCGAGGTCCTTCGTCTGCCCACCCTGGGTTCGGGGATAATGAACTACGTAGAGGTCCACGGAGAGGAGAACCTCCAGGAGGCCTTATCGAAAGGCAAGGGCGTCATCGGCCTGACCGCCCACTTCGGAAACTGGGAGTACTCGGCTGCAGTGCTTGCCGTAAAAGGCTATCCCATGAACGCCATAGGAGCCGATCAGAGGGATCCCAGGATAACGAACCTGGTCGTATCACTCCGGTCAGCCTGCGGAGTGAAGACGATGAGCAAGGGGTTGGACCTGAAGGGGGCTATCCGCTGCCTCAGGGATGGTGAAGTACTGGGCGTACTCCTGGATCAGGATTTCGGCGATAACGGAACAGTGGTCCCTTTCATGGGCATTCCGGCCAGCACTCCATTTGGTCCAGTCAAAATGGCGGACAGGATAGGATCGTCAGTGGTTCCTATGTTCATAGTCAGGCGTCCTGATGGTATTCACCACGATCTTTACATCCAGCCCCCTCTCGGCGAAGCGGGGGGGCTTCCTTTCGGGAAAGACCTGGAGGCATCCCTGGAGCTTTGTAACGACACACTGAGCGAATGGATCACCCGTTACCCCGGACATTGGATGTGGCTATACCCGAGATGGGCTTCAACGACGGGGGACCGTTGAGATGCTGATAGCAATGGACCCGGGGACGGAAAAGTTCGGTTGGGCTGTCTCAAGTGATACGGGAGACCTGCTTCTCTCGGGAGTTTTGCCGATCGATGAGATCGATGAATGGGCAAAAGCGGTTTTGCGCGGGGACACAAGTTTCCTTGAGGAGAGGGCTGTTGAAAGAAGCGCCGCTCGACCTGACAGGTCCTTTCCTGGTTTCGTGATAGCAGGTTCAGGTACGGGAAGCGCAAAATGCATCAGGAGACTTGCCTCTTCAGGTCTCAGGGTTGAAAAGGTTCCGGAGAGCTTCTCTACGCTCAGGGGCAGGGATCTCTACTGGCGGATCCATCCTCCCAGGGGGTTTCACAGGCTTGTCCCGAAAGGCTTGCTTGTTCCCCCAAGGGACGTTGATGACCTTGCCGCCTGGAGCCTTATTCTTGAATTCATCGGCGGCAACAAGGAAATGCCGTGTAATGAGGTGCGAGAAGGTATGCAGGATGACTGAGAAGGCAAGGCTGAAAGTTTTTATCGAACAACCGGGTTTTTCGGTCGGCTGCGTCGACCTGGATTACGGCGAGGAAGAGATGAAGAGCTTCCCTATTGCCGAAGACAGGATCAGCGTCGGGTCCCTGCTTGTCAGGCTCAGGGAGAGATACGGCGACGAACTCAGGATCGACCTGATCGATCCCCGAAACATAGCCTACCTCCTGGACGTCCTCCGTTTCCGTGTGAACAACACAGAGGCTGTTTGGGTTCTTGACGGAAAGGTGATCTTCCGGGGGATCCCCGAATGGTGTGTCCTCATGAATGAAGTAGACCAGATAACGGGTAAAAGGAGTGAGAACCGGGAATAATGAGGCGCTGGTTAAGGAGCATCGCTGAGGAAGAGCTTGTACTTGGATACGCCTTCATCAAGAGGGTCGTATTATCGGTCGTTGCGGGGATAGTGGTTGGTGTGGCTGCAGCTGCCTTCCTTCTGCTCCTTGAAAAGAGCATTGTCGCTGCCAATACCCTGGGCAGATACAGGGTTCTGCTTTTGCCCTTGGGGCTTCTGGCAAGCGTCCTGATAGTCAGGAAACTGGCCCCCGAGGCTGCAGGTCACGGTACAGAAAAGGTGATCGAGGCAGTCCACCAGAGGGCAGGGCGGATATCCCTCCCAACGGTACCGGTGAAACTGGTCGCCACGATCATAACCATTGCGACAGGTGGATCTGCGGGCAAGGAGGGGCCCTGTGCCCAGATAGGTGCGGGACTTACCTCGGCCATGGCAGGTCTCTTGAGACTTAACGAGGTGGACAGGAAAAAACTGGTGGTCTGCGGCATATCGGCAGGATTCTCGGCTATATTCGGTACACCCGTTTCTGGTGCCATTTTCGGGCTTGAGGTCCTCTACATAGGCCAGATCTATTATGATGTAATGCTACCGGCCTTCATCAGCGGCATCGTTGCTTTCCAGACCGCTGTTCACCTCGGGGTCCATTACGCTGACCAGAGCCTGGCCGTCTTCCCGGCGCTGGCCAGTTCCAGCATTATATGGGTGGCTCTCTCGGGTGTCTTTTTCGGTCTTGTAGCCTTGATACACATAGAGATCGTCACTGTGACCGAGAAGTACCTGAAGAGCATACCCGCCAGGCCGGAGGTAAAGGCTTTCGGCAGCGGGTTGGTGCTCCTGATCCTCTCCCTCTTCTTCGGAACCCGCTACCTCGGCCTGGGGACGGGTTTCATAGAAGCGGCCGTTTCCGGAGAGCCTGTCCCCGGGGGAGCCTTTCTTGTCAAATCCCTTTTCACCGGGATAACCCTGGCATCGGGCGGGACGGGGGGGATACTTACTCCTACGTTCTTCGTTGGCGCCGGTGCGGGTTCCTTCTTTGCCACGCTCTTTGCCCTCGACCTTCCGCTCTTCAGCTCCATCGGATTCGTAGCGGTGCTTTCGGGGGCCGCCAATACCCCCATCGCGGCCACGATAATGGCCATTGAGCTCTTCGGGGGTGGAATTGCCTCTTTTGCGGCCATTGCCTGCATCATCTCCTTCGCCATAAGCGGCCACCGGAGCATCTATCCCAGCCAGATCCTTGCAAGGCCAAAATCCCCCGTGTTCAGGTTCTCTGACGAAGATGTCACCGTCGAAAACCATAGGAAGAAGATCAACCTTTCGATAACGATCATCCCGGAGCTTCTCTCCGGTCTGAGGGACTGCTGGGATCGGGAAGTTCTCTTCCCTCGGGACGAAGAGAGGGGGCCCGGCGAGGAGAACCTCCCTCCTCAGGACGGGGAGTAGATCCTTTCCAGGCAGGCTTCGGCAAGGGAGCCCAGGCTTGAGACCATTCCGGAAGGTTCCAGCCCTGAAGCCTGGTATGCAAGGGGGAGCTCCGTACAGGCCGCCACTACGGGGAGGTCCCTTTCTCTTTGCAGCCTCCTGACCGTTTCAGCCATTGACCTTCCGGACTTGTCCAGCCTGTTTGCCTTGACCAGGGATACTATCTCTTGCAGTTCCTTCTGGACATCCTCGCCGGGAAGGAGGAGTTCGTAGCCTTGTCTCTCGGCTTCGCGGCTGTATATCCCTGAAGCGGTGGTACCGCTGGTAGCAGTGAGCCAGGCCCCTGATGGGCTATGAATCCGCGCTCTGGAAAGGGTCTCCTCGACTATGTGAACGAGGGGTACCTTAAGTTTTTCGCGAAATCTGTCGATGAATACATGGGCCGTGTTGCAGGGGACCGCCAGAAGCTGGGCACCCCATGATTCGAGCCTCTGTAGCCCCTCCAGGATAAGGGGGGCGGGGTCTCCCCCGCCCCCTGTTATCGCCGCGGTCCTGTCGGGGATCTGGGGGTTCGAGAAGAGAAGGACTTTGGGATGGTCCTGGTCTCTTTCAACTCCGGCCATTTCCGTCAGAATACGAAGGAAATCCGCTGTGGCGGCCGGCCCCATTCCTCCGAGAACCCCAAGGACCTTATGCGGCTTTCTTGACATCTGCCAGTTCGCCCTCAGTTTTCGCTACGACCGTTGCGACCGTGGCGTCTCCGGTGACGTTGATGGCCGTCCGGGCCATGTCGAGAACCGCGTCGATCCCGGCCAGAAGAGCTACCCCTTCAACGGGGAGCCCTGCCTGGGTGAGGACCAGTGTCAGCATTATCAGACCCGCTCCGGGAACCCCCGCCGTTCCGATTGAGGCGAGGGTTGCGGTAAGGAGTATCCCCAGCTGTGCGCCCAGGGAGAGTTCTATCCCGAAGGCCTGGGCGACGAACAGGGCACAGACTCCCTGGTAGAGAGCCGTGCCGTCCATGTTTATCGTGGCGCCCAGAGGAAGAACGAAGGAGGATATCTTCTCCGAGACTCCTATGTTCTCCTGGGTCACCCTCATGGTGATAGGAAGTGTTGCTGAACTGGAACGGGTCACGAACGCCGTCAGCGTTGCCTCTTTTACGCCGTCAAAGAAACGCCATGGCGAGAACCTGGCCCACACCGTGAGAAGCCCCGAGTAGACGATGAGTGCGTGTAGAATACATCCAAGGTAGACGGCAAAGATCACCTTGCCGAAGGGCGCCAGCACAGAGATCCCGTACTTAGCGACCGTGGTTGATATAAGTGCGAACACGCCGTAGGGGGCCAGCTGCATGATCAGGCCGGTCATCTTGTACATGGTCTCAGCGACGGAGTCCATTACGTTGATCAAAATCTTGCCCTTCTCCCCGGCAAAGACCGCCGAGATCCCCAGGAACAGGGCGAAGACGATGATCTGAAGCATGTTGGCCTGTGCCATGGATGCCACGGGGTTCCTGGGGAAGAGACCAATGATGACCTCCCCGATCTTTGGTGGGGTCGGAACCTGGAATCCCGAAAGGTCGGCCCCCAGACCCATACCTACACCGGGGCTGATGACGTTTCCAAGGGTAAGACCTATGGCAATGGCAATGGCGGTTGTGAAGAGATAGAGGGCTATGGTCTTGACCCCGACCCTGCCCAGGGACAGCGGGTCGCCGATGGAGGCCGTACCGACCACCAGGCTGGCGAAGACCAGGGGAACGACGAGCATCTGCAGCAGTGCAACAAAGATTGTTCCGATGGGAGCAATGAAAGAGATCTTTTCTCCGAAGACAATTCCGGCCAGGATGCCGGCCACAAAACCGATCGCAATCTTCCAGATAAGGGGAAGTTTCTTCTTTTCGACCAACTTGATCCCACTCCTTTCAATTGTTCACGGGTTTTGCCTTTCTCTTTCGCTCTTGTCACACTGTTGTAATTCTGCTCATATCACCCCCAGGGGATAATTCAGAAAATGCGGGAGAGTAAGTTAAAAATACATGCTGTCCAGACTTGGATTATATCGTTTTTCTACTCCTTTGTCCCCAATATGACCTTGATGAGAGCTTTAATCTGGTAAGATAAAAATTCATTGCAGCTATGTGGAAGTTCAATTCTTGCAAGGAGGGTGACCAGTTGCGCAGGCTAACTTTAATAATGGCAGCAATTGCTGTTCTTTTGACCCTTGCCCTGTCGTCGGCGGCTTCAGCAGGAGTGGTCCTTGTCCTCTCCGGAGGGGGGACGAGGGGTCTCGCCCACATCGGCGTTCTCAAGGTGCTCGAGGAACGGAACATTCCCATAGACGGCATCGTTGGAACAAGCATCGGATCCATCGTGGGAGGTCTCGCAGCCTGCGGTTACTCCTCCTCCGAACTTGACGAAATGATAGTGACCCTCGATCTCGCCTCCCTCCTCTATGACAGCAAGGGGGAATCCACTGTCCCTCCGGGAGAGGATGCTTCCGCCTACATCCAGTCCATCCTCCGGCTTGAATTCAACGAGAGGGGGCACATCACCGGCCCCCTGGGGGGGCTGAGCGGGAAGAAGCTCCTGGAGAGACTTCAGCAGTGGAGCGCACGATGCCCCGATCCCGATTTCTTCCAGTTACCCATACCCTTTGCCGCAGTAGCAACGGACATAGTGACCGGCGAGGCAGTTGTCCTCCGGAGAGGCAACCTTGCATCGGCCATGCGAGCCTCCATGGCGATCCCGGGACTCTTCTCTCCCTGGACCATTGACGGAAGGCTCCTCGTTGACGGGGGCCTTGTTTCCAACGCCCCGGTGCTGATCGCCCGGGAGCTTTTCCCTGGACGCCCTCTTGTCCTGGTAGATGTTACAGGTAGAGGGAAGGACAGGGAGGACATCAGGACCGTGGTGGACATCGTGGACCAGATGATCACCATAATGACCCAACGCAACGTCCAGGAGGAGATCGGGTTCGCGGACCTGGTGATCACACCTGACGTTGGGGATCTGCCCATGCTCGAGATGGCGGAGCATAAGGAGATAGTGACTGCCGGAGAGAAAGCAGCCTGGGCCTGCCTCGGCCTTATTGAGGAGGTCGCTTCCAGGGACAGGAGCTCTCCCGGGATCGTTCCTTCGATACCTGCCGTAAACGTCGCCGATATACAGGTCAGGGGGCTGGGCCCCCATCTCTCCGAGGACGTACGCAAGCGTCACGTCGGCTGGATCGGCAGACCAGCGGACCCGTCGGAGATAATCCAGGTCTGTACTGATCTCAGGGCCAGGGATGACGTCCGGACGGCCGACTTCTGGCTGGAACACAGACAGGACGGGACCGCAGTAGTGGTCCTGAACGTAGAGAAGGAACCTGTATGGGAGGTTGCGGCAAGGGGTTATGCCAGCAACCTTAACCCCTACTCTTCCCTCTACCTGGACATTACCCGCCGCGATCTCCTTTCCGAGGGAGATTCCCTCCGTACTCATCTGGGCCTGGGTGAACATTGGCGCTTCGGTTCGAGATACCTTTCACCGGTGAGGGAGGGTTACAGGAGGTGGGAGATCAGCGCGAAGGCAGGCAGCAGAAGACTGACCCCTGAAGGTTCGGATCCCCTTGAGTGGGACCGTTACTCCCTGGCCCTGTCGGGTATCAACTCCCGAGGGCAATTCAGGGCTTCTCTGGGGTATGCCGGTGAGTTCATCCATTTTGACGGTGAAGAACGTACCCACCACGGTCCCCTGTTGACCCTTGCATGGGACGGCCTTGACGACCCCTTCGATCCCGCCGAAGGTTTCTCGGCGTCGCTGTCGGCCTGGTGGATGGATACCTCCTCCCTTCTTGCCAGGATGGATCTACTCTGGGTGACTCCCCTGGGTGAGCGCTGGAGGCTTCTTGTCAAGGGTGGCGCAACGGCGGGGGACGCTTCGCGTCCATACCATTCGGTTTACCTGGGGACAAGGGAGGAGCTCCTTTCCCTGGCCTCTCGCCCTCTTGCGGGGGAGAACGCAGCATGGGGAGGCATGGCCTTCAGGAGGGTTTTCCAGAGAAGCTGGTGGGGTACGGTCAACCTTGATATCATTGCCAACGTGGGGCAGTCCTACGGTCCTTCGTGGGAGCGCCTTGAGAGCGCCTGGGAGGCGGGGCTGGCTCTCTCCCTTCCAGGAAGGTTCCTCAACGGCAGGCTGCTCGTCATTTACGACGACAGGTCCGAGTGGACCTTCGGTTTCACCATCGGCAGGCCCTTCTGGGACACCGATCCGTTGCCCTGACCCCTGGAGCTGGGGGAGAGGGTTCAGCCTTGCCCCTTACACTTTTTATGCCTACAATGTGCGGTATATTTGGAATTACGTCAGGAAGACGCGACAGGATGAGGAGGAAATGGATATGGCACGGAATATCGTTTCAAGGGAGAAGGACTATTCCCAGTGGTACCTCGACGTGATCAAGGCAGCCGAACTGGCCGACTATGCCCCTGTAAGGGGCTGCATGATCATCCGACCGGACGGCTACGCCCTCTGGGAGTTTATCCAGAAGCACTTTGACGAGGCCTTCAAGGATACGGGCCATGTCAACGCCTATTTCCCGCTTCTCATCCCGATGTCCTTCCTTGAAAAGGAAGCCGAGCATGTTGAGGGCTTTGCCCCGGAGTGTGCCGTGGTGACCCATGCCGGAGGCGAGGAACTGGAAGAGCCCCTTATTGTCCGCCCTACCTCCGAGACGGTGATCGGTCACATGTACAGCAAGTGGGTCCAGTCCTGGAGGGACCTGCCCATCCTTATCAACCAGTGGTGCAACGTGATGAGGTGGGAGAAAAGATCCAGGCTTTTCCTGAGGACCTCGGAATTTCTCTGGCAGGAGGGTCACACAGCCCATGCCACCAGGGAAGAGGCCGTGGAAGAGACCCTGAAGATGCTGGGAGTATACCGGGACATCATGGAGAACGTTCTGGCACTCCCCGTTCTGGCAGGTGAGAAGTCCGAAGGGGAGAGATTCCCGGGGGCAGACAACACCTACGCCTGCGAGGCCATGATGAGCGACAGGAAGGCTCTACAGGCAGGGACAAGCCACTTCCTGGGGCAGAACTTCGCCAGGGCCTTCGACATCTCTTTCCAGAACAGTGACGGCGAGCTGGATTTCGCCTGGACTACCAGCTGGGGTGTCTCGACCAGGCTGATAGGTGCCATTGTGATGACCCACTCCGATGACGACGGTTTGGTGATACCTCCAAGAGTGGCTCCGGTAAAGACCGTGATCATACCCATCAGCCCCGATGAGACATTCCTGGAAAGCGATCTTCTTCCAAGGGCCAGGGAAGCGCAGGAGAAGCTCAATGTCGTTCTTGGCAAGAGGTCCGTCAAGATCGATACCGCCTTCCACATGAGGCCGGGGGACCGCTTTTTCGCGAACATCCAGAAGGGGATACCCCTTCGCCTGGAAATGGGAGAGAAGGAGTTTGAGAGAGGGGTTTTTCAGGCTGTTCGGAGGGATAGTGGAGAACGCTTCGACATCCCCTGGGAGGAAGTGGAAGAAAGGGTTCCCAGGGTCCTGGATGAGATCCAGAACGATCTATACTTCAAGGCCCTTGAGTTCCGGAAGCAGAACACCTTCCGGGTCAGCGACCTTGAAGGTTTCAAAGAGGTATTCGCTGCCAGGGGAGGATTCGTGGAAGCTTTCTTCGCTGGAGGCCGGGAAGAGGAGAAACTCATCAAGGAGGAGACGGGAGCTACGGTTCGCTGCTTCCCCATGGACAACGACGAGTCCGGTACCTGTTTCTTTACGGGCAAACCCGGGGCCAGACTGGCAGTTTTTGCAAGATCATACTGATCGGGTTCCTCTTCTCGAAGGAATCAAAGGGGCTCTTCCTTATCCCGGGGAGGTCCCCTTTGTCATATACTAGTAAGGGAAGGCAATTCCGTGACCCTGTTTGCTGATAGATGGAGGGTGGAACGGACAGGGAGGAGAGAACATGGTATCCGAGCGAACCGTCGGCCGAACGGTCATCCGGCTCCGCAAGGGGGATATCACTGCTTTTGAGGGAGAAGCGATAGTCAATGCCGCAAACTCCAGCCTCTGGATGGGCTCAGGGGTGGCTGGCGCCATCAGGAGACTCGGTGGTGAATCCATCGAAAGGGAGGCAATGGGCAAAGCGCCCATTGAGCCGGGGGAAGCCGTCGTCACAGATGCCGGAGCACTGAAAGCCAGGTACGTGATACACGCCGCGGCAATGGGCGACGACCTTGCCACCAGCGAAGCCCTCATCAGGGCTGCCACCCAGAACAGCCTCTACAAGTGCGACGAACTCAATATCCGGAGCGTTGCCTTCCCCGCCCTGGGGACGGGGGTAGGGAGATTCCCGGTGGACAAGTGCGCCCATGCCATGATAGACGAGGTCTTTCTCTATCTCCAGGAGGAGACCGACACCTCCTTGCGCGAGATCGTCTTCTGCCTCTTCGGAGAGGAGACCTACCAGTCCTTCAGCAAGGTCCTGGAGAAGAGGGGTTAGGTCAAGGTCCGTAACTTGTAACGCGTAACCCGGCAGATCAAGAGTGTTAACGGTGAACAGTAAACAGTCAACAGAGAAACCCGCGGATCGTAAGTTGTGAATCGGAGCCTGCCGGAAGACTTTCCCGGGAACGACTCGGGTGAAACCGTGCGTGCATGTGTCTGCTGCGGGGCGACCGCGCAAAGCCGAGCAAATGACACCCTCCTGCGCTTTCCCTGCCCCTTTTCTACGGTGCTGTCACTCACCGGCTCCTTTGTTCCCGGTAAAGCTCCCGACAGTTCAAGTTCTGTCTGTTTCCCTCCCACGATTTACGATTCACGATTTACAGTTCACGAACCTGGAAATAAGTCCTTGACTTCTTTTGAAAGGCTCGCTATTATACCCCTTGCGCGCCGTGGAAGGCGAAGCCTCGAGCGGCGTTTTTTCATGCACCTTGACATAGTTATATAGGCAGGAGAAGGAGCGGGCGAGACTCGAGCAATTTATGGAGAGTTTGATCCTGGCTCAGGACGAACGCTGGCGGCGTGCTTAACACATGCAAGTCGGACGGTCTGT